>NZ_JBXUHE010000009.1:0-188964 GCF_057180585.1 Actinomycetospora sp. 2LY8.5
ATCAACAAGCCGTGATTGCGCTCGCTCGCCGGCGGGTCAACGTCCTGCACGCCATGTTGCGCACCCGCCAGCCTTACCGTCTCGACCATCGGCCGGTCCAAGCCGCTTGACAGAAGCATTAGGCAGCAGCGTGCCGAGCCGCTCGTCGAGGTAGCGCCGGTTCCAGGTCGCCGTGAGGCTGTCGCGGCGGCTCTGCTCGCGCGCCTCCGCCCGCTCGCGCCGGAGACGATCGACCTCGACGCGTAACTGGTCGGGCACTCCCGACGGGAGCGTCCGCTCGTCGCGCACGAGCGAGACGGCGGCCTTGAGGTGGTGGTACGCGCGGCGCCAGTCGCCGCGGTCGGCGAGGACCTCGGCGGCGGCCTCGTGGGCCCGCGCCTGGTCGGTCCGATCGTCGGGCGTCGTCTCCCCGGTCGCCACGGCCTCGAGCCCGACGATCGGCTTGGTGGGGAAACTGCAGGTGACGGAGGCCTCGCCGTTCTCGCCGTTCTCGGTGCGTGTCGGCTCCGCGGTCGTCACCGCCGCGCTCCCACGTCCCTGGAGCAGCCCGACCAGCCGCACACACACCACCTCCGTCCCGTCTCTAGTGTCGCCCCGGATCACCGCGATGTAACGGCCATTCCCCGCGTCGCCCGCAACTTCAATCGTCCGGCGCAGGTGACGCTGCGTAGAAGCATCAGGCATCGACCCGTTCGGCCCACCTTGAGTCGCCCGCGCCGGTGGTCCTGCGCGAACGGTGCGTGCCTGCCGTGACGTGCCCGAATCCACCGGGCACGAAGAGTAGCCTCAGCCGCCGCTGTGCATCACGTCGGCGGCCGCGGGAACGGTGTCGTCCTCGGGGTCGTCGAGCCAGCCCTCGGGCAGCGTGACGTGCGCGGGCGAGCCCTGGCGTCCGCGCGGCCCGTCGGCGTCGGCGGGGAACGGCAGGTCGTGGTCGAGCTTCGCGAGCAGCTCGTCGAGACGGTCGAGGCCGTCGATCATCCCGAGCTCCCGGCGCAGCTCCGAGCCGACCGGGAACCCGTGCAGGTACCACGACATGTGCTTGCGCGAGTCGCGCACGCCCTTGTGGTGGCCGTGGTGGGCGATGAGCAGCTCCACGTGCCGGCGCATCACCGCGGCGACCTCGCCGAGCGTCGGTGGCGTCGGGATCGGGCGCCTCGCCAGCGCCGCCTCGAGCTCGCCGAACAGCCACGGCCGCCCGAGGCACCCGCGCCCCACGACGACCCCGTCGCAGCCCGTCTTCTCCATCATCGCCACGGCGTCGGAGGCGGCGAAGATGTCGCCGTTGCCCAGCACCGGCGTCGTCGCGGGCAGCGCGTCGCGCAGCTCGGCGATCCGGTCCCAGTCGGCGTGCCCCGAGTAGCGCTGGGAGGCCGTGCGCGCGTGCAGCGCCACCGACGCGGCGCCCTCGGAGGCGGCGATGCGGCCGGCGTCCAGGAACGTCACGTGGTCGTCGTCGATGCCCACGCGCATCTTCACCGTCAGCGGCAGCCCGCCTCGCGACGCGGCCTCGACGGCCGTGCGCACGATCGCACCGAACAGCCGCCGCTTGAACGGCAGCGCCGCCCCGCCGCCTCGGCGGGTGACCTTGGGGACCGGGCAGCCGAAGTTGAGGTCGACGTGGTCGGCGAGGTCCTCGTCGACGATGCGCTCGATCGCGCGCCCGATCGTCACCGGGTCGACGCCGTAGAGCTGCATCGAGCGCGGGTTCTCGTCCGGGTCGAAAGCGATCATCTCGGCGGTGCCGGGATGCTTCTCCACCAGCGCCCGCGCGGTGATCATCTCGCAGACGTAGAGCCCCGCGCCCTGCTCGCGGCAGAGGCGGCGGAAGGCGACGTTGGTGATGCCCGCCATCGGCGCGAGCACGACCGGCGTCGGCAGCTCGAGGGGACCGATGCGCAGCACGCCTTCTACTCTCCCAGCTTCTCGGCGTCGATCCTGCTGGCACGGATCTCGTGGCCCGCGGAGGTCAGGCAGCGACCGGTCCTGAGGTTGAACTTCCAGTTGTGCAGCGAGCACGTGAGGACCTCGCCGTCGACCGAGCCGAACTTCGACAGGTCGGCCGACAGGTGCGGGCACCGGGCCTGCACGCGCCAGCCGTCGAGCTCGATGTCGCGGCCGTCGTCGTTCTGCGCGTCGTACCAGTTCTCCACGTAGTCCATCCGCTCCTCGGACAGACACTTGAAGAACGTGTAGAGGTACTCGTTGTACTGGCCCACGCGGCTGGCGGTGAACCGCACCGAGAGGAACAGCGAGTTGGACCAGTCGACCTCGCCGGTGTCGATGTTCGTCTGTACCAGCGTCGCCGGCACGCCCCAGCGGTAGCGCGCCTGCTCGCCGTTCCAGACGCGGATCTCGCGGGCCGGGAAGTCGAACGCGAGGGAGAGCGTGCCCTCCTCGTCGATCCCGGGGGTGCCCTCGGGCATCCCGTGCAGGTCCATGCGGACCGGGCCGCCGATGCCGTCGCACATGTGGTCGGCGCGCTTCATCAGCGGCTCGATCCACTCCTTGAGCTGGCGCAGGATGTCGGCCTGCGGCGCCGACCAGCGCGCCTTCTGTGCGTCGATCGCCGGGCGGACGCGCTCGGCGAAGTCGCGCAGGTAGCGCTCCTTGTCAAGGAAGATCGTCTCGATCTCGGCGTCCGGGACGGGGTGGGTCAGGTCGGTGACGGTGCCGTGGCCGATCTCGGCAGTGGTCCCCGGCAGCAGCAGGTGGCCCTCCTGATCCGATCCGGCCGAGTGCCCCAGCTCCCGCATCCGCGCGAGGAACTCCCACTGGTCGGTGAAGATCGACTCGCCCTCGACGCCCTCGTAGCCCAGCGCGTTCCACCGGAAGAGCTCGTCGTCGAGGAAGCACGGCGGGCCGGCGGTCGGGAAGATGTGCGGCGCGCCGACCTCGCGGATGTAGCGCATGGCCCGGTCCTCCTGGCCGATGCGCTTGCGGCGGGCGAACTCGCGCTTCGCGGCCTTGGGCAGGTCGTAGACCATCGGCCACCAGATCGCGCCGGAGAACTGCGTGAAGTGCGCGTCGTAGGCGCCGAACTCCAGCAGCTTCGGGATGTCGAGCGGGTGCGCGTCGTTCTGGTTGACGACGCGCGCGGTCCCGTCGTCGAGGGAGAGCGCGGAGTCGCCGATCGGCCCGTCGCCGGGGCCCTTCAGTGAGGTGATCATGAAGCGCAGACCGCCGTCGAGCTCCTGCGGAACGCCGGTCTCGGTGCGCACGAAGTGCGTGAACCCCAGCGCGCGCAGCTCGTTCTCGAGTTCGTCGGTGGGGTAGTCCGGCAGCAGGACGCGGGCGTCCTTGGAGACGTGGTCACGCAGGTTGTCCGCGTCGAAGTGGTCGCGGTGCAGGTGGGAGACGTAGAGGTAGTCACAGGCACCGAGAGCCGCCCAGTCGAGTCCTGTGTTGTCCGGGAACGGCACCCACGACGCGAAGAACGCCGGGTTCACCCACGGGTCGCACAGCACGCTGCCGCCCGCGGTCTCGAAGCGCATCCCCGCGTGCCCGACTCCGGTCACCCGCACGAGCAGACCTCCTCCATCGCATCTCCCGTCACCGATTGTCCGTGGTGGCGTGGCCCACGCCGGTTCCGGGTGCGGTATCCCTGGACAGGTGACCGCCCTCCCCGTCGACGGTGACCCGATCGCCGCACTGCGCGCCGTCGCCTTCTACCTCGAGCGCGAGCGAGCCGAGACCTATCGGGTGAAGGCGTACCGCTCCGCGGCGGAGAAGCTCGCCGAGCTCGACCCCGACGACGTCGCGAGCCGCGCCCGCGCCGGCACGCTGACCGACCTCAAGGGCGTCGGGAAGAAGACCGCCGCCGTCGTCACCGAGATCCTCGACGGCGGGACGTCGGCGACGCTCGCCGATCTCGAGGCCCGCCACACCGAGCCCGTCGCCGGCGGCGCCGCGATCCGTGCCGCGCTGCGCGGCGACTGCCACACGCACTCGACCTGGTCCGACGGCGGCAGCGACATCCTCGAAATGGCGCGCACGGCCCGCGACCTCGGGCACGAGTGGATGGTGCTCACCGACCACTCCGAGAACCTGACCGTCGCCAACGGCCTCACCCCCGAGCGCCGGCGGCGGCAGTTCGACGTCATCGCCGAGGTGAACGAGGAGCTCGCGCCGTTCCGCCTGCTGCGCGGCATCGAGGTCGACATCCTCGAGGACGGCGACATCGACGCCCCCGACGACCTGCTCTCCGAGCTCGATCTCGTCGTCGCCAGCGTGCACTCGAAGCTGCGGGCGCCGAGCGAGGTGATGACCGCCCGTATGGTCGCCGGGGTGTCGCACCGGCTGGTCGACGTGCTCGGGCACTGCACCGGGCGCCTCGTCACCGGTGGGAGGGGGACGCGGCCGCCGTCGACGTTCGACGCCGAGGCGGTGTTCGACGCGTGCATCGAGAACGGCGTGGCCGTCGAGATCAACTCGCGTCCGGAGCGCCTCGACCCCCCGCGCTCGCTGCTGCGCCAGGCCCTCGCCGCGGGCTGCGAGTTCGTCGTGGACACCGACGCGCACGCCCCCGGCCAGCTGGACTGGCAGCCCTACGGTGCCGAGCGCGCCGAGGAGTGCGAGGTGCCGGTGGAGCGGATCGTCAACACCCGCTCCGCCGACGACCTCTCCGCCTGGCGTTCCCGGGGCTGACGTTCACTCGGTGACGATCGGCTCGCCCGTCTCCAGCACCGACTTGAGGTTCGACAGGATCGCCGGCCAGCCCTGCGAGACACCCGCGCGCATCTCGCTGTCGGGCGCGAAGTCGTCGTGGGTGACGGTCAGCTTCACGGCCTGACCGGCCGGCTCGATGTCGAACGTCACCTTCGAGATCTTCTCCTGCTGTAGCTCGGCGAGCCGCTCGTCGCTCCAGCCGAACATCTCCGCCATCTCCGGCTGGTAGTTGTGCCAGCTGTACGACAGCCGCCGCGGCGGGTCGGCCTCGAGGACGCGCTGGTCCCAGTCGTGGTGCTCCTCGCCCCGCATCGACCACAGCACCTTCGAGCCGACCGTCCAGTCCGACTTCGGCCCGCCGCCGTCGAAGTAGCGGGTGATGAACGCCGGGTCGGTCAGCGCCTGCCAGAGCTTCTCGGGCGTCGTGCGGATGTAGGTCACGTAGACGAAGTCGTCGGACATCTCGGTCTCCTCGAGCGCTGTCTTGAGGTCGGCGAGGGCCTCCGCCCGCGCCCGGTCGTACCGCCGGATCCACCGGTCGGCGACGTCGTTGATCGGCGCGGCGTTGAGGTGGTGGTGCTTCTCCCGCCCGTGCCACGAGGTGACGACGAGACCCGCGTCCTCGAGCACTCCCACGTGCTTCGCGACGGCCTGGCGCGTCATCTCCAGACCCTCGCCGAGCTCGCGCAGCGACTGGCCGCCGCGGTCGCGCAGCGCGTCGAGCAGCGCCCGCCGACTGGGGTCGGCGAGAGCGCGGAACACCTCGTCCATCACCACTCCGATCAGGCAACCAGAAGGTTGCCTATTCGACAATAGGGAACCGTTCGGTTGCCTGTCAACGGCACCCGCCGGAAGGCGTTTGCGGGGTGATCTCCACGCGCCTACGTTGGGACGTACACGGGAGAGGAGGTGGTCCAGCGTTGAAGAACGACAGGACTCGTGAGGTGTCCGTCAGCTAGCCGCTCGAAGGCCGTGGAATGGCCGGTCCGCGGGCAGCGATCTCAGCGATCGCACTGATCGTCGCGGCAGGGCGGCCAGCGAATCCAGGCAGGACACCAGCCCCCGGAGCTCCCCGACACTCGTCCAGTCGGGGCCCGATCCGCCCGGCATCGGCCGGAGCGGACGGGAGCAGCTCCGGGGGCCTGCCTGTCTTCGGGGCCTCGCCTACCAGCGCGAGGCGTGCATCCGGTCGTCGACGCCGAAGGACGAGCCGTAGGGCGCGTCGAAGGTCGATCCGTAGGAGCGCTCTGCGGTCGTCGCGCCCGACGTCTCGCCGCGCGGGTCGCCCGCGAGGGGGCGGTCGTCGAACGCCGATCCGGCGGAGGCCGACAGGGGCCAGTCGCCGGTCGTGGGCGGCTCCGGTCGCGACGCGAGCGGCGTCCCGTGGAGGGGTCCGTCATAGCGGCCCCGAGGCTGCGACAGCGAGCCGGGCAGAGGATTCGGTGAGGGTTCGGAGAGCGGCTCCGAGAGGGCCGAGGGCGGGCCCGGCTGGTTCTCCGGCGGGCTGATCCGGGTGCGGCTCGGGCCGGGGCCGTGCGGGCCGGTGCCGGGCAGGCCGCCCTCGGCGACCCACTTCGCCTCCTGGGCGATCCGGTAGGTCTGGCACGGCCAGCTCGCCCGGGACCCGCCCTGGAAGCACTCGCGGCAGTTCTGGTGCCCGTCCGGCACGTGCTCGGCGAGCACCTTGCGCCAAACGTCGGGCATCTCGGACATGACCACAGCCATCGACATGCCGGTGGCTCCTCTCGGTGCGGCCGGCGCGCCTGGGGCGTCAAGCGCTCGGTCGGGGCCCGCGGGTAGGCGTCGCGGCAGGCGAGGCGTCGAGATCGGGGAGTGCTCGACCTACCGCATCGGTTGTGCGTGCCGGAGGCGAGACCTCCGGTACCCGCTGTTCGTACTCGTTTCCTCTCCGCTGCACGACGGTGACCCAGCGGTGACCTTCGGTGACACTGCGTCAGAACATCACCCGGTGTTCCCGTCCGGCGTGTCGCGCCCGGTGGCGGCGTCGGATCTCGATTCAGCCCTCTGAACAGGAGAAACAGTCGTCCGGACCGGGCTGGTCGTCACAGCGCCTCCCCCGGTGAGTGACAGCCGATGGCACGGAGTGGGACGCCGTGTATGCAGCGCTCCGACCTCCCGCAGCGGGCGGCGTTCGCCGAACGCCACGATGGATGCGCTGAACGGACCAACATGCGAGGCGCTCGGCCTGCTCCTGACGGCTCTGCGGGTCCGCCCAGCTACGCTCTCCCTGCGGCTCGGCGTGGTCGCGGGCCTCTAGCTCAATGGGTCAGAGCTACGGACTTTTAATCCGTTGGTTGTGGGTTCGAGTCCCACGGGGCCCACCGAACTCCCTGCTCAGGGCGTTCCACTGTGGAGTTGTACGAGATCGCGGTACCGCTTACGGGTCGGAAACGTCCTCTTGACCCTCGTCGTGGTGGGCGCGCTCCAGGGCCTCGGCCGCCGAGGAGGACACCGCCCGCCGGCCCAGGTACCGGTTCTGCGTCATCGACACCTGCGCGTGCCCGAGCTGGTCGGCGATCTCCCGAGCGGTCAGCCCGGCGCCGTCGAGCACCGTCGCGGCCGTCTTGCGGAACACGTGCGACGTGACCCAGGCGAACTCCTCCGAGCCCCGGGCCGCCCGCAGCGCGCGCAGCGTGTTGGACGGGTCCCGCCATCCGCCGAGCGAGTCCGGGAAGACCGGGCCGCGACCGCCGGCCGCGAGGAAGCGCCGCCGCAGGATCGAGCGCCCGTACCCGGGAACGACCAGCGTGCGCTCCCCGGCGCTGGTCTTCGTCGCCTTGCGCACGAGCCCGACACCCTTGATCCGGATCACCGTCCAGTCGATCGCCACGGTGCCGGCGTCCAGGTCGACCTCGTCCCAGCTCAGCGCCAGTGCCTCACCGATCCGCACACCGGTCGCGAGCATGAACGCGCACAGGTCGGGCAGGTCCTTGCGCCGGGCGTCCTCGTCGCCGGCCAGTCGGCTCACCCATGCCTTCCGTTCCTCGGCGGTCAGCGCCCGAGGTCGCCGCTTCGGCTGGCCGCCCACGTTGGCGATCTCGCGGACGGGGTTCGTCGGCAGCGCGCCGTGCCGCACCGCGAGCCCGAGGACGCCCGAGAGCACCGTCCGGACGAGCTTCGCCGTCGGAGCGCCCTGGTGGAGGTGGACGAGCTGGACCACCCGGTCGACGCGAGGGACCGTCAGCTCCCGCAGCCGCAGCTCCCCTACCGCAGGCAGCACGTGCCCCTGGAGCGTGGAGCGGTAGACCTGCGCGGTGCCGGGCGAGCGGCGGCCCTGCTCGACGAGGACGTCGACTGCGCTCATCCACTGCTCGGCCGCGACCGAGAACCGGGAGTCGCCGGTCAGCCCGGAGCCACCGGTGACCTTCGCCCGGTCGCGGAGGTCCGCTCGAAGCCGGTTCTTGGCCGCCGCCGCGGTGGCCGCGACCCGCTTCACCTTCCGGGTCACGCCGTCGTGATCACGGAAGCGCGTGACGGCGCAGAAGCCGCCGCCGGCCACGGGATGCGTGGTGATGTTGCCGTACGTGCCGATGGGCAGGGGTGGACGAGGCACGGTTACCCCACCTTCTCGACCTGCTCGTCGAGCCACCGCTCGATCTCGGCCTCGCGGTACCTCACGTAGCGGCCGACGCGGGTGCCTCGCGGGCCGTAGCCGGTGCGGCGCCAGTGGTAGATGGTCATGATCGGGACGCCGAGGAACTCGGCGAGGTCCTGGACGGACCAGAGTCGCTCTCGCGGATACATCGGGTTGGTCTCCTGGTCAGGCTGCGGTGTCGGTCTCCTCCTTGGCGGCTCGCCTCCTGGCTCTGGCGTTGGCGGCCGAGGTGTTGGCGAGCAGGGCGTCGGCCGTGGTGTGCCAGCCGATGCCGGCGAAGACCAGCGAGTTGACGATGACTTCGGTGGTGTCCTCGTCGGCGAGTTCGTCGTCCTCGTCGGGGCGTGGGGCGTGCTCGCGGCGCCAGTCGCGGCGGGCCTGGCGCAGGGCGCCGAGGGTCGTCGAGTAGCGCCGGGAGCGGGTGGAGAAGTGCCCGCCGAACCCGAGCATGTGCGCCCAGCGCTGGAGCCGGCCCCAGCCGGCGGCCCACTCGGTGGAGTCGGCGGTCTCGGGGCGGGTGCCGAGGTGCCAGCAGGCGTCGATCTGGCGGCCCGGGTGGGTGTCGAGGCGCGCGTACTCGCGGACCGTGTCGGCGCGCAGCCGCTTGGACGCGTGGCCGGCGAGTTCGGTGGCCTTGGTGGCGTACTTCGCGAGGTAGCCGGCGACAGCACCGGTGGTGATCTCGCCGGTCTCGTCGAGGTCGAGGCGGGAGAGCCGGACGGGGCGGGGGTCGACCTGCTCGCCCCACGCGATCGGCCAGCCGGCTTCGCGGGCCGCGTGCGGGGCGGTGGTGAACCGGGTGTCCTCCACAGCTCGGCGCAGCACGGTGGCGAGGTGGTGGGCGCCGACCCGGGCGTCGGGCACGAGGACGGCGTCGGCGTCGGTGGGGTCGCGGCCGTCGAGGCGGACCAGGGCGTGCAGGTGCACCGCGCCGCGCGCCTGGAACTCGGCGACCTTGGTGTACGAGAGCCGCAGCTTGATGTGGTGGCGCTTCTCCAGCGCGGTGACCCCGCGTCGGGCGGCGATCATGGTGCGGCGCCACAGCTCCCCGGCGTGCAGGTTCCACACCGCCTGGGCGGGGTGGTCGTAGCAGTCCAGGCACAGCGGGCGGCCCAGCTCGGGCGCGTCGTCGTCGTGGCGGTCGAAGCAGGCCAGCGGAACGCCGTGCGGGCAGTGCTCGAGGTGGCGGCGCGGGCGGCAGGCGATGGTGCGCCCGGCGCGGTCGGTGCGGTGCGCGTGGACCGACCCGAAGCTCGGGGCGGTCACGGTCAGGAACACGCACGGGTGCTCGGACACCGAGACCGGGACGCCCTTGCCGCCGACGAGGCCGGCGGTGACGAGCTGGTAGGTGTCAGCGCGGTAGGTCTCCGCGCAGCCGGCGCACACGCTCGCTCGTCGGTTACCGCAGGGCGTGTAGAGCACCCCGTCGGGCATCGCGGTGGTGTGGGTGTCACGGGTGATCCGGCCGGTGGAGGCTTCGACGTGGGTCACGGTGCCGACCAGCCGGATCGGGTGCGAGCAGCCGGCGGCGCCAGCCACGTGGCTCATCCACCGGTCGTGATCGGCGCGCACGGCGGTCGCGAGCTCGGCCAGCGACGCGGTCTTGGCGTCACGAGCTCGTCGCCGCGCCCCGAGGGACTCGACAGTCGCACGAGCGTCGGTCGCGGTGGTCATGCCGCGTCCCGGGCGCGCAGAGCGGCGGCGTGGTCGGCCAGGGCGTAGACCTGCTCGTCGGACAGGTAGGCGGACTTGATCCGGCGAGGTTCGCCGCCCTCGGCCAGCAGCAGCCCGACGCCCTTGTCCTCGGGGGCGATCGCGGCGGCGGTGTGGCCTCGGGTGGCCCAGCCGGCGCCGAGCACGATGTCCGAGGACGAGTCGGTGGTGCAGCGGAACGCCCACCGGTAACCGAACAGGTCCCGCAGCGAGGTCGGGATGATGTCCGAGGACGGCCGCTGGGTGGCGGCAACGACGATGATCCCGGCGGCCCGCCCGCGAGCGACGAGGTCGCGTACGGCCACGGAGAAGGCTTCGCGCTGGGTCTTGGTGCCGACGGTGGCCGAGTAGTAGGCGACCTCGTCGAGCACCACGACCACGGGCGCGATGCCGTGGGCGGCGTCGTCGGGGGTGATCTTGCGGCGGCGGTCGGCGTCGAGCAGGTCGTAGCGCCGGTCCATCTCGCCCTGCAGCGCGTCGAGGGCGTCGATGGCGTCGTCGAGGTCCGGGCCGACGAACCGTTCGGCGCAGGTGCGCCAGAGCCCGAGTTCGACGAGCTTGCCGTCGAAGAGCCAGAGTCCGCAGTCGGTGGCCAGGGCGGCGTGGCCGACGATGCAGTTCAGCCCGACCGACTTCCCGGCGCCGGGCTCCCCGGCCAGCAGAGCGTTGCGGTAGGCGAGCGTCACGCGGACCGCACGGCCGTACTCGTCGACCCCGAGGTGGATCGGGTCCCAGATCGACAGACCAGCCGGCGCGGGCGCCTCATCGCGCACGACATCCGGGGTGCGGACGGCGGTGACCCAATCGCGGAGCAAGGCACGCAGGCGGAGCGGCTCAGACATAGTCCGACCAGTCCCCGCCACGGTCCGGCACCGCGGTCCGGTCGTCCTTCGCCCGCTCGGCGTGGTCGATGACCAGCGGGACGTCGTCGTGCTCGTCGAGCGTCGCGCGCGGAGCGGGGACCGACGTGCTGGCCCGGTTCCCGGTGCCCGACCAGTGTCGGTTGGCCGGCGTCGGCGGAACGATCACAGTGCCGCGCGGAGGCGCCTCGCCGGTGGTGGCGGTCCAGTCGTCAAGCTCGGAGGCGATCAGCTCGCAAGCCAGCGGGTCGCGGCGGATCACGTCGACCTTGACCAGGGCGGTCATGCGACGGGTGGGGGTGACGCGGGCGTCGCGTGCGAAGCACCCAGAGGCGATCCACTCGACCTCGCCCTCGACGTCCGACGGGCTGATCCCGGCGCGCAGCAGCAGCCACACGGTCTCGCCGACCTCGGTCGGATGCGACCACAGGAACAGCGGAGCGGCGCGGGAGAAGTTCAGGCACCGCCTCTCGACGAGGACCTGACGGAGCCGGTGGCGGGTCATCGTCGCCATTGCTCGTCGGGTCACGAACCTGCGCAGGGCGGGCACCGCCGCCAGGACGGCGATCACGACAGCGACGAGAGCGAGCGCAGCGGCCCAGGGCATCCAGGTCGTGAGCAGTAGCCAGCCGGCGACCACGGCGAGGACCGCCATGATCTCGGCGCGGAGCCGGATCGCCAGGCCCGCGGCACGTGCGGCGGGGTGCGTGGTCGGGGCGGTGATGATCTCGAATCCGTCGGTACGGGAGGCGCGAAGGAATGGACGGGATCGGGTGGAAGACGAGGCGGAACGGGCCATGACGATCACTCCGAGGTGAGCCGAGGCCGGACCGCGCCGGCCGGAAGATGGGACGAGGGAGGGGGTCGGGGCTGCGGGGAAGTCAGCCCCGACCCCCGTGGGGGCGGACGGCCCGATCAGTCGGGCCAGGCCAGGGCCGCGCAGATGCCCGCACACGCGAAGACCTGCGAGCCGGTCTCCGAGCGGCCCACCGGGACGGCAGGGATGCCGGCGGGACCAGATCGAGTGCCGGGCACCGGAGTGGGCCGGTAGGCGTCGGGCAGCTCGGGCCAGGTGAAGGAGCGCTCGCACATGACGCACTCCGTGCCGTCGGCCTGAGCGGGGTTGAGTCCCTGCCACAGCGCTTCGCTGCGGGCCGCGGCGGTCACGAGCCCGAGCCCTTCGGCGTGGGTGCCGACGCGGGCGTGTGCTCGATGGCGTCCGCCCGGAAAGCGACCCCGGAGCGCTGGGCCTGCTGCCAAGGAATCGCCACCAGGTTCACCGGTCGGACCTCCGCGCCCTGACCGACGTCAGGGGCTCCCGGAGTGGTCACCGCGATGATCTCCGCGCCGTCGTCGTCGAGCTTGATCAGCTGGGTGACGAACAGCGGGGTACCAGTGATGCGGTCCGTGCGCTGGCGGCCCTCCATGTCGTTCTTCGGCTTCGGGACCACGCCCACGCTGTAGCGGGACGCCGAGGTGTCCACCTTGATCGCTGCCATGCCTGCGGTCCTCCAGGGACTCGTCGCGCGATTCCCGATCCGTTCGGGGCGCAACACCAGGAAAACCGCAGGTCAGCGACTCGACCCGCACAAAAGTGCGACCCGCACAGATGTGCGGGTCGTGTGAAGTGCGATCAGGCCGTCGCTGCTCGGCGCGATTGCAGCGCGCGGACGACCCATTCGGGATCGAAGCCGGCGACGACATCTCCACCTGTACCGGAACGAACGGGAACAGGCGGTCCCAGACGGCCGGAGTGTGGGTCGAGGAACACCACACCGGCCGAGGTGAGCGTGTCAAGGGTCGACGCCCACGCCGGGTGAGCCCACAGCCGGTCATTGACGAACAGCACCGACACGATGGTCGCTCCGGTGCCGAGCGCGTCGCACAGAGTCCCGGTCACGTGGTTGTCCATCACGCCGCGGGCGATCTTGTTGGCCGTGTTGAAGGTCAGCGGAAACGCCACGACGTGGTCGGGGCGGCTCTCTCGCCGTTGCTCGTCGGGCTGGCGACGACGTGTGGACGCAGGTGCTTCCGCCGCCTCGGACAACGTGTCGGCGTCGATCCATCCGGTTCCGGACTCGGTCACGCCGGCCGAGATCGACCAGCCGGCCCCGACCAGGGCGCGCGCGACCTCGTCGGCGCGGGATGCCAGCGGAGCACCGCAGACCACCAGGCCGAGGGGCGACGACATGACGTCAGTGCAGCACACCCGCGCGGGTCGCGAGAGCTTGCAGCGCCGAGCCGTGGCCACGCTTGGACCGCGCGAGCATCTCGCGCATGACCTCCCGGGCCATGACGTTGTGGGCGACCGCTTCGGATGCGGCGCTCTCCGCCTCGAGGAGGTTCAGCGTGGCCTCGGCGTCGCGCTTGCGCTGTGCCTGCGCCCAGGCGAGGTCGAGGTTGACCTGAGCGCGACGGCTGGCAAGTCCCTCGGGCAGTCGGTCGAGGTCAACCGCGGCCGCCGCGTCGAGCGCTGCCGCCGGGTCGCCGAGCTCGGCCGCGACCGACACCCGGTGGATGGCGACGTTCGTCGGGCCGAACGCGGTCCAGGCGTAGTTCGCGTCGTGTCCGAGCATCTCGGCGAGCATCTGAGCGCGATCGAGCCGGCGCTCGGCCTCCCACTTCTCGGCGCGACGGGCGGCGATCACGCTGGAGATCAGCCAGAGCGCGCCGGCGACTGACACCAGCGCCGGGTCATCTGAGCGGACGCGCGGAACGAGCTGCTCAGCCATCCGCGTGGCGAGCTGCTCGGCCTGGTCGACCTGGTCGGAGCGCAGAAGGGCCGTCACGACCTGATAGATAGCCATGCCTTGGGCGACGTTCGAGTCGGTCCGGCCGGCTGCCATCGCGGCCCGATCGGCAGTCACGGCACCGAGGTCGCCGACGCCGAGCTTCGTCAGTAGCTTCGAGGCGACGACGTACGCCTCGACATAGGACAGCGCCGCCTCCCGGTCGTCCCCGGCTGCGCCCAGGAGCGCCGAGTCCGCCTGCCCGATCAGCAACGGCAGCTCGCGGATGACGCTCAGGTACTTGGCCGCCTGGTACTCCTGGTGGAGGTCCGAGGCCACCGCGCGAAGCGACGTCGCCGTCGGCGCCGGTACGTCGTCCTCCACAAGGTTCGCGTATCGCGTGAGCACCGAGCGAATCTCGCCGAGGCCCTCGGCGCGAGGGCCACCGTTCGGCGCGAGCTGCCAGGGCGTTCCTGTCAGTGCCTGGACCTCCACGTTCAAGAGTCGTGAGAGGTCGAGCAATACAGACATGCGGTCGACTGAACGCACACCCCGCTCCACCTGCGAGAGCCATGACTCAGATCGGCCAATGAGACCAGCGAGCGCGGCTTGACTTAGACCACGGCGACGTCGATACGTCGCGATTCGCTTGCCTACGCCGTCTGCCACAGGTTCAGTATCTCATAGTCTTGCAAGTCTGTCAGTTAAAGTTCAGTGTACGAAGAACTCTCCGCGCGACGCCCATCCAAAAGGGGAGAAGTGAAGGCTGACAAGAAAGTTAGCGCAAATCGACCGATCGAACGAGACGCAGTGAACGCCGTCCGCTACTTCTTCGAGCACCACAACGTGCCATTTTTCGAGGTCGATCTGCGTGTGGACTTCGGCAAAGACGCCGCGATCGAGCTTGTCGAAGACGACGTCTCGACAGGAATCTGGGTCGGCTTGCAGGTGAAGGGTGGCGAGCAGACACAAAAGAGTACTCGAGAACGACACGCACGCGGGATTCCATTCAACGCGAAGGACTGCAAGAGCTTCCGGAGTTCGAACATACCAGTGATAGGCGTGGTTCGGACGGACGACGGTCGAGTAGACGAGTTCCTCTGGGTCGATCTGAAGAAATTTTGCCAGGAGGTGTTCAAAGTCAACGGCGAGGACAAGGGTGGCTTCGCCGAAGCTGAACGAAGGCTCAATAGCTACCATCTTCGCGCATTCCTAGAGGAGATGCGCACCGTTGCCACCAGCGACCTCAGTAATCCTACCCTCCAATTGGTCAGCGACGATGCCGAAGTCCAGCAACAGGCCATATTCGACTGCTTCGTACTAGCGCAATCAGATCCGAGACCTATGGTCGTAGCTCGGCGCCTACTACACTACTTATCTCAAGACGCGGTGCATACCCTTATTCTCGCGTTGACGCCCATCGTTGGGCACGGCGATGTGTTCTATCATCCGCGAAACATTCGCCCCACTGCTATTCGAAACGCAATCGTGTCGAACTTGCGTTGGAGTCGCGGCGATATCGCGTTGCTACTTGGCCTCCTTGCAGAGGATGAGGAAGAAGATATGTGGGGCCGAGGAACCTTTGGTCAGAACATCTGCGCGATTGTGTCGGAACCGCGCGATGCACTGCTCAATCTGATCTTGCTTGCTGAGGACCGGAAGTCGTTCCCGATACTCGTGAGGCGGCGAGCATATATTCTGGCGCTCTATCTAGCGGGCGACGACGCACCGACCGTCTCATCTCGCATCCTTCGGCATAGCTTTGACCTCGCCGAGGACGAGCACGTACAGAGCATCGTTGAGCATCTACGCGAGTTCGGGTATCTCGACCTATACTAGGACTCTCTTGCGCTTGCGTGCCGCCTGCCGGCGCTCGGTGAGAACTTTCTTTACGTCTTCAAGCCGGCCCTGACGGGCCGGACGGGCGGCCTCGCTGCCGGCACGCCTCCTGTCTTCGACCCGGCGGCCGGCGCGGGCACGCCCGCTACTCCGACAGTGCACAGTTTCAGTCGAATAGAGCAATCAGCTGACGTAACAAGCGCGCGGACTACGCGATCGGACTAAGAGGTGGAGTTCTGCCCCAACGCCGATGAACAAGATCGCGGAGGAGACGCGAATGACGGACCCGACCGACAAGAGACCGAAGAGCAGTAGGGCTGAGTCGATCACAGCGATGGTGGCGGTGGCGGCTCTACTCTTAAGTGCGGTCGGTGTCATACTTTCGACGGTGTCACTCTCGCAAGCGGCGGAATCGGTGGACGTTGCTAAGCGCGCTACGGACATATCGGACAACACGTTCGATTTACAGCGCGATCAACGCGAGCGAGAATTCTCCTCGCTCATCGAAATAGACGAAGCGCCCGAGAACCACCAGTTCCCTAATGACCCATTAGTTCCGCCCGGCCGCGGGCGAGTATGGATGTTGGTTAACGGGAGTCCGAACAGAATCGAGAACGTCTGGGTCGAGACCACCAACGATGGAGTCTACGACTCAGTCGGGAGCATCACGCTGGACGGAATTCCAAGGTGTACTTCATACAAGTTCAATCCGGGGATATACCCAGTTCGGATCCACTATACTGATAGTTGGGGTTCCTGGGTTCGGCGAACCCAAGGTCGACCTGAGAGAGAAGAGCGTGCTTCCCTTCCCTCGCGAGCGAACCCTCCAATAGCCAGAGCGATATCCGAGGTGCCAGCAGGCTGCAACTAACCAATGGCTGAGCAGCGGGGCGCTCGCCGCCCCCGCACCCCAGGCGACCTCCGGGGAGGGGGTAAGGGCAGGTCTCCCCGCCGGCCACCGCGAGGGCGTAGCACCCCAGGACCAGGGGGCCAGGTCGTTCAGCGCGTCGGGTGCTCCACCTGGCCCCCTGGCCCTGGCGCGCTCCGGGAGGACCTGGCCGACGGGGAGACCACACCAGCCGTCATGGCTGGACGACGTCGACGAGCTCGGGCAGCGTGCCGGACATGACCGAGCAGGAGCAGGCCCAGGCCCAGGGCGAGCAGGACGCGTCAATCGCGCTCGCCGAGGAGGACTACTGGCAGATCGCCGGCGGCGGGATGCTCACGGTCCGGCCGGTCGAGGAGTGGGTCCCGAGGGCGCACCGACGGGCCTACCTCGACGGAGCTGCGTGCGTGCTGGGCTACAAGCCGCTCATCTCGGCCTGACGTCAACACGAGATCACCGGCACCGGTTACTGCCCTCTACCGGCCGTCAACGACCACCAGCGCCGCGAGACGGCCAGAACCGCGCACGCGCGTCGGCGCAGCTCAGCGCTGGTGGTCAACATCGACCACCAGCGACACCAAGCCCGGACTACGACTCCGTTGGTTGTGGGTTCGAGTCCCACGGGGCCCACCGAACTCCCTGCTCAGGGCGTTCCACTGTGGAGTTGTCCAAGATCAGCCCACCGCTTACCCGCCGCTACGCCCCTCGTCGTCGCGGTAGGCACGGTCCAGAGCCTCGGCAGCGGCCGACGAGACTGCATGCCGGCCGAGGTAGGTGTTCTGCGTCATCGACACCTGGGCGTGCCCGAGCTGGTCCGCGATCAGCCGCGCGCTGAGCCCCTGGTCGTCCAGCTCGGTGGCCGCCGTCTTGCGCACGAGCCCGACCCCTTGATCCGGATCACCCGTCCAGTCGATCGCCACGGTGCCCGCGTCCAGGTCGACCTCGTCCCAGCTCAGTGCCAGTGCCTCACCGATCCGCACACCGGTCGCGAGCATGAACGCGCACAGATCGGGCAGGTCCTTGCGCCGGGCGTCCTCGTCACCGGCCAGCCGGCTCACCGACGCCTTCCGTTCCTCGGCGGTCAGCGCGCGAGGCCGCCGCTTCGGCTGGCCGCCCACGTTGGCGATCTCGCGAACAGGGTTCGTCGGCAGCGCGCCGAGGTCACCGACGCCGACCTTCGACGGTTCACGTCCCACCGAGGAGCAGATGACCACGCTCCTGCAAGCGAGGGAGTCCATCGTCGAACTCGGTCTCCGCGCCCGCAGCTAGCCGGCGGCCACACTAGTTGTCAAAGATCAGGTACCGCAGCCTTGCGATCAGCGTGCGGTGAGGAGCGGCCGGCGCGGCCTTCCAACTGGGGGCCCGGACCGACCTTGATCCACTGTCCGGGCACGCTCCGGCTTGCAGGTGGGGCACGTCGGACCTTCGGAGGTAGGCAGAGCCGACGAACGTGATGCCGTGTCGGTGCTGGAGCTCGTCGAGGTCCGCGTCCTCTCGCTCCATCTCGCGAAAGAACTCCTCCAGCCCCGACGGCACCGCGATGATCAGCTTCTCGCCCGGATCGTGTCCCAACCGGCAGGCGTGCGGCACTCCCCGGGCAAGGACACGAAGCTCCCCGCCCGCGCCTCGAACGTCCTCTCGCCCGCCACGTGATGGATGTGCAAAGGCACCTCGTCCCGCGGCGCCGCCGAGCTGTGGACGGCTGTTGGCCGTCCACCGGTCTGGCTGCTTCCGACGAGGAGCCCGCCGCCCGCAGCGGGAAGCGACTCGCCCTCGTTGGGGCCGACGCACACGCCCTCCGACATGTCACCGGCCACCTCGGCATCCTCTCGACGCTCCGGTGGTGACGTCGACCCGTGGACCCGGTAGGCGTCCGATCGACCCTCGGGCCGAAGATCACCGGCACCGCTTACTGCCTACCGGCGGCCGACGACCACGAGCGCCGCGATATGGCCAGAACCTCGCGAGAGCTTCGGCGCAGCTCAGCGCGGGGCTCACCATCGACCACCAACGACACCAAGCCGGGACTACGACCCCGATGATTGTGGGTTCGACTCCCACGGGGCCCACTCCTGAGGCCGACAACCGGGTTCACCGCCGGCTCTCGATGACGACGGGCGGCAACCGAGATCACCGACGCCCTGCCATTCGGCACGCACGCAGGCAGTAGGCACGTGATGACGGAACAGGAGCCGGCCCGACGTTCACTGCCTTCCCCTGGTGTCCGGTTCGTCGGCGCGCACCTCCTCGAGCAGGTCGCGCACCGCGGCCATGATCCGGTTTGTGGCCTCCCGCAGCACCACAGTGTTCCGTGACGAGGCGTCCGGAAACCGCTGCTGCAGGTCGTCGAGGTGGATCGGCGGCCCGGCGCGCACCACCACTGTGCGGAACGGGGACGGGCGGAAGCGGCGGCGATGGTGGTCGTAGATCGCTTGGGTGCCCCAGACCACCACCGGAATCACCGCGAGGTCGTTGCGCTCGAGGGCGAGATAGGCCGCGCCCGGGCGCCCCGGTGTCGGCCACCCGTCGGCCCGGCGGTTGACGGTGCCCTCTGGAAAGATCACCACGACGCCGCCGTCGTCGAACGCCCGCCGAGCCTCGGTGACACTCGTGCCGGTCTCGCCGCTCGCGTGCCGCACCGGGATCTGTCGAGTTCCGGCCATGATGCGCCCGATCAGCGGTGCCTCCCACAGGCTGGCCTTGGCCAGGAACCGCGGGAGGCGGCCGGCGCGGTGCACGAACACGCCGAGGTAGACCGGGTCGAGGTAGGACAGGTGGTTGGACACCAGCAGCGCCGGGCCCTCGGCAGGCACATGCTCCAGGCCCGACAGGCGGCGCCGCGCGACCAGCCGCGTCACCGAGTGGAACAGCACCGCGGTGGCCTCGATCCAGAAGCCGCCCATGTCTCGCCGGCCACCTTCCCTCGCTCGCACGGAGCAGGTGTATAGCGCACCGATGAGTCGAGGGTGTTGCTTCGACGTCGACGGAGGTCCTCGCGGAGCCCACGAGCGACGATCTCGGCCTCGTCGATCTCGCGGGCCGCCTGGGGTCGGCCCGGTCGTCCGGCCCGCCCACACCGTCGTCGGGTTAGCGGCGCTTGCAGGAGATCACCGTCGGCTTGGAGGCCGCGACCCGCGTGCGATCTCCATCGTGCCGACCCGTCGGCGGCCAGCAGCACGATCCGCGCACGCAGGACGTCGCCGGCCCTACGCTCGGGCCGGTGACCGCGGACGCGTACGGAACACCTCGGGGCGACACCCCTCCAGCCGTCGAACTGCACGTCCACGTCGAGGGAACCCTCGAGCCTGAAATGATCATGCACCTCGCCGGACGCAATCGGGTGGACCTGCCGTATCGCAGTCTCGACGAGCTGCGCGCCCGGTACGCCTTCGAGAGCCTGCCGGACTTCCTCGAGCTCTACTACGCGAACATGGCCGTGCTGCAGACCGCGGAGGACTTCGCGGCCATGACGCGGGCCTATCTGCAGCGGGCCGCGGCCGGCGGGGTCCGCCATGTCGAGCTGTTCGTCGATCCCCAAGCCCATCTGGCCCGGGGAGTCGCGCTGGGGGCCGTGGTGGACGGTGTTGCCGGGGCGCTGGCCGACACCGCGCCTGGGTTGGGTGTGAGCACCGGGCTCATCGCCTGCTTCCTGCGTGACCGTCCTGCCGACGAGGCCCTCGCGGTGCTGCGGTCGCTGCTTGCGCTGGAGGCACCGCTGCTCGGGGTCGGGCTCGACAGCGCCGAGGCCGGCCACCCTCCGGGCGCGTGCGCCGAGGTGTTCGAGCTGGCCGCCGACGCCGGGCTGCACCGTGTCGCGCACGCCGGGGAGGAGGGCCCAGCCGCCTATGTGCGAGAGGCGCTCGATGCGTTGGGAGCGGAGCGGATCGACCACGGCATCCGCAGCCTCGACGACCCGGCGCTCGTCGAGCGGCTCGTGGCCGAGGCGGTGCCGTTGACGGTGTGCCCGCTGTCCAACGTGCGGCTGCGGTGCGTCGACGATCTCCGGGCCCACCCGCTGGCCGAGATGCTCCGCCAGGGCCTGCGGGTGAGCGTCCATTCCGACGATCCCGCGTATTTCGGCGGGTACGTCGATGACAACTACCGGGCGGTCATCGATGCGTTGGGCCTGTCCCGCGATGAGGTGGCGCGGCTGGCCCACCACGGCGTCGACGCGGCGTTCGTCTCCACCGCGCGAGCCGCTGTGCTGCACGCCGAGGTCGACGCCTGGCACCAAGCGGGCTGACAGACCCGGTCAGCCCGACACGGGTCGCCGGTCGGAAGCCACCCCCACGTGCTCCTGGCCCGACCGCCATGTGCAAGACCGACAAGCCCCAGAACCGTCAGTCCCGCGGCCGGAACGACGTGCCGCTCCCCCGGGCGGTCCACTCGATGTCGGGCTGCATCGCCGCGAGGACGCCCGGGATGTCGCCACTGTTGAAGGCGCCGTAAGCACCCTGGACGGTGGCGACGTTCGTGCTCTGCGTGGTCGTCACGGCGGCCAGCGTCCACCGCGTTCGACGAGGCGAACCATGCGGCAACTACGTATTGTTCGGCTCCCAGGACGAGGGTGGCTCCCGCATCGAGCACGACACGACGAGTGACGTCCGGGGGTCTTCCGGCGCGGGCTGGAACGCTGCGGGAACAGGCATCGTCGAGATTCACTCGGGAGCCCAGTCAGCATCGGCGTGGAGCCGACCCCGAGCCTGTTGTCCCGGGTCGCGGGGCCGGGCGCGGGGGTCGTCGGAACGTTGATGCGCCTCAGGCGGTCGCCCACTCGGACACGACGGTGAGCGCCTCGCGGTCCGCTGGCCTGACGCCGGGCTCGGCGGCGGCCGGGTCCACGGCGGCCCGGCGCTGCGCGGGATCGGGCGACGTGAGCGCGTGGACGTGGTCGACGAGGGCCCAGAGATAGCCCTTGGGGTCGCGCCGGCCGCCGGGCGCCCGGTCGAGTGCGGCGCGCAGGGTCTTGACGGCGGCCTGCTCGCTGTCGGGGACCCACTGCGCGTCGACGCCCCGCAGGAGCCGGTCGAGGGCGGCCTCGGGCAGGCGCCCGTCCTCGGCGAGCGCCGCGAGGGAGCCGAGGACCTGGGCGCGGATGCCGCCGGCGTCGTCGTCGACCATCGCGCACCAGGTCACGACGGTGCCCAGCGTGGTTGCGGTCTCCGGGTCCAGGGTGCCCTCGCGCCACCAGTCGCCCAGCGTGTCGGCCCAGGGGCGGCGCTCGTCGCGATCCTCCGACGACAGCGCGTGGAGAAGCGGGCGGAGGCGCTCGAGATCGGGTGTCGATGGCATCGGTGGTGATCCTGACAGCGGAGCCCCGGCACTGGAACCCTCGTGCGCGGCGTGCCCTGTGCCGCATCGGAGCAGGACGGCCGCGGCCACTGCTCCGTGGCCGGAGCCGCGAAGAACGAGCGACCCCCGCCGCGCGCGACCTCGCCGGAGCCGGCCGCGTGAGCTCGCCGCTCGGCGCCGGATCCCCTCTACCGCTTCGCGCCGTAGGCGTCGACGAAGGCCGGGACGGCGGCCGCGCCCCGCACGGCGTCGGCGCTGATCACCTCCTCGACCGCCCGGCCGCGCAGCACCTGCTTCACCGGGCGCTCGAGCTTCTTGCCGGTCAGCGTGCGCGGCACCGCGGGGACCGCTGCGACGAGGTCGGGCACGTGCCGCGGGGACAGGTTGCGCCGCAGCCCCGTGGCGATCCGCTGGCGCAGGTCCTCGTCCAGCTCGGCGCCGGGCACGAGCTCGACGAACAGCAGCAGCTCGCCCGATCCGCCCTCGTCGTCCTCGAGGTGCACCACCAGCGAGTCGGCCACCTCGGGCATGTCCTCCACGACGTCGTAGAACTCGGCGGTGCCCAGCCGCACGCCGCCCCGGTTCAGGGTCGCGTCCGAGCGCCCGGTGATCACGCAGCTGCCGCGGTCGGTGAACCGCACCCAGTCGCCGTGGCGCCACACGCCCGGCATGGCGTCGAAGTAGGCCTCGCGGTAGCGCTCGCCGTCCGGGTCGTTCCAGAACCCGACGGGCATCGACGGCATCGGCGCCCGGACGACCAGTTCCCCGAGCTGCTCGACCACGGAGCGGCCGTCCTCGTCGAAGGCGGCGACGTCGTGGCCCAGCCCGGGCCCGGACATCTCGCCGCGGTACACCGGTAGCCAGGGACCGCCGCCGACGAAGCCGCTGCACACGTCCGTGCCGCCGCTGAAAGGGTTGAGGATGACGTCCGGCCCGAGGTGCTCGTAGACGTAGTCGAAGGCCTCCGGCGGCAGCGGTGCCCCGGTGGTCCCGAGCTGCTTCAGCTCCGGCCACCGCGGCGGGACGATGCCCTCCTTGCGGCAGGCGGTCAGGTATCCGGGGCTGGCGCCCAGCAGCGCGACCCCGGTCTCGGCCGCGAGCTGCCACTGCGCCTCCAGATCCGGCCACAGCGGGTTGCCGTCGAGCAGCACGAGTGCGCCGCGATGCAGCAGCACCGAGATCGTGATGTTCCACATCGCCCAGCCGGTGGTGGTGAACCACAGCGTCCGGTCGCCCGGGTGGATGTCGAAGTGCAGGCCGAACAGCCGCAGGTGCTCGAGCAGGATCCCGCCGTGGCCGTGGACGATCGCCTTCGGCAGCCCCGTGGTGCCCGACGAGAACAGCACGTAGAGCGGGTGGTCGAACGGGACGTCGGCGAACTCCAGCGGCCCCGGCGAGGCGAGCAGCTCGTCCCACGTCATCGCGTCCGGCACGGGGTGCGGCCCGTAGTCCAGGCCGACGACGTGGCGCACGGTCGGCAGCCCTGCGCGGATGCGCGCGAGCTCCTCGCGTTGGTCGATCTCCTTGTCCCCGTAGCGGTACGACGCGACGGCCAGCAGCACCGTCGGCTGGAGCTGGCCGAGCCGGTCGACGACGCTGCGGGCGCCGAACTCCGGCGCGCACGACGCCCAGATCGCCCCGAGGCTCGCCGCCGCCAGGAACACGACGATCGTCTCCGGGACGTGCGGCAGGTACCCGACGACCCGGTCGCCCTCCGTGACGCCGAGGCGCTGCAGCCCGGCGCGGGTCCGTCCCACCTGGTCGCGCAGCTCGCCGAACGTGAGCTCCTGCGGCGCGCGCGTCTGGGAGCGGGCGATGATCGCCGTACGGTCGGTGTCCTCGTCGGTGCCGAGCATGTGCGCGGCGTAGTTCACCCGCGCGCCAGGAAACCACCGCGCCCCGGGCATCGCCGACGACCCGAGCACCCGCTCGTAGGTCCCCGGCACCCCGTAGTGGTCCCAGATCGAGGCCCAGAACGCCTCCGGCTCGTCGACCGACCAGTGCCACAGGCCCCAGTAGTCGTCGAAGTCCAGCCCGCGGGTCGACGAGAGGTACCGGAGGTAGGCGCCGAGCCCGGTGCCGTCCAACGAGCCGGGGGAACGGAGCAACGCCGGTCCGTCGGGAGCGCCCATGCCCGGGAATGGTGCCGCGTCGTGCCCCGCCGGCCTACCCGTCGGCCGGACGGCGTCTCCCGTGCGTGGTCCCGGTGAGGCCGGCGGGGTGTGATCCCGGCCACCACGCCCGTCTCGTACAGGTGCCCGCTTGTCGTACGCGTTCGGACCATTGGTTGCGTTCGTATAGACAGCAAGCGCATGGTCTGTCCAGCCTCGGCGGCCCTTGCTCGGCCTCCTGGGTGAGGTCCTGCTGGTTGACCGGACAGCGGCAGGGCCGCGCGCGCCGTCATCGACGCCTTTCGCCGCATTCGGCTGCGGGCCGCTGCCCCCCGGTGGCCCGACCTCGCCGAGATGTCGCACACCGACGCCGCCTGCAGGGGAGCGTGGCTCGGTGCGGCGTCGATGACGGTGTGCTCGATGACGGTCAGGCGAGCGGCACCGCCGGATCGGCGTGGCGGGCGTGGTCGAAGGACTCCTCGAGGCGGACGAGCCGGGCGATCGGGTCGGTGACGTCCCAGATGTTGACGTTCATGCCCGCCAGCACCCGACCGCCGGCCAGCCAGAACGCCACGAACTCGCGCGACCCGAGCTCGCCGCGGACCACGACCTCGTCGTACTCGCCGGGCGCGACGTAGCCGGTGTACTCCATGCCGAGGTCGTACTGGTCGGTGAAGAAGTACGGCAGGTGGTCGTACTCCGTGTCGTCGCCGAGCATGGCGCGGGCGGCGGCGGGCCCGCCGCTGAGCGCGTTGTCCCAGTGCTCGACGCGCAGGTGCCGCTCGAACGCCGGGTACCAGAGGTTCGCGACGTCGCCGGCCGCGTGGACGTCCGCGTCCGAGGTGCGGTGGCGCGCGTCGACGACGACGCCGTCGGCGACCTCGAGCCCGGCCGCCTCCGCCAGGTCGGTGTTCGGGGTGATCCCGACGCCGACCACCACCGCGTCGGCGTCGATCTCGGTGCCGTCGGCCAGTCGGACACCGGTGACCCGCCCGCCGTCGCCACGGATCTCCGCGACGTCGGTGTCGACGCGCAGATCGACGCCGTGCTCGCGGTGCAGCGTCGCGAAGACCTCGGCGATCTCGGGCCCGAGCACGCGCAGCAGCGGCAGCGGTGCGGACTCGACGACGGTGACCGCGACGTCGGCGATCCGCGCCGCGGCGGTGACCTCGAGGCCGATCCACCCGCCCCCGATCACGACGATCCGCGACGAGGACCGGATCGCGGCGGCGACGGCGTCGCTGTCCCCGAGGGTGCGCAGGTAGTGGACGCCGTCGAGGTCGGCGCCGGCGACCGGGAGACGCCGCGGGGACGACCCGGTGGCCAGGAGCAGCTTGCGGTAGCCGACCCGGTCGCCGTCGGCGAGGACGACCTCGTGCGCGTCGCGATCGATCGCCGTCGCGCGCGTCCCGGTCCGCAGCTGCACGCCCTGTTCGGCGTACCAGTCGGCCGCGTGCAGGTAGACGCTGTCGCGGTCGGCGTTGCCCTGCAGATATTCCTTGGACAGCGGCGGGCGGTCGTAGGGCGGCTCCTGCTCGTCGCCGACCAGCACGACCCGGCCCGTGAAGCCGTCCTCCCGCAGGGTCTCCGCGGCCTTCGCCCCCGCCAGACCCGCGCCCACGATCACGTGGGTTCCGTCGTCCACCATGGCCACGATGGTCGACCTCCCGCGCGGCCACGACAATCCTGTGAGTGGGGCGGTCCCGCCGGCTCACGTGGTCGAACCGGCGAGACCTGAGCCGACGATCGCCCACGGCCGTTCTTCCTGCGCGCCTCGTCGACGAGCCAGGTGGCGGCCTCGACGAGCTTGATGGTCGTCTTCTCGGACGAGGCGACGAGCATCGAGAACGCGAGTGTGCACGCCGAGTGCGCATCAGACGCCGCGCAGCTGCCAGTCGGCGCGGTCGGAGACGTCCGAGACGTCCTCGGACAGCCAGGCGATGTCCAGTCCGGCGAGTCCCTGGGTCGCCACGACCGCGCGGAAGTCGGCGTAGCTCCGGCGCCCGGAGGAATCGGTGTCCTCGGACGCGTCGACGACCCGCACGAGCAGCCAGAGTGCGACGAAGCGCAGCTCCCACGCCGCGGCGAGTCCCGCGACCACCGCACCCAGAACGACGAGCACCACCATCGCTGCCCCCTCCACGACCTTGTGATGCACGCTGCATCGCCGGCGTGGTGGAGATCGTTACCGCCGGGTCACCAGACGAGATGGGGAACCGGTTACTGGTGCTTCCTCTGGTCGGCTTCCTTCTTGTCCGCCGCCTTGTCCGCCTTCTTGTCCGCCTCGGCCCGGGGGCCTTCTGCGCCTCCGCCTCCTTCTGGCGGGCGGTGTCGGCGGCGCGCGTACCCGATGATCGCGCCGACGCACACGCGCTCGCCTGAGACCGGCGTTGCTCCATCCGGAGGAGGCGGGCCACCCGTCCGGGGACACCGGCCGACCGCTCGTCCGGCCCGAACCGGACAGTCGTCGGACGAGGGGCCGGGGGTTCTCAGCTCCGGGGGTGCGCGCGAGGGCGCCCCCTAGCGTCGCGCCGTCGATCGACAACGAGCGGAGGTGCCGGAGTGGCGACCGACGTCGCGCAGAGTGCCGGACCGGCGGGAACGACAGCGGACGACACCCGGGTCACCACCGAGCTGGCCGTCACCGGGATGACGTGCGGGACGTGCGCGGCACGCATCCAGCGCAAGCTGGGACGCCTGCCCGGGGTCGAGGCGAGCGTGAACTACGCCAGCGGCCGCGCCCGGGTCACCCACCCGGCGGACCAGGACCCCGCGGACCTCGTCTCGGCCGTCACCGGGCTCGGGTTCGGCGCCGAGCCCGTCGCGCCGCGCATCCCCGTGCCCTCTCCGCGGTCCGCCCCGGAGCAGGCGCAGCACGGCGCCGCGGTCCCGGCCGCCTCCGCGGAGGACGCACCCGATCCCGAGCTCGCCGAGCTGCGCCACCGCGCGCTGGTGTGCCTCGCGCTGACCGTGCCGGTGATCGCGGTCGCGATGAACCCGGACTGGCAGTTCCGGTACTGGCAGTGGTTCTCGCTGGTGCTCACCGCCCCCGTCGTGATCTGGGGCGGGTACCGGTTCCACCGGGCGGCCGTGCGGCACCTGCGGCACTTCTCGGCGACGATGGACACGCTGGTCTCGGTCGGCACGCTCGCCGCGTTCGGCTGGTCGGTCTGGGCGCTGTTCCAGGGCGGCGCCGGACTGGGCGGCATGCGTCACGCGCTGTACCTCCTGCCGCGCCCCGATCAGTTCGACGGTTCCCGCACGATCTACCTCGAGGCCGCGGCCGCGATCACCACGGCAGCCCTGCTCGGCCGCTGGATCGAGCGGCGCGGACGGCGCCGCGCGCTCGGCGTCTCGGCGGCCCTCATGGCGCCCCCGGCCGCGGAGGCCCGGGTCGTCGTCGGGGACCGCGAGCTGCCGGTGCCGGTCGGGGGCGTGCAGCCCGGCGACCGCGTCGCCGTCGCCGCCGGCGAGCCGTTCCCGCTCGACGGCCGGATCGTCGAGGGACGCTCCACGGTCGACGCCGGGGCGATGACCGGCGAGTCGACGCCGGTCGACGTCGAGCCCGGCGCCGAGGTGCTGGCCGGGACGCGCAACGAGTCGGCGCGCGTGGTCGTCGAGACCACCCGGGCGGCCGGGGACACGCAGTGGGCCCGCATGGCACGCCGCGTGCAGGAGGCGCAGGCCGGCAAGACCGCGATCCAGCGCCTCGCCGACCGCATCTCCGCGTGGTTCGTCCCGGTCGTGATCCTCGTGGCGGTCAACACCCTGCTGTTCTGGGGCGTCTCGGGCGCCGGCTGGGGCTTCGCGATCGCGGCGGGCATGGCCGTGCTCGTCGTCGCCTGCCCGTGCGCGTTGGGGCTCGCGACGCCCACGGCGCTCGCGGTCGCGACGGGCCGCGGCGCGCAGCTGGGCATCCTGCTGCGCGGGCCCGAGGTGCTCGAGTCGAGCCGTCGGGTCGACACGATCGTCCTCGACAAGACCGGCACCGTGACCACCGGCCGTATGACGCTGCGCGCGGTGCACACGGCGCCCGGTACGGGGCGCGACGAGGTGCTCGCCCGGGTCGGTGCCCTCGAGGCGAAGCTCGAGCACCCGGTCGCGCGGGCGATCGCCGCGGCGGCCCGCGAGGAGCTGCCGGTCCGAGGGTCGAGCTCCCCTGCCGGCGTGCTCCCCTCATCGCTTCGTCTCCCGTCCGGGATCGGCGAGGGCGTCGACGTGCGCCCGCTCGACGGCCTCGGGGTCGAGGGCACCGTCGACGGTGTCCGCGTGCTCGCCGGCCGGCGGCGTCTGTTCGACGACCGGGGCGTGACCGTGCCCGCCGAGCTGGCCCACGCCCTCGAGCAGGCGGCCGCGCACGGCGCCACGACCGTGCTCGCGGCCTGGGACGACGGCAGCGGCGCGCTCACCGCCCGGGCGGTGCTCGAGGTGGCCGACGGGGTCCGCGAGGGCTCCGCCGAGGCGGTGGCGGAGATGACGGCGCGCGGGTTGCGCCCGGTGCTGCTGACCGGCGACAACCCCGCCGCCGCGCGGGCCGTCGCCGCCGAGGTCGGCATCGCCGCCGAGGACGTCGTCGCCGAGGTGCTGCCGACCGAGAAGGCCGACGAGGTCCGCCGGTTGCAGGAGCAGGGCAAGGTCGTCGCCATGGTCGGTGACGGCGTCAACGACGCCGCCGCGCTCGCCCAGGCCGACCTCGGCGTCGCGATGGGCACCGGCACCGCGATGGCCATCGAGGCCGGCGACGTCACGCTCGTCCGCGACGACCTGCGCGCGGTGCCCGACGCCCTGCGCCTGGCCCGCCGCACGCTGGGCACGATCCGCGGGAACCTGTTCTGGGCGTTCGCCTACAACGTCGCCGCGCTCCCGCTCGCCGTCGCCGGGCTGCTCAACCCGATGATCGCGGGTGTGACCATGGCGCTGTCGAGCGTCTTCGTCGTCGGCAACAGCCTGCGCCTGCGTCGCTTCAAGCCCTGAGCGGGTTTCCGGGCGTCCGCGACCGGCAAGGCCGCAGGCGTGTCGGAGGAACCGGAGGACCTGGCCCGGTCGGTGTCGGACGTGGCGTCGCGCGACGGGCGCCGGCTGGCGATCGTCGAGTCGCTGACCGGCGGGCTCGTCTGCAGCGACCTGGCGGCGTCCCCGGGCTCGAGCGCGTGGTTCCGGGGTGGTGTCATCGCCTACGACCGCACGACCAAGCACGGCGCCCTCGGTGTGCCCGACGGGCCGGTCGTGTCGGAGCCCGCGGTCCGGACGATGGCCGAGAAGGCCGCCGAGCTGCTCGGGGCGGACCTGACGCTCGCGGTGAGCGGCGCCGGTGGCCCGGAGCCCCAGGACGGCCAGCCACCGGGCACGGTGTGGTTCGCGATCTCCGACCGCGGCGAGACCGATGCGTGGAGGGAGAAGACCGACTCCGACGAGCCGCAGGACATCCTGCGCCACACCCGCGTCCGGTCGCTGCAGGCCCTGCTGGACCACCTGGGGCAGTAGCGGACCATGGACGGCGTGGTGGACCACGTCGTCTGGGACTGGAACGGCACGTTGCTCGCCGACGTGCACGCCGTCGTCGACGCCTCCGCGGCCGGGCTGGCGGCGGCCGGCGTGAGCGGGGGCCTCGACCTGTCGCGCTACCGCTCGATCTTCCGGCGCCCGCTGCGCGACTTCTACGCCGCGCTGGTCGGGCGGGAGGTCGACGACGAGGAGTGGGCGCGCATGAACGCGGTGTTCGGCGAGCACTACCGCAGCCTCGAACCCGGGCTCCCGCTGGCCGACGGGGCGCTCGAGGCCCTGGCGCGCTTCGCGGGCGCCGGGCTCGGCCAGTCGGTGGTGAGCATGCTCGGCCACGACGAGCTCCACGCGACGCTGGGCCGGCGCGGGCTCCACGACTGGTTCGTGCGGGTCGACGGCGACCACCACCACGACGGCCGTGGCAAGGAGGCCGCGCTCGCGGCGCACCTCGACGTGCTGGGGCTCGACCCCGCCCGGGTGGTGCTGGTGGGCGACACCCTCGACGACGCCGCCGCCACCGCCGCGGTGGGCAGCGCCTGCATCCTGGTGGCGGAGCACTCCACCCACCACGCGGAGGATCTGCGGACCGCCGCACCGGCGGTGCCGACGCTGCCCGAGGCGGTGGAGCACGTGCTCGCGTTGCGCCGCTCGGCGGCGTCCTCGTCGTAGTCTGCTGTCGTGGCGCTGCCGTCCGAACCGTCCCCGATGCCCGCGTACGACCGGGTCGTGCTCGTCTACAACCCCGAGAGCAGCGGTGACGGCGAGCAGCGCGCCGACCAGGCGCGGGCGACGCTGGCCGCCCAGGCCCCGCAGCTCGGGGTGGCGCTGCGGGCGACGGAGTACGCCGGGCACGCCCGCGTCATCGCCGAGGAGGAGGCGCGCGCCGGGCGGGTGCTCGTCGTGTCGGTCAGCGGCGACGGCGGCTACAACGAGGTCGTGCAGGGTGTCATGGCCGCGGGCGACGGCACGCGGTCCGGGGCCGTCGCCGCCGTGCTGCCCGCCGGCAACGCCAACGACCACCGGCGCGCCACCCGCGTGCGCCCGCTGGTCGATGCCGTCGCCGCGGCGCGGGTCAGCCGCATCGACCTGCTGCGCGTGGAGATCGCCGGCGAGGGTGGACCGCGCTGGGCGCACTCCTACCTGGGGCTGGGCATCACGCCCACCGTGGCGCTCGAGCTGGAGCGCGGCGGCAAGGGCTCCGTGCGCGAGATCGTCACCACCGTGCGCGCGTTCTCGGCGTTCCACCCCTTCGAGGTCGACGTCGACGGCGAGGGCGTGCGGCGCTTCGACAGCCTCGTGCTGGCCAACACCACCGAGATGGCGAAGTACGTGACGCTGTCCGACGGCGACCCCGCCGACGGGCTGTTCGAGGTCGTCACGTTGCCGCACCGCTCCAAGCTGCGGCTCCTGGCCTACGCCGTGCGCGCCGCCCTGCGGGGCCTCGGGCCGCAGCCGCGCACGTCGCGGTTCTCGTTCACGACGCTCTCGCCGATCCCGGTGCAGCTCGACGGCGAGGTGTTCGAGCTGCCCGCGCACCGCTCGGTCATCGTCCGGATCGCCCCGCAGGCGCTGGCGACGGTCGTGTGAGCGGGCCGCTGGAGGACGCCCGCGGCGACGCCGTGGCCCGCGTCGCGTCCCTCGAGGCCCAGCTCGCGGGCATCGTCGAGACGGCGTCGGCGAGCTCCGGCGACGACGAGCACGACCCCGAGGGCCAGACGATCGCCTACGACCGCGCCCAGGTCGCCGCGCTGCTCGCCGCGGCCCGCCACGACCTCACCGAGATCGACGCCGCCCGGGCGCGGGTGGACGCGGGGACCTACGGGGTGTGCGAGCGCTGCGGTCGCCCCATCGCCCCGGAACGCCTCGAGGCCCGCCCGGCCGTCCGCACCTGCCTCACCTGTACGTGAGCACTTTCCGGGCCCATGGGCCCGGAAAGTGCTCACATGGTCAGGGGCGGCGGAAGGGAACGGAGGGGTCGCGGACGGGCTTGGGTCCGGCGGCTGCGGCGAAGCGCTCCCGGGCCGCGCGGGCGCGCTCGCCGTCTTCGCGCAGCCCCGGCCCCATCGCGTCGCGCACCGGCCCGAGGAGCAGCTTGCGGTCCGGATCCACGACGGCCGTCAGGCGCAGGTGCGCGCGCATCCACGTGCCGAGGGTGTCCTCGTCGGCGCGTGTGAGCACGACGTCGGCGGCCCAGGTCGGGGCGAGCGCGAGCTCGGAGAGCAGCAGCCCCGCGAGCGCGCGGCGCAGCGGCGAGACGCCGGTGCGGTAGAGGTCCTGGCGGGTCACGCGGTTGCGCAGCATCGTCGCGTCGCCGACGTCGAGCAGGACGTACTCGCGGTCCACGGGATGGGCGGGACCGTCGACCGGCAGCCCCGATCCCCACCACGCCACGAGGCCCGCGTCGCGCCCGAGCGCCACCACGGCCTCGTCGAGCGGGCGGAGCGGCTCCGAGAGCGCGGCGACCGCGGAGGAGACGTTCACCCCCGCAGTGTCCGCGCCGAGCCCGGCGGGCGCAGCGACCCCGCCAGCAGGATCGCTGCGATCCCGGCGAGCGGGACGAGCGCGAGCCCGACGCCCACCGACACGCCGTCGGCGACCGCCCCGATGATCGGCGGGAACGTGAGGAACCCGAGCCGCGCGAGCCACCCGACGACCGCGATCCCGTCGCCGGGCCGCACACCCCGCACCCGGCCGGCGGCGGCGAACCCGAGCGGGAACAGCGTCGAGACCCCGAAGCCGGTCAGCGCGTAGCCGACGACCGCCGCGACCGGGTGGGCGACCAGCAGGGCGCCGGCCATCGACACCGTCGCCAGCCCCGCGCCCGCGCGGGCCACCACGACCGCACCGAACCGGTCGACCGCGCGGTCGCCGGCGAGGCGCCCGAGCGTCATCGCCGCCTGGAACGCCACGAACGGCAGGCCGGCGACGAACGCGCCGCCGCCGAGGTCGTCGCGCACGTAGATCGCGCCCCAGGACGCCGCCGAGTCCTCGATCCCGCCCGAGGACACGAGCAGCGCCGACAGCGCCAGCAGCGGCCCGGCGGCGACGAGGACGGCGCGCCACGGGGCGTGACGCGGACCGTCGGCGTCCTCCCCGTGCTCCGCCTCCGGTTCCGGCCCCGGCAGACACCAGCGCCACGCGAGCCCCGAGACCACGACGAGGACGACCGCGACGATCCCGAGGTGGGCGAGCAGCGGGACCCCGAATCCGGCGGCCGCGGCGCCGAGCAGCCCGGCGCCGACCGCGGCCAAGCTCCACACCGCGTGCAGGCCGTTGACGATCGAGCGCCCGTACCCGGTCTGGACCCGCAGGCCGTGGGCGTTCATGGCCGCGTCGGCCCAGGCGTCGGTGAGCCCCAGGACGAACAGGGCGGCGGCCAGGGCCCACCACCCCGGGGCGAGGGCCACGGCCGGCAGCAGGACCGCTCCGACCAGTCCCACGCCGGCCCCGGCGCGGCCGCTGCCGACCCGCGCGATCAGGGGGCCTGCGAGCACACCGAAGATCAGCGCCGCCGCGGGGAACGCCGCGATGGCCGTCCCGAGCGCGGCGTTCGACAGCCCCAGCTCGTCGCGCAGGGTGGGGAACCGCGGGACGATGCTGTTGTAGGTCGCCCCGTTGACGACGAACATCCCGATCACCGCGACCCGGGCACGCCGCAAGGCGGGTCCGGGTGCGGTCACGGGCGCCACGTCGTCGATCGGCGCGCGACCTCGAACGTCTGGTCCACGCCCTGGTCGGACAGCGGCGTGCCGAACGCGGTCAGCAGGCGCGGCAGCTGGCCGAGCCGGGTGACCGCGACGCCGCGGGGGCGCCCCGTGCCCGAGAGGATCGCGCCCACCACGGCGACGACGGGGTGCACCGCGGGCGGGTCCAGGGTCTCCGTGGCCCCGGCCGCGTGCGCCAGCGCGATCGACACCCGGTCGCCGACCTCGAGCCCGATCCGCCGCAGCCGGTCGAGGTCGAGGGGCGATCCGCCGACGTCGAGGGTGTGGTCCTCGATCGTGACCCGGCCGCCGGGGACGTTGACGACCTCGATGACGAACAGGCCGGGCGGGCCGACGACGAGGTGGTCGATCGTGACCAGCCCCGGGGTCGAGCTCCGCGGCGCCGCATCTTCCTCGACGAAGGCCATCGGGATGCTGTGCAGGATGCGCCAGCGCGCCCCGCGCCCGCGCAGCAGCGTCGGCGGGCGGGTGAGCTTGGCGACCGTCTCGGCGACCGCGTGCTGCCCGTCGGCGCGCAGGCGCAGGGGCCGGTCGGCACCGGGGCCCTGCTCGGCCCGGGCGGTCGCGGCCTCCTCGAGCAGCCCGTGGCCGGGCCGGCGCAGGGCGAGGTCCTCCCAGCCGGGGACCCACCCGCCGTCCGGGGGCTCGGCGCCCGCGCCGAGCGCGGCCGGCTCGGCGGCCTCGGCCGGGCTCGCCATCGGCGGCAGGTGATTGCCCCACAGCCAGGTGTTGGCCTCTTGGGTGAAGAGCTCCCGGTAGCCCGCCGGGACGTCGTGGGCGACGCGGGTGACGAGGTCGAGGTGCCCGAGCGGCAGCCCGTCGGACGAGGACACGTAGAGCCGGTCGGACCCGGGGCGGCGCTTGCGTCGGGCCGGCATCAGCGCGCCCGCTCCTCGTCCGCGAGCCAGCGCGAGATCCGGTCGTGCTCGCGGCCGGTCAGCCCGCGGATGCCGGTGACGACCGCGCGCTCGATCCCGCCGCCCAGTAGCGGGACCGAGGCGGTGATGTCGAGGTCCACCGAGAGCCGGCTGCCCGCGTTCTCGCCGACGACCGACATCGTGCCGTCGGCGCTGATCGGCGTGCCGGGGACGGCGACCCCCGTGCGCCCGGAGCAGCGGTCCGGCGCCAGCGCCCACTCCTCGGTGCGCTCGATGACGAGCACGCCCGACAGGAGCCGTTCGACCACGGGCGGGACCTGGCCGGGCGGGACCGGCTGGCGCAGCACGACACGGACGCGCTCCGGGCCCCCCGGGCGCCCCGTGCCGGCGGCCGGCCCGGTCCGCTCGAACGCGGTGACCTCGATGCGACCGGAGCCGTCGACGTCGAGCTTCACGCGGTGGAACTCGGGATCGGCGAGCGCAGCGGCGAAGGCGGACACGCCGTAGGGGTAGGCGCGGCTCAACGCCAGCCGGGTGCTCACGCGGACCGAGCGTAATCGTGACGACGACCCCGCTCCGGGCCACGCGCCGGATGGCGCCCCGACCGCTCGCCCGCCGCTCGTCGGCGGGCCCCCGATGATCGTCCGCGAGCGGCGGTCGACCTGCCGCGGCCAGCGGCTGGTGCAGCATCTGCACACGGAAACAGTGATGTTGACCACAGGGGCCGCGGACGCGTTCAGTGACCTTCGCATGACGGCGCGCGAGGGCCGATCGGAGCAGGGCGAACATCCGACAGCGGGGAGGAGGAGCACCCATGACGGAATCGCGCCACGGCCGCGGCGTCAGCGGGGGTCGCTCCCTCAAGACCGCTGCCGAGGCGCTCACGGCGCTGCGCTTCCTCGGGGCCGCCGAGGAGGGCGCCACCGCGGAGGCGCTGGCCGCCGAGCTCGGCAAGAGCACGGCCACCGCCCGCTACCTGCTCAACACCCTGTGCCAGGAGGGCTTCGCGGTCCGCGACGGCCGGACCGGCACGTTCCGGCTCACCGAGACCCCGCCCTGGGGCGACGCCTGGGGTGATGGCGGTGATGCCACAGCCCCCCACGACCTGACGTTCCACCCGTCCTTCCGCCGCCTCGGCGCGCCGATCCACGCCCCCGCCGGGCGGGCCGCCGCCGGGGCCTCGATCTCCACGCCTGTGTGGCGCTTCGCCACGCACGCGGAGGAGTCCACGGGCGGCGTCCGCGACGTCGCCCGCACCACCACGCGCGGATGGCGTGAGCCCGACGCCGACGGTGCCGATCTCCCGCCACCGCTGCCGGCCGACCCCGTACCCCCCGGGTACTGACGCGGGCCGACACCGGCCGTGCCGCACAGCGCCAACCAGCCCCACCGGCGCCGGCGGCCACCACCACGGACCACGGCTGCGGAACCCCGTACGCCGAGCTGGAACTCCACAAGGAGAAGAAGATGAGCCGACAGAGTTTGGCGAAGGCTCACCAGAAGATCCAGGAACTTTCCTGGGAGCCGGTGTATCACGAGCCGTACATGAAGTACGGGACGGACTACACCTTCCGTAAGGCGGCCAAGAAGGACCCGCTCAAGCAGGTCCTCCGGTCCTACTTCCCCATGCAGGAGGAGAAGGACAACCGCGTCTACGGTGCATCCGACGGTGCGATCCGCGGGAACATGTTCCGCCAGGTCCAGGAGCGCTGGCTGGAGTGGCAGAAGCTCTTCCTGTCGATCATCCCACTGCCGGAGATCTCGGCCGCCCGGTCGATGCCGATGCTGTTCCAGGCCGTTCCCAACCCGGAGCTGCACAACGGCCAGGCGATCCAGATGATCGACGAGGTTCGGCACAGCACGATCCAGCAGAACCTCAAGCGGCTGTACATGAACAACTACATCGACCCGGCGGGCTTCAACAACACCCTCCGGAACTTCCACTCGGACTACTGCGGCACCATCGGCCGTCAGTTCGCCGAGGGATTCATCACCGGTGACGCGATCACCGCGGCCAGCATCTACCTGACGATCGTCGCCGAGACGGCGTTCACGAACACCCTGTTCGTGGCCATGCCGGCCGAGGCCGCGGCCAACGGTGACTACCTGCTGCCCACGGTGTTCCACTCGGTCCAGTCGGACGAGTCGCGCCACATCTCGAACGGCTACGCCACGCTGCTGATGGCGCTGTCGGACGAGGACAACCGTCAGCTGCTCGAGCGCGACCTGCGCTACGCGTGGTGGAACAACCACCGCGTGGTGGACGCCGCGATCGGCACGTTCATCGAGTACGGCACCAAGGACCGGCGCAAGGACCGCGAGTCCTACGCCGAGATGTGGCGCCGCTGGATCTACGACGACTACTACCGGGCGTACCTGCTGCCGCTCGAGAAGTACGGCCTCGTGATCCCGCACGACCTGGTCGAGGAGTCCTGGAACCAGATCTGGAACAAGGGCTACGTCCACGAGGTCGCGCAGTTCTTCGCCACCGGGTGGCTCGCGAACTACTGGCGCATCGACGGCATGACCGACGACGACTTCGAGTGGTTCGAGTACAAGTACCCGGGCTGGTACGACAAGTACGGCAAGTGGTGGGAGAACTACAACCGCCTGGCGAAGCCGAACGGGCACCACCCGATCGTCGCCGAGGACGTCGACTACGTGTACCCGCACCGTTGCTGGACGTGCATGGTCCCGTGTCTGGTGCGCGAGGACATGGTCGTCGACAAGGTGGACGGCCAGTGGCGGACGTACTGCCACGAGGCCTGCCGCTGGACCGACGCCGAGGCCTTCCGGCCCACGTACCAGGGTCGCGAGACCCCGAACATGGGCAAGCTCGTGGGTCACCGCGAGTGGGAGACGCTGTACCACGGATGGAACTGGGCCGACGTGGTGTCCGACATGGGCTTCGTCCGCGACGACGGCAAGACCATGACGGCCCAGCCGCACCTCGATCTCGACCCGAAGAAGATGTGGACGCTCGACCACCTTCGGCGCATGCCGCACGTGGCCAGCCCCAACGTCATCCTCAACGAGATGAGCGACGCCGAGCGCGAGGCGTTCGTGGCCGACTACAACCAGCAGGGCCCCGCCGGCCGTCCGGCCGACGCGACCAGCTAGCCACCGCGAGCTGGTCGAGGCCAGCACGGTGAGGTGAGAGGGAGGGCCGGGGTCACCCGGCCCTCCCTCGATCCCTCACGCCCTCGTCCGGCCGAATCTGAGGAGATTCGTCCGGATTTCGGCACCTTTCCTCCCGAACGGAGAAGCCATCGATGGGTGAGAAGCACCGCGTTCGATTCGAACCGGTGGGCATCGAGATCGAGGTCGACGAGGACCAGACGATCCTGCGGGCCGCATCGGAACAGGGCGTCCAGCTGATGCACGGCTGCAAGGAAGGCCAGTGCGCCGCCTGCAAATCGTTCGTCCTCGAGGGCGACATGGACGAGATCGAGCTGGACCGGTACTCGACCTTCGCCCTTCCCGACATGGAGCGCGAGGAGGGACAGACGCTCCTCTGCCGCGCCCACGCCTACGACGACCTGGTCATCGAGCTCCTCAACTACGACGAGGAGATCATCCGGAGCGGTCTCCCGCTGCGGAAGGGCACCGTGGAGGTGCTCGCCAACGACGCCGTGACCCACGACATGCGCCACCTCGTGGTCAAGCAGGTCGCCGGCGAGGACATCAAGTTCTTCCCGGGCCAGTACATGGACCTGACGGTGCCCGAGACGGGCGAGGTCCGGTCGTTCTCGATGGCGAACCTCCCGAACCGCGAAGGTGTGTTCGAGTTCGTCATCAAGATCTACCCGGACGGCGCCTTCTCGCAGTTCCTGGAGAAGAAGGTGTCGATCGGCGACCGCATCGAGGTGGAGGCGCCGTTCGGTACCTGCACCCTGCGGGAGAACCGGACCTCGGACATCGTGTTCATCGGCGGCGGCGCGGGCATGGCCCCGCTGCTCGGTCTCCTGCGGGCGCTCGCGGAGAAGGACGGGGAGCGCCAGGCGCGCCTCTACTACGGCGCCCGCACGAAGGCCGATCTGTGCTTCGAGGACGAGCTCCACGCCCTCGAGGAGAAGATCCCCGGATTCCGCTACATCCCCGCTCTCTCCGAGCACGACGGCGACGACTGGGACGGCGCGACGGGCCTCATCACCGAGGTCGTCCGGGAGAACGAGCCGGCGCTGGAAGGGATGGATGCGTATGTGTGCGGGCCGCCGCCGATGGTGGATGCGGCAATCGCCCTGCTGACCCAGCGCGGAATGGACGAGCAGCACATCTACTACGACAAGTTCACCACCACTGGAGAGCCGGAGGACGAGGGCTAACCCATGACAAGCACCGAAGAACGTCCAGAGCGGAGCGTTCCGAAGCCCGTCTTCACCGACGCGGAGGCGGGCGCCAAGGAGTTCCCCGACTCCGGGCCCGGCGCCCGGCGCTACAACTACTTCAAGCCGGCGAAGCGCAAGCAGACCCACTACGAGGACGTGACGGTCGAGGTCCAGCCGGACCCGCGCCACTACCTCGCCCAGGGGTGGATCTACGGCTTCGCCGACGGCTCCCGCGGCTACCCGCTGACCTGGACGAAGCTCAAGGCGTGGGGCGTCGACAACCCCGAGCCCGAGCGTGGCCCCGGCTCCGGCGGCAAGCACGTCGAGGACTGGCCCGCCCACGGCTGGCACGAGTTCCGTGATCCCAACGAAGAGTGGGAACTCACGATGTACCGGTACAACGCCAACGTTGTCCGGCAGATCAACCAGAACGTCGAGAACGCCCGCAACGCGAAGGCGTTCGACCAGTGGACCCCGAACTGGGTGCGCTTCGTCGAGCGCAACGTCGGCGCCTGGATGCACATCGAGCACATCCTCGGGCTGTACGTCTTCGCCGGCTGCAACCGGTCCGGCCCGACGAACATGCACAACACCGCGATGGCGGTGAACAGCGAGCACAAGATCCGATTCGCGCAGGACCTCGCGCTCTACAACCTCACCCTCACCGAGGAGATCGAGGGCTTCGACGGCACCGCGCACCTCGACGCGTGGAACAACGACCCCGAGTGGCAGGGCGTCCGCAAGGTCACCGAGGCGATCACGGCGATCGAGGACGACTGGGGCGAGATGATCTTCGCTACCAACATCGTCTTCGAGCCTCTGCTCGGCGAGCTGTTCCGGTCCGGCCTGGTCATGCAGTCGGCGGCCGGCAACGGCGACTACGTGACGCCGACCGTCGTGGGTGCCGGTGAGTACGACTACGCCCAGCGCGACCTGCGCTGGACCGTGGCCGCCTTCGCCCCGCTGACCCAGGACCGTGAGTTCGCGCAGCACAACAAGGACCTGTTCAACGGCTGGCTGGCCACATGGGTGCCCCAGTGCCTCGAGGCGGCCCGCGCGATGCAGCCGCTGTGGTCGCAGCCCGACGCCAAGCCCCCGCGCTTCGAGGACAGCCTCGACCGCGCCAAGAGCCGTTTCTCCGGGATCCTCACCGATCTCGGGCTCGAGACTCCGAAGGAGCTGAACCAGTGACGACGAAGTCCTTCAAGACGGCCGAGAGCCCGTTCAAGCAGGACAACACCGAGTCCGGCATGGCCGGTGTGACGCTAATGAACAACCAGGTCGGCGTCGTGGTGGCCGAGGTGATGAACCGCCAGCCGAACGTCACCGTCCAGCACCTGCCCTCGATGATCCGCGTGGACTGTCAGGGACGCATGGACTTCGTGTACTCGGAGATCTCCGAGGCGCTCGGCGAGGAGCCCGACTTCTACAACGCCGCCGAGTTCGAGGAGAACATGTCGACCCACTACGGGAAGATGATCCACATGGATGACCGGACGATCATGTTCGGCAATCTCGAGGAGGCCGCCGAGTTCATCGGCGACATGCTGCCTCCGGTGGTGAACAAGTAGGACACCGGTCCTCGGGTCGTCGCACTCCCGCGCGCGGGGTGGGTTGTGCGGCGACCCGAGGCCGTTGCACGACCACCGAAGAACACCGAAGAACCGTTGACTCCCCGTTCGCGCCCCAGAGCACCGGAGAAGTGAGGACATGGCCAAGGAACTGCGATTCGGCGCCGACGCGCGCAGGGCTCTCCAGGCTGGAGTCGACCAGCTCGCCGAAGCGGTGAAATCGACTCTCGGGCCCAAGGGACGCAACGTCATCCTCGAGAAGATCACCGGCACGCCGGAGGTCACGAACGACGGCGTCACGATCGCGCGGGAGATCTACCTGCGCGACCAGTTCGAGAACATGGGCGCGCAGGTCCTCAAGGAGGCGGCCGTCAAGACCAACGACGTGGTCGGTGACGGCACCACCACGTCGACCGTGCTCGCCCAGGCGATCGTCCGCGAGGGCCTCAAGGCCATCGGTCAGGGCGGCAACCCGGTGCTCGTCAAGCGCGGGATCGACGCCGCCGTGGCGCGCATCGTCAACCACCTCGCGTCGGTGGCGCACCCGGTGGACGACGTCGAGGCGCTCGCCCGCGTCGCCGCGATCTCCGCCAACGACGACGACGCCATCGGCCGCGTCGTCGCGGAGACCCTGCACACCGTCGGCGACGACGGCGTCATCACCGTCGACGACGGCCCGATGCTGGGCCTGCACGTGAACTTCGTCGAGGACTTCGAGTTCGACAACGGCTACGTCTCGCCGTACCTGGTGACCGACCCTGGCTCGATGCTGGCCGTCCTCGACGACCCGTACATCCTCTTCTCGGCCGAGAAGATCACCGATGTGCGCTCCCTCATGCCGGTGCTCGAGCGGATCATGCGCGACCCCCGGCCGCTCGTGATCGTCGCGGAGAAGGTCGAGGGCTCCGCGCTGCAGATGCTCGTGCACAACCACGTGAACGGGCACCTCAAGGTCACCGCGATCCAGGCTCCGGGCTTCGGCGAGAAGCGCGTCCACCTCCTCGAGGACATGGCCGCGCTCTGCGGCGGCAAGGTGTACTCCAAGGCGTCGGCGTTCGGGCTCGAGCAGATGGGCGCCGAGCACCTCGGCCGCGCGACGCAGGTCCGCGCCACCAGCGACCAGACCGCGATCATCGGCGGTCTCGGCGACCCGACGGCGCGCGAGACCCGCGTCCAGCAGCTGCGCGCCGAGATGGACCGCGCGACGATCGGCACCGACGAGGACTGGTTCTCCGAGCGCATCGCGCGGCTGTCGGGCAAGGCCGCGATCCTCCAGGTCGGCGCGCCCACCAACGCGGAGCTCAAGGAGGTCCGCCACCGCGTCGACGACTCGCTGCAGGCGACCCGTGCGGCCATGGCCGAGGGCATCGTGGCCGGCGGCGGTGCGGCGCTGCTGCACGCCGAGGCCGCGCTCGCCGACCTCGACGGCCTGACCGGCGACGGGCGCATCGGCGCCGAGATCGTGCGGGCCGCGCTCGCGGAGCCGGCGAACCTCATCGCGACCAACGCGGGGTACGAGGGCGGCGACGTCGTCAAGCAGACCCGCGACCTCGGCGTCGACGAGGGCTTCGACGCCCTCGAGGGGCGCTTCGGCAACATGGTCGAGCTCGGCATCATCGACCCGCTGCGGGTCGTGCGTTCCGCGCTCCAGAACGGCGCCTCGGTCGCCGGCCTGATCCTCACGACGAACTCGCTGGTCGCCGAGGAACAGACCCCGTGGAACAAGTCCCTCATGACAGAGTTCGGCCAGCTCGACGAGGGGCTGCCGCAGCCGGCGCCCGACTCGAGCACGCCCCAGTCGATGGGCCTCGGCCCGTCGATGGGGTGACCGCTGTGACCGCTGTGACCATTGGGAGGAGCTCGTCGTGAAGGCCGTCCGTGTCCACGGGTACAAGCAGGATCCGAGCATCGACGACATCCCGGAGCCCAAGCTCCAGGGTCCGCTCGACGTCATCGTCAAGATCGGTGGCGCGGGCGTCTGCCGGACCGATCTGCACATCGTCGACGGCGACTGGGCCGACATCCAGAACCCGGAGCTGCCCTACGTCATCGGGCACGAGAACGCCGGCTGGGTGCACGAGGTCGGCGACGCCGTCACCAACGTCCGGCCGGGCGACACGGTGATCCTGCACCCGCAGCCCTCCTGCGGGCTGTGCCTGGCCTGCCGGGCGGGCCGGGACATGCAGTGCACCGGGGACGCGTTCTTCCCCGGCCTGTCCAACAACGACGGCGGGATGGCCGAGTACCTGCGGACCACCGCCCGTGCCTGCGTGAAGCTGAACCCGGACACCAACCCGGCGGACGTCGCGGCGCTCGCCGACGCGGGCATCACCGCCTACCACGCGGTGCGCAAGGCCGTCCCGTACCTGTACCCGGGCACGACGGCCGTCGTCATCGGGGCCGGCGGCCTGGGCCACATCGGCATCCAGGCGCTCGCCGCCCTGACCGCGACCAGGATCATCGTGGTCGACAAGAACCCGGCCGCGCTGGAGCTCGCCAAGCAGATCGGCGCGGACGAGACCGTCGTGGCCGACGGCAACCACGTGGGTGCGGTCCAGGACCTCACCGGCGGGGGCGCCACCGTGGTCTTCGACTACGTGGCCGAGCAGGGGGTCGAGCTGGAGGCCTGGCAGATGACCGGGCCGGCGGGTTACCAGTTCAACCTCGGCTACGGCGGTGAGTTCCGGGCCCCGACCCTCGATTTCGTCGCCGGCGAGAAGAACGTCATCGGCAACATCGTCGGGACGTACAACGACCTCGCGGAACTGATGGTCCTGGCCCAGAGCGGCAAGGTCACGCTCCACACCGCCCAGTACCCGCTGACGTCGGCGCTGGACGCCCTGCACGACCTGGACGCGGGGAAGGTCCGCGGCCGGGCGATCCTCGTCCCCTAGCCGGCCGAGTACAGGAAGGACACCACCACATGTACGAGAAGGACGGCGAGAAGTACTTCATCGTCGATTCCCACATGCACTACTGGGACGCGTCGCCGCAGAACTGGGTGCCGGGCGCCGAGCAGTACGCCAAGGGCTGGATCGAGTGCTTCCACGCCTACCAGGGTCTCGGCCCCGCCGACACGCATCAGCCGATCGAGGAGTTCCAGAAGGTCTCCGAAGAACAGCTGATGCGCGAGGAGTTCGAGGAGGGGTACGTCGACGTCGCGATCTTCCAGTCGACGTACCTCAAGGAGTGGTACACGAACGGCTTCAACACGACCGAGCAGAACGGGTACCTGGCCCAGAAGTACCCGGGCAAGTTCATCCTGAACACGCGGTTCGACCCGCGTGACGGCGACGCCGGCATGCGGGAGTTCGAGGAGAACGTCCGCAAGTACGGCTGCATCGGCGCGAAGCTCTACACCGCCGAGTGGAACGGTGACTCGCGCGGCTACAAGCTCACCGACCCGGAGGCCTACCGCTTCCTGCAGCGGGCCGAGGAGCTGGGCGTCAAGAACATCCACGTCCACAAGGGCCCGACCATCTGGCCGCTGGACAAGGACGCGTTCGACGTCTCCGACGTCGACCACGCGGCCACCGACTTCCAGGGCCTGAACTTCATCGTCGAGCACGTGGGCCTGCCGCGCATCGAGGACTTCTGCTTCATGGCGACGCAGGAGCCCAACGTGTACGCCGGACTCTCGGTGGTCATCGGTGGCCTCATGCACGCCCGTCCGAAGTTCTTCGCCAAGGTGATGGGCGAGCTGCTGTTCTGGGTCGGCGAGGACAAGATGACCTTCGGGTCGGACTACAACATCTGGGAACCGAAGTGGCAGATCGAGGGCCTCGTCGACTGGACGATGCCCGACGACGACCAGTTCTCGGACTACCCGCGTCTGGACACGAACGGCAAGAAGAAGATCCTCGGTCTGAACGCGGCGAAGCTCTACGGCATCGAGGTGCCTGCCGAGTGCCGGATCGCCGAGGGCGAGGGCGCCCAGCTCGTCGACGAGCGCGAGGTGGCGCAGGCATGACGCTGGACACGGGTCCAGCTCCCCTCTCGGCGGGCTGCGTGTCTGGCTCCGTGTCCCACGTCCCCGACGCCCCCGCCACCCTGGTGGCGGGGGTGTGGGGGGCGCTGCGCACGGTGCGCGACCCGGAGCTCGACAACGACGTCGTCAGCCTGGACTTCGTGGCCGAGTGCTCCGTGAGCGACGACGGGATCGCGCACGTGCGCCTGCGCCTGCCCACCTACTTCTGCGCGCCCAACTTCGCGTTCCTCATGGTCGCCGACGCCTGGGACGCGGTGTCGCAGGTGGAGGGGCTCGTGGACGTCGACGTGACCCTCATCGACCACTTCGCCTCCGACGCCATCAACGCCGGCGTCGCCGCGCGGGCCGGCTTCGTCACCTCGATGGCCGGTAGCGAGGTCGGCGAGGCCGTCGAGGAGCTGCACGACCTGCGTCGGTCGTTCACCGAGCGGGCGATGATGGCCGGCACCGACCTCGTCGTGCGTCCGATGATGCGCGCGGGCGCCACCCCGGAGCAGGTCGCCGAGATGACCCTCGGGGACGCCGAAGGTGTCGCCGACGGCGACGACCTGCGCCGTCTGCGGGCACGCCGCCGCGAGCTCGGCATCCCGGCCGACGACGAGGCGCCCCTGGTCGTCGACCCCGTGGGCCGGACGGTGGGGCTCGAGGCCCTGCCGCTGCACCTGCGCAAGGCGCGCTCGTACCAGGTCGGCGTCGACGCGAACACCAGCATCTGCCGCGGTCAGCTCGCGGCCCGTTACGGGCTGTAGAGCGGGCCCGCTCGAGAGGAGAGCTCCCGCCATGCCGCGCCATCCGGACCGCGACCCGGTGCAGCTCGACCCCGGTAACCACGACGAACCCGGGGCCGGCCGCTGCCTCATGGAGCACGTGTCGGTGCTCGCGGGGGAACCGTTCCGGGCCTGGCCCCGGTGCACCCACCCCGCCGTCGCCGCGCTGGCCACCCTGGTCAACGACCGGTGCTCGGCGCAGGGGCGGGCGGTGCTGCTGGGCCGGGCCGAGGCGCTCGCGCGCGCCGAGAGCACCGACCCCGCCCTGACCTGGCGGCTCGTGGCCCTGACCGCCGAGGCCACCCTCCTGAGCCGCCCGTACGACCGGGGCGCGTCCCGGCGGCTCGCCCGGGCCCGCCGGTCCCGGCGGCTGTGGGGCACGGTGCTGCCACGCCCGCTCGCTCGCCGCCTCCCGCGCTGGGCCCTCGTGAGCTGCGGACTCGCCGCCCTCGACGAGCTCGTCGCCGCGATCCACGGGCTGATCGCCGTGGCCGGGCCGCCCGGCTCGGTGGAACGCGACGTCGCGCTCGTGGCCCTGCTCGACAGCGTCCTCGACGGCGTTCTCGACGACGTGCCGGCGCCGTACACCAGCGACACCGTCCACACGACCCGACGCCGCCGCGGCAGCTCCGCTGCGCTGCGTGCCGCCTCCACGAAGGAGCTCGTCGCATGAGCGCCCCCAGCGAGACCCCGCGCACCGTCCGGCGCATCGGATCGCCGGCCGCGGTGGCTCTCGCCGACCTCGCCGCCGTCTTCGACGACCTGCAGACGGTGCTGCTGTGCTGCGAGCGCCTCGTCACGGCACTCAACGTCCCGGAGCCGGACCCGGTCGTCGTCGAGTCGCTGTGGACCACCGCGCTGCTGTCGTACTCGCGCTGCTTCGCGCCCGGCGAGCGCGGCATGAACCTCACCGAGGACGACGTCACCGCCCTCGAGCTCGAGGGCGAGGTGCTCGGCTGGCACAAGATGCTGCGCCAGCTCAAGAAGCACTACGCGGACCCTGCGACCAACCCGCGCGAGACGTTCGACGTCGGCGTGGCCGTCGCCGACGGCGTGCCCCAGGGCGTGGCGATCACGTCCACACGGCAGTCGCTGCCGGACACGATCTCGGTGCACCAGACCGGCGCGATCGCCTACCAGCTCAGCCAGCGCGTCGACCAGCGCATCGCCGAGCACCAGGGGACGGTCCTCGAGGGCGCCCGCGCCCTGAGCCCGTCCGAGCTCGAGACGCTCGACGAGGTGGAGCTCACCGACACGCCGGAGGGAGACGAGTGATCGAGAAGTACAACCCGTGGACCGTCGTCAACCTGGTGTTCGAGCACCTCGCGGACCAGGGCCTGCACCCGGTCCTGGGCGAGAACGGCGACCCCTCGGCCGCGGCCGCGGAGCTCCTGAGCTCCCTCGGCATCACCCCCGGTGACCCGTCGTGGGGCGAGGGCCAGGACGCCGAGCGGGTGCGCCAGGACCTCGCGGCGCTGCGGGCGGCGTTCGACCCGGTCGACTCGACCGACACCTCCCGGGACTGACCGTGGTCGCGATGCGCTTCGCGCGGCTCGTGGTGCACCGGATGACCCGCGAGCCGCTCGCGCTGCTCGTCGAGGAGGACGCCGACCGCTGCGTGGTGGTCTCGGTGCGGGGACCGCAGGCGGAGGTCATCGACCGGGGCCCGCGCGCGGCGTCGCCGGACGACGACGACCGCCTCACCCAGGATCTCGTCGGCGAGCTCGCCGCGCTGCTCGGGCATCGCCTGGCGCGCGGGGAGATCGTCGACCTCGTCGACGACCGCTTCCGGGCGGAGCTGGTGCTCGACGACGGCACGCGCCTGCCCGGGCGCCCGAGCGACGTGCTCGCGGTGACCGTGCGTGAGGCCCTGCCCCTCGAGGTCGCGGACTCCGTGGTGGACGCGGTCGGCCAGTCGTACACCGAGCTGGGCGGCGACCGGCAGGAGCCCGCGCGCGAGGCCGCCGAGCAGGTGGAGGAGATGCGCGCGTTCCTCGAGCAGGCCACCCCGCAGGATTTCGTCCGCCCGCCGGACGCCGGCGAGGGCCGGGCGTCGGGCGCCGACCCCGGCTGAGATCCTGCCGAGGGCCGGTGCCGCTCCGTCCACCCGGTCCTGACCTGCGGCGTCGCCCTCCGCGGCGTCTCGATCCGAGACAATCGAGGGTCCCTGAAGGCACCGTCGGGGCCGTACCATCGCGTGTTAGCCGTCACTCCGTGGTGGTGGCAGATGGCGAGGTGGCCCATGGACGGACGCGCCCAGAGCGCCCTCGGTCGCGCGCGTGAGTGGTTCGTCGACCGAGGCTCCGTGAGCGCCTCCGGCATCGTCCGTCCAGAGATCGTCGACTCCTGGGAGCGGTCGCGGGCCGCCGGCGTCGACGCCACCCACCTCGACCTCCCCTACGAGCCCGACCTCGACTTCGACGGCAGCCTCACCAACTGCGCGCGCCCGGTGCTCGACGACCTCGCCGAGCGGCTCTCGGGCATGTCGGTGGCCGTGGTGCTCACCGACGCCGACGGTCGCGTGCTCGAACGCCGGGTCGGCGAGGGCGAGCTCCAGCGCCGCCTCGACGCCATCTCGCTCGCGCCCGGCTTCAGCTACGCCGAGGAGTTCGCCGGCACCAACGGCGTGGGCACCTCGCTCGAGGGCGCGATCCCGGCGCTGGTGGTCGGCGCCGAGCACTTCAGCGAGCGCCTGCAGGCGTTCGCGTGCGCGGGCGCTCCGGTCCGCGGCCCGGACGGCGCGCTCGCCGGCATCCTCGACGTCACCTGCCTGCGCTCCGAGGCCAACGACCTCATGCGCTTCCTGGCCCAGCAGGCCGCCACCGACATCGAGGACGTCCTGCGCGAGCGCGGCGGCGTCGGCGTCCGCCGGGTCATGGCGGCCTTCCGCGCGACGTGCGCGCGCACCCGCGGGCCGGTCCTCGCGCTCACCGACGACCTCGTCATGGTCAACCGCTCGGCCCGCGAGCTCTCCTCGCTCGACCAGGAGCGGGTCACGATGCGGGCGATGGAGCTCGGCGTGGGCGGGCGCGCCCACCAGGACCGCGTGCTGCTCACCGCGGGCCCCGCCCGCCTGATGATCACACCGGTGCCCGCCGAGCGCCCGGTGGGCGTCGTCGTGGAGGTCGTGCCCAGCCGCAGCAGCCTGCGGCTCGCCGGCGGCGACGACGCGAGCCGCACCTCCTCGCGCACCGGCGAGCTGCCCGCACCGCCGGCGGCGTCCGGGTCGTCCTCGGCGTGGTTCCCGCCGTCCCCGTCGTCGGTCGAGCGGCCGCTGCCCGGGCTCGCCGGCGACTCGCGGCCGTGGCGCACGGTCGCCGGGGCGCTGCGCACGGCCGCAGCCGCGGCCCGCAGCACGGTGGTGCTCGGCGAGCCGGGCACCGGCAAGACCGCCGCCGTCCGCGCCGTCCACGGCGAGGCGCGCCCCGCGGCCCGGTGGGTCACCGTCGACGGCGCCGACCCGGAGGCGGCCGTGACGCTCGCGGGGTACGCCGCGGAGGCGACCACCGCCGGCATCGGCCCGGTCACCGTCGTCGTCCGGCACACCGAGGCCCTCGACGAGGCCGGTGCCGGCGCGCTCACCGCCCTGCTCGGGCAGGTCCCGCCGTCGTGGTGGGTGGTCGGTCTGCTCACCGCCGAGCGCGCTCCCGAGGACGGGCCGCTGGGCGGCGTGCTCGCCGAGTTCGCCACGTCCGTGCTGGTCGAGCCGCTGCGTCGCCGGCCCGACGACATCCCGCTGATCGCCGCGGCCCTGATCACCCGTCTCGCGCCGTCGCGCCGGGCCCGATGTACCCCGGAGACCGCGGCGCTGCTCACCGGCGCCCGCTGGCCCGGCAACGTCACCCAGCTCGCCGACGTGCTGCGCCGCGCGCTCGCGGCGCGGCCCGCCGGCGACGTCGAGCCCGCCGACCTGCCCGCCGAGTTCGCGGTCAGCGGCACCCGCCGGCGCCTCACCCCGCTCGAGACCGCCGAGCGAGACCTCATCGTGTCCGCGCTGGTGGAGGCGGGCGGCAACCGCTCGCAGGCGGCCAGCGCCCTCGGCATCGGCCGCGCGACGCTCTACCGGCGCCTGCGGGCCTTCGGCATCACCGACGTGGGCCGCTGAGCCCGGTCGCGAACGGCTCGCCGATCTCGACCGTGTCGTTCGGGCGCGCGGGCGGCATGCCGACCGGACGTGCGCCGATCTCCCCGGCCCACTGCGCGCTCGCCCGGGCGGCCACCGCGCGGACGGCCTCGACCAGCTCCTCCTCGTCGAGGGCGAGGCGGCGTGCCGAGCAGGACAGGCCGAGGGCGACCGTGGCGGCACCCGACGGCGAGACGACGGGGGCGGCGATGGTGGCGAACCCGCCCGCGAACTCCTCGCGGTCGAGCGCGACGCCCGCGCGACGCACCTCCTCGAGCTCGGCCTGCAGCGCGGGCAGGTCGGTGACCGTCGCGGGGGTCAGACGGGCCAGCGGGTCGCCCTCCTCGTCGACGGCCGCGCGGTACTCCGCCGACGTGGCGAGCAGGACCTTGGTCATGGCGAGGGCGTGCGCGTGGGCCGGCGGCACGTGGGTACCGAGCCCGGGGTGCTTGGCGAGGCCCTGGTGACCGCGCGTGTCGGTGACCGTCGCGACCACCGTGCCGGTGCGGCGCACCAGGTACGAGCGCTGGCGCGTGCGCCGGTAGAGCTCCGTGGTGGCCTCGGCCAGCACCGCACCCGGGTCGGGATCGCCGGGGACCGGGCTCGAGGGCTCCGCCGAGGTCCCCCAGTGCCCCCACGGCGGCGCGTCGGACAGCCGGCAGCGGCCCGAGGAGGCGCGCTCGGCGTAACCGGCCTCGCACAGCGTGTTGATCATGTATCGGGCGGTCGCGGCGCTCTTGCCGAGCTCCTCGGCGAGATCCGTCGCGCACAGGCCGTCGGGGTGGTCCCCGAGCAGGCGCAGCGCGCGCAGGACCGTCGCCGCGGTCTTGAGCGACCGCGACCCACCGCCCACGGGCACCACGTCGTCGTCCACATCAGGAAACGCTAGGGCCCCTGGCACGTGACGCCTGTCTCAATGTGGGACGGCGCGATGAGCCGCACCGTCCGGGTGACGGTGGGACGAACGCACCAACCATGCCGTCACCGCAGCTCAGGTGGGTGGTTCCGTCGCCCGCGCGTCCCGCCGGTGTGTCCGGGACGGTTCCCGGACCACACCCCGGAAAAGTCCGGGGTCGGGCACCGGCGTCCCGCCTCGCACGTTGGGGGAGCGTCGGAAGGGAACACCGACGAGACGGAGGCATCACCATGGCCACGCTGACCAGGCCGCAGTCCAACAAGGTCATCGCGGGGGTGTGCGCCGGGCTCGCGGACCGTTTCGGGATGTCCGCCGGCGTCGTCCGCCTGCTCTTCGTGCTCTCCTGCCTGCTGCCCGGGCCGCAGTTCGTCATCTACATCGCGCTGTGGGTGATCATGCCGAAGCGGTGACGCTCAGGCGCCGCTCAGCGCATCGCCAGCCGATGATCAGCTCCGAGGAGGACGCTGGGGGGGACCCGTCGGGAGGAGGCGCGCATGGATGCGCTCCTGGTCATCGCGTTCGTGGTCGTGCTCCTGGTGCTGATCACCGGCGGCGCGGCCGTGCAGGCTGTGCAGCAGTACCAGCGCGGGGTCGTGCTGCGCTTCGGGCGGCTGCTGCCCGCGGTGCGCCAGCCCGGCCTGCGGGTGATCGTCCCGTTCGTCGACCGCATGCGGAAGGTCCCGGTGCAGACGACGGTGCTCGACGTGCCCTCGCAGAACGCGATCACCCGTGACAACGTGACCATCGGCGTCGACGCGGTCGTCTACTTCCGCGTGGCCGACCCGGTCCGCGCGGTGATCAACGTCGACGACTACCTGCGGGCCACCTCGCAGGTCGCCCAGACCTCGATGCGCTCGGTGATCGGCCGGGCCGACCTCGACACGCTGCTGTCGGACCGCGACGCGATCAACTCGGAGCTCAAGGCGGTCATCGACGCGCCCACCGAGGACTGGGGCGTCAGCATCGACCGCGTCGAGATCAAGGACATCGCGCTGCCGGAGGGCATGCGGCGGTCGATGTCGCGCCAGGCCGAGGCCGAGCGCGACCGCCGGGCCCGCGTCATCGCCGCGCAGGCCGAGCTCGAGGCCTCCGAGAAGCTCACGCAGGCGTCCGAGCGCATGAGCGCCGCGCCCGGGGCACTGCAGCTGCGCCTGCTGCAGACGGTCACCGACGTCGCCTCGGACAAGAACTCGACGCTGGTCATGCCGCTGCCGATCGAGCTGCTGCGGTTCTTCGAGAACGCCGGTCCCGACCCCGAGGCCGTGCGGCGGGCCGTCGACGCCGCCGCCGGGCCGCTGGTGGCGAAGCAGGCCGAGGACGAGCCGGTCACCAGAGATGACCGGGCAGGTCCTTCGTGAGCTCGGCGAGCTCGCCGCGGGTGGTGGCGGCGTAGGCCGCCGCCGCTCGTTCCTCGAACTCCGCGACGGTCAGGCGTCCGTTGCCGACGGCACGCTGGAGGCGCTCGACCACGAGCTCGCGCTCGGCGTCGGAGGCCCGGACGTCACGCACCCGACCATCATCCCTCGTCGGGCGCCGCCATGACCGGCTGTGCCACCCGCCCGAACCGCGAGTCGGCCGGGTCGGCGAACACGTGCAGGCCGAAGGTCTCGGACAGCTCGCGGCACAAGCCGACCCCGCGCACCGAGTTGCCGTGCACGTCGAGGCCGGGGGAGTAGACGCCGAACCCGAAGTAGCGGGGCAGGACGCAGACGATGTCACCGGAGACCCCGCTCTTGGCGGGGATGCCGACCTCGTTGGCCCACTGACCCGCCGCGTCGTACATCCCGCAGGTCATCATCACGCTGACGATGTCACGGACGTACTCCCGCGCGACCGCCCGCTCGCCGGTCACCGGGTTGACCCCGCCGTTGGCCAGCGTGGCGCCCATGACGCTGAGGTCGGCCGCGGTGACGGTGATCGAGCACGCCGAGAGGTAGGTCTCGACCACCTCGTCCACGTCGCCGGTGACCATTCCCAGCGAGCGCATCACGTAGCAGAGCCCCAGGTTGCGGTCGTTGCTGCGCAGCTGCTGGCGCAGGATGCGCTGGTCGACGGCGAGATCCGGGTTGCCGGCGTAGGCGCGGTAGCGCTCGAGGATCCGGTCGACCTTCTCGTCGACGTCCCGGCCCTGGACGAGGTTCGCCGCGACCAGCGCGCCCGCGTTGATCATCGGGTTGTAGGGCCGGTGGTGGACCTCGTCGAAGGTGATCGAGTTGAACGGGTCGCCGGACGGCTCGACGCCGACCCGGGCCAGCGTGGCCTCCGCGCCGTTGTCCTCGAGCGCGAGGCCGTAGGTGAAGACCTTGGACACCGAGTGCAGCGGGAAGGACACCGAGCAGTCGCCGGCGCGCCACTGGGTGCCGTCGATGTTGGTGCCGGCCAGCCCGAACAGGTGCCGTTGCTCCTCCGGCGCGTCCTCGGGGTAGTAGCTGACGACCTCCTCGGTGCCGAACGTCGTGTACTTCGCGTGGAGCTCGTCCAGCTGCTTGCGGACGAGCTCTCCCTCCGCCTTGTCGACCACGATCGACATTCTGCCCGGTTCAGAGCGCGGACGAGGCTCGCGTCAGCCTCGGTCCTCCGGTGCGTCGCAGCCGCCCGAAGCGGGTCTGGTCGGGCGAGGCGAACATGTGCAGCCCGTAGCGCAGCGACAGCTCCCGGAACACCGCCTGACCGCGGACCGAGTTGCCGTGCTCGTCGAGCCCGGGCGAGAACGTCGCCAGCCCGAGGCGGCCCGGCATCACGGCGACGATCCCGCCCGAGACCCCGCTCTTGGCGGGGATGCCGACGTCGGTGGCCCACTCGCCGACGGCGTCGTACATCCCGCAGGTCATCATCACGCTGACCACGTCACGGACGTGGCCCTGGCTGAGGGCCCGCTCGCCGGTCAGCGGGTTCAGGCCGCCGTTGGCGAGCGTGGCGCCGAGGGCCGAGAGCTCGCGCGTGGTGACGCGGACCGAGCACATCGACAGGTAGACGCGCAGGTTGTCCTCGATGTCGCCGGTGAGCATGCCCAGCGAGCGCATGAGGTAGCTGATCGCGAGGTTCCGGTCGGCCGAGGCGAGCTGGTCGTCGAGCAGGTCCTGGTCGACCTCGAGGTCCGGGACGCCGCTGAACGCCCGCATCCGCGCCAGGATCCGCTCGACCTTCTCGTCGGCGGTGTCGCCGTGCACGAGGTAGGCCGCGACGAGCGCGCCCGCGTTGACCATCGGGTTGTGCGGGCGCTGGTGCTCGTCGTCGAAGGTGATCGAGTTGAAGGGGTCGCCGGACGGTTCGACGCCGACGTGGCGCACGGTCGTGTCGCGGCCGTTGTCCTCGAGCGCGAGGGCGTAGGTGACGACCTTCGAGATCGACTGCAGCGGGAAACGGAACTCGCAGTCGCCGACCGTCCACTGCGTCCCGTCGACGGAGGTCCCGGCCAGCCCGAAGACGTCCTCCTCACCCTCCGCGGCCGGCAGGGCGATCGAGACGATGTCTTCCTCGTGCTCGTCCGCGTGGTGATCGTGCAGCGCCTCGAGCTGCTCCTGGACCAGCGCCTCCTCGGCATCGCTCACCACGAGCGCGCATCCTCTCTCCCGCGGTCCGTCTTCTCCGGCGGTGGGTGCGCCGGACGGGGATCCACGGCATGCTGATCGGCGTCCGGCAACGGCGCCGGCCCGCACTCCTCGAGGTCTGCCATGGAACGCCCGCTCACCCGCCGGGAACAGGATCTGCTCGATCGGCTCGCGGCACACGAGGCGGGCGCCGATCCGGCGTTCGCACGGCGCCTGCGCGGTGAGGCGGAGCGACGGGCGGGGAAGGCGCCGTGGGTCCTCGCCGGCGTGCTCGCCGTCCTCGGGGTGGCCCTGCTGGTCGTGCCCGGCGTGTTCGTCCTGGCGGCCGTCGCCACCGCCGTGCTCGTCGTCGTCCCCATCACCCTCATCGCCTGGGCGATGCGCCAGGGCGACCCCCCACCCCCTCCGTGAGCGAGCTTCCCGGCCATCGCCGTGACGTGTCGCTCACGTGAGCTTGGCGAGGGCCTTCGTGATGCGCTGCTCGGACACGGGGCCCGGGGTGCCGATCTCCTGGGCGAACAGGCTCACGCGCAGCTCCTGGAGCATCCACGCCACGGCGTCGTAGGCGTCGCCGTCGAAGCTGCGCGGCTCGCCGGCGGCGCGGGTGCGCTGCGCGCGGTACGCCGCCTCGATCTGGTGCGCGACCGCCATCCCCTCGGCGTCGCGCACCGGCGCGGCCGGCAGCTTCTCGAGGCGCTTGCGCGCTGCCCGCAGGTAGCGGGCCACGTCGGGCAGGTGCGCCACCGAGGTCCGGGCGACGAAGCGGTCGCCGACCAGGGTCCGCAGCTGTTCGCGCACGTCGTCGAGGGCATCGGTGAGCAGGCCACCGGGGCGCCGCGCGAGGTCGTGGACCGCCAGCTCCACCTGCCCGGCCTCGCCCAGCACCGTCTCGGCGCGGGAGAGCACCTCGGCCGCGGCGGCGGGCAGGCGCGCGGCGACGTGGGCGCGCAGCTTCTCGAACGCCGCCGGGTCCCACGCCGGGCCGCGGCCGGTCGCGACGAGGGCGTCGATCGCGGCGTCCACGCAGTCCTCGGCGAGCGCGTCGACGTCGGCGTAGCCGCCGGCGGTCATCGCCCCGCGCAGGCGCAGCACCGCGCCGTTGTCCAGCGAGCGCACCAGTGAGCGCGCCGGCGACGGGATCGCGAGCCGCAGCAGCCGCCGGGTGCCCGCACGCATGGCGTCACGCGCCTCGAGGGCGGAGTCGAAGACCCGGACGTCGACCGCGCTCCCGGTGTCGACCAGGCCGAGGTGCGCGGTCACCGTGCCCCCGGAGCGCTGCTGCTCGCGGGTGCGGGGCAGCTCGCCGATCTCCGCGAACGACGTCAGCCCGCGCCGCTCGGCCCCGTCGGCGAGGGCCGCCACGGCCGCCCGCGTCGCCTCGGCGTGGCGGCGGCGCAGCGCGCCGAGGTCCGGGCCCTCGGCGACCACCCGCACGGCGCCGGCTCCGCCGTGCTCCGCGTCGCTGCCGCCCGCGTCGTCGGTCACCCGGAACGTCAGCCGCAGGTGCGACGGCAGCCCCGCGACGTTCCAGGCGTCGACGGGCACGTCGAGCCCGGAGAGCCGCCGGACCGCCTCCGAGAGCGCCGGCAGCAGCGGCTGGCCGGGCGCGGGCTTCCCGTCGTGGGCCAGGCGCGCGAGCAGCGCCCGCGCCGAGTCGGGCGCGGGCACCAGCGAGCGGCGCAGGTTCTTGGGCAGCGAGCGCACGAGCGCGGTCAGCATCTCCTCGCGCAGACCGGGCACCTGCCAGGCGAGGTCCTCGGCGCGCACCTGTCCGAGTACCGCCAGCGGCACGGTCACCGTGACGCCGTCGCTCTCGGCGCCCGGCTCGAAGGCGTAGGACAGCGGCAGGGTCAGCCCGCCCGAGGTCCAGGTGTCGGGGTACTGCTCGGCGGTCGGCGCGCTGTCCGCACCGCCGGCCAGCAGCGCCTCGGGGTCGAGGTCGAGCAGGTGCGGGTCGCGCCGCGACGCCTTCTGCCACCAGCGGTCGAAGTGGCGCACCGACACGACGTCGGCGGGCACGCGCGCGTCGTAGAACGCGACGATCGTCTCCTCGTCGACGACCAGTTCGCGGCGCGCCCGGCGCTCCATCTCCGCGACCTGCTCGAGCCGCTCGCGGTTGCGGGTGACGAAGGCGTGGCGGGTGTTCCACTCGCCCAGCACCAGCGCGTGGCGGACGAACAGGTCGCGCGACGCCTCGCGGTCGATGCGTGAGTAGTCGACCGTGCGGTCCATCGCCAGCGGCACCCCGAACAGCGAGACCCGCTCGGTCGCGACGGCCGTGCCGCGCCGCGTGGACCACCGCGGCTCGGAGTACGTCCGGGTGACGAGGTCGCCCGCGGCCTCCTCGACCCACGCCGGGTCGACGCCGGCGACCGTGCGGGCCCACAGCCGCGAGGTCTCGACGAGCTCGGCGGCCATGACCATCGTCGGCGGGCGCTTCGCGAGCGTCGAGCCGGGCCAGATCGCGAACCGGGCGCCCCGGGAGCCCTCGTACTCGATCAGAGCGCGCCTGCGGGCCCTGCCCGTCTTCGGGTCCTTCGGCGGCTCCTGCGCCAGGCCGATCTGGGAGAGCAGCCCGGTGAGCAGCGCCTGGTGGATGCGCTGTCCGAGCTCCTTGGTCATCTCGGGAGCAGGCTCGTTGCGTGTCAGCCCGAGCTCGTCGCCGAGCTGGCGCAGCTGCGCGGCCAGGTCCTGCCACTCGCGGATGCGCAGGTGGTTGAGGAACTCCGCACCGCAGCGCTTGCGGAACTGGTTCGACGACAGCTCGCGACGCCCGGTGCGGACGTGCTCCCAGAGGTGCACCCACGACAGGAAGTCCGAGCGCGGGTCGGTGAACCGCGCGTGCGCGGCGTCCGCCTCGTCCGTCTTGTCGGCCGGCCGCTCGCGCGGGTCCTGCGCGGACAGCCCCGCGGCGATCACGGTGACCTCGTGCAGGCAGCCCAGCTCGTCGGCCGCGAGCACCATGCGCGCGATGCGGGGGTCGACGGGCAGGCGCGCGAGCTGCCGCCCGACGTCCGAGAGGCGCGTGGCGTCGCCGTCCCCGTCCTTCCCCGTCGCTCCGCTCGCCCCGGCCAGCGCGCCGAGCTCGGTCAGCAGGCGGACGCCGTCGCGGACCGCGAGCCGGTCGGGCGGGTCGACGAACGGGAACTCCTCGACGGGCCCGAGCTTGGCGCCCGCCATCTGCAGGATCACCGAGGCGAGGTTGGTGCGCTGGATCTCGGGGTCGGTGAACTCGGGGCGCGCGTCGAAGTCGTCCTCGGCGTAGAGCCGGATGCAGATGCCGTCGGCGACCCGGCCGCAGCGCCCGGCGCGCTGGGTGGCCGAGGCCTGCGAGATCGGCTCGATCGGCAGGCGCTGGACCTTGGTGCGCCGCGAGTAGCGGGAGATGCGGGCGAGGCCGGGGTCCACGACGTAGCGGATGCCCGGCACGGTCAGCGAGGTCTCGGCGACGTTGGTCGCGAGCACCACCCGGCGCCGGCCACCCTTCGACGGCTCGAAGACGCGGTGCTGCTCGGCCGCGGACAGGCGCGCGTAGAGCGGCAGGACGTCGAGGTCGTCACCGAAGGCGCAGCGCGACAGCGCCTCCGCGGCGTCGCGGATCTCCCGCTCGCCGGACAGGAAGACGAGCACGTCGCCGTCCGGACCCTCGCGGCGCAGCTCGTCGACCGCGTCGACGATGCCGTCGACCTGGTCGCGTTGGTCCCCCTCCTCGTTGACGAGCGGGCGGTAGCGGACCTCGACGGGGTAGGTGCGACCGCTGACCTCGATGATCGGGGCAGGCTCGCCGGAGGTGGCCCTGAAGTGCTCGGCGAAGCGCTCGGGGTCGATCGTCGCCGAGGTGATGATGACCTTGAGGTCGGGGCGGCGCGGCAGGAGCTGGGCGAGGTAGCCGAGCAGGAAGTCGATGTTGAGGCTGCGCTCGTGCGCCTCGTCGATGATGAGCGTGTCGTAGCGACGCAGCAGCCGGTCCTGCTGGATCTCGGCGAGCAGGATGCCGTCGGTCATCAGCTTGACCAGCGTGTCCTCGCTCGCCCGGCTGGTGAACCGCACCTGGTAGCCGACCGTGTCGGTGCCCGTGGTGCCCAGCTCCTCGGCGACGCGCTCGGCCACCGTGCGCGCGGCGATGCGGCGGGGCTGGGTGTGCCCGATCGTGCCGAGGATCCCCCGACCCAGCTCGAGGGCGATCTTCGGCAGCTGGGTGGTCTTGCCCGATCCGGTCTCGCCCGCGACGACGACGACCTGGTGGGACTCGAGCGCCGCGCGGATGTCGCCGACGCGGTCGGCGATCGGCAGCGCCTCGGGGTAGGAGACGACGGGCACGGACGCGCGCCGGCGCGCCAGGCGCTCCTCGGCGGCGGTGACGTCGCCCGCGATCTCGTCGAGCGTGCCCGCCCGCTTCCCGGCGTCGCCGATCCGTTCCGCGCCGGCGATCCGGCGCCGCAGCCGATGGGAGTCCGCGAGCCCCAGCGCGGCGACGCGGGCGGCGAGGTCCCCGGCGGTGACGGTCGCGGGGTCGGTGGCTGCGGACACCGTGCGGGCTCCTCCTGGCAGGACGTGGTCTCCCGCCGCGGCGGGACACGGGCGGGACACGGGACGGGACCATGGTCGCTGCCTGGTCCACGGACTTCCCGGTCACCATTGTCAGCGCACGCACGCCCGGGGCTGTTCCCGACCACACTGTCACCCGGTGACACCAGAACTGGGCTTTTCGAGTGAGCTCAGCGCGGCAGCGCCGACGGCGCTCCGTCTCCCGGTCGATCTCCCACGACGACCGCCTGGGGGTCGCGCTGCTGGTCCTGCGCGAGGGCCCGCGCGGAGCTGAGCGTCCTCGGCCAGGCCCTCACCCGGCTGGACGCAGTGGTGAGCGCGACCGCGCCTGCCGTGATCGGATCCGGGTCACCACCACCACGGAGGACCCATGTCCCACACCGCGACCGGACGGTCCGGCTCGGCGCCCGCCGTGCTCACCGCCCTGCGGATCACCGCGACGCTGACCGTCGTCGTGCTGCTGTGGCAGTTCGTCACCGCCGGCGGGTTCGTCGAGCAGAGCGGCGGCGAGGCCGCCGAGAGCCTGCACGCGACCGGGGCGATCGTCCTGCACGTCGTGGCCGGGCTGGCGATGGTCGCCGCGGCGGTGCTGTGGCGGGCGGGCGCGGTGCTGTGGCCGACGGTGCTCGCCGCGGTGGTGTTCGTGCTGACGTTCGTGCAGGCCTACGTCGGCAGCCACGGGCCGCTTTCGGTGCACATCCCCGGCGCGATGGTCCTGACGGTCGGCGCCGTCGTCGTCGCGGCCTGGTCGTTCGCCCCCGGAGGGTAGGGACTCTCGTCCCAGCGGCCCTGCCCAGCAGGTCCCTGCTCCCCGACCACCCGCGCGCGGAGGCTGGGACCCGAGCGGCCGGGAGTGCCGCCGGAGGAGAGGGACTCGGATGAGCCTGGTGAACGACGCCGCGGCCGGAGCGGGCACCGTCGTCGTCGGAGTGGACGGTTCGGAGCACGCGCGGGTGGCGCTCGACCGCGCCCTGCGCGAGGCGTCCCGGATGGGCGTCGGCGTCACCGCGGTGACCGCCACGACACCGCCGGATCTCTGGGCGGTCGAGCTCGGCGCCCTCGCCCCCGACCTCGCCGAGATCGACCGCGAGGTCCGCGAGGCGCTGCGGAAGACCGTCGACGGCGCGGTGGCCGCGGCGACGGCGGACGGCCTGGAGGTGCCCGAGGTGAAGCTCGTCGTCGGGGCCGGCGCACCTGCCGACGTGCTGTGCCGTGTCGCCCGCGACGCCGAGCTGCTCGTGGTGGGCCACCGCGGCCGCGGTGCCCTGGCCTCGCGGCTGATCGGCTCGGTCGGGCTGGGCGTCGTCGTCCACGCGACGTGCCCCGTGCTGGTCGTCCGCGTCCCCGAGACCGTCCCGGCGGAGTCCTGACGTGGCGCCGGGAGCCCCCGGCGGCACCCTCGTCGTCGGGGTCGACCGGCCCGCCGCCGTCACCGAGACCCACGTCGCGACCGTCGTGTTCCTGGGCGACCACGTGTACAAGATCAAGAAACCGGTCCGGACGGGCTTCCTCGACTTCCGCACCCGCGAGGCCCGGGAGCACGCCTGCCGCCGCGAGGTCACGCTGAACCGCCGGCTGTGCCCGTCGGTGTACGAGGGCGTGGCCGACGTCGTCGGACCGGACGGCCGGCCGTGCGACCACATCGTCGTCATGCGGCGGATGCCCACGGAGCGCCGCCTCGCGGCGCTCGCCACCGGCGGTGCGCCCGACGACGAGGTCCGCGACCACCTGCGGACCCTCGCCCGCCGCCTCGCGGTCTTCCACGCCGGCGCCCACCGCGGCGCGGAGATCGACGAGGCCGGACGCCGCGAGTCCGTCGCCGACGGCTGGCGGGGCTGCCTCGACGGCCTGGCCCCCTTCCGCGGCGAGGTGCTCGCCCCCGCGGTGCTGGACGCCGTCGTCGCGGACGCCGAGCGGTTCGTGGCCGGGCGCGGCCCGCTGTTCGACGACCGTGTCGCCGACGGCCGCGTCGTCGACGGGCACGGTGACCTCATCGCCGACGACGTGTTCTGTGTCGAGGACGGCCCGCAGCCGCTCGACTGCCTCGAGTTCGATGACCACCTGCGCCACGTCGACGGGCTGGACGACGCCGCGTTCCTCGCGATGGACCTCGAGCGGCTCGGACGCCCCGACCTGGGCGAGCACTTCCTGCGCGCCTACGCCGACTTCGCCGCCGACCCGGCGCCGGAGTCGCTGCGGCATCACTACACCGCCTACCGCGCCGTGGTGCGCTGCCTGGTCGCTTGCCTGCGCAGCGCCCAGGGCGACGAGGCGTCGGTCCTGGCCGCGCGGCGCCTGCTCGACATCGCGCGCACCCACCTGCAGGCCGCCGACGTCCGCCTGGTGCTCGTCGGCGGGCTGCCGGGCGTCGGGAAGTCGACGGTGGCCGGGCGGCTCGCCGACGCCACCGGGTGGGTGCTGCTGGCCAGCGACCGCGTCCGTCACGAGGTGCTCGGCCCCCCGGCCGGGGACACGGCCGGGGACACGCACGGGGGCACGGACGGGCGCTACGACGACGCCGCGGTGGGCACGGTCTACGACGAGCTGCTGCACCGTGCGAAGGTGCTGCTGAGCCGCGGCGAGACCGTCGTGCTGGACGCGTCGTGGACCGACCCGCGGCGCCGGGCCGCGGCGCTCGGCCTCGCGGCGCGGACCCACGCGCGCCCGGTGGTGCTGCGCTGCACCGCGCCCGCCGAGGTCGCGGCCGAGCGCATCCGCCGGCGCGCGCCCGGCTACTCGGACGCGACGCCCGAGGTGGCGGCAGGCATGGCCGCGGCGCGCGGCGACGGACCGTGGGAGGGCGGGGTGGACGTCACCACCGACGGCGACCCGGCTCTGACCGTGCGGCACGCGCTCGCGGCGGTCGGGTACCGCTGACCGGGACCGACCGGCTCAGGCGTCGGCGCCGAGCACCGCCCGCACGCCGTCGGCGATCACCCGGTCCTCGCGGGCGTGCACGACCACGGTCCGCGCGACGGCGCCGGGGGCCGAGACGTCCCCCTCGGCGCCGCCGACCACGCCCGCGTCGACGTCCGGGTCGAGGGCCAGTCCGAGGAAGCCCAGGCCCTCCACGACGCGGCGTCGCAGGGTGGGGGCGTTCTCGCCGACGCCGCCACTGAACGCGAGGACGTCCACGCCGCCGGCGGCGGCGGCCATCGCGGCGAGCTGGGCGCGGGCCCGGTGCACCCACACGTCGACGGCGAGCTGCGCCTCGGAGTCCCCGTCCCCGGCGGCGGTCAGGACGCGGCGCATGTCGGCCTCGCCCGCCAGGGCCAGCAGGCCCGAGGCGTGGTCGAGGGCGTGATCGACCTCCGCGACGGGCACACCCGCGCGCAGCGTCAACCAGGCCACCGCGGACGGGTCGAGGTCGCCGCAGCGGGTCGCCATGACCAGCCCGGCCGTCGGGGTGAAGCCCATCGTGGTGTCCACCGACCGTCCTCCCAGCACGGCGCAGGCGGACGCGCCGGAGCCCAGGTGGGCGACCACCACCCGGAGGCCTGCCGGCGGGCGCCCCAGCATCCGGGCGGCCCGCGCGGACGCCCAGGCGTGGGCGAGGCCGTGGAAGCCGTAGCGGCGAACCCCGAGCTCGGCGCGCCACCGCCGCGGCACCGCGTAGGTGCGGGCGGCCGCCGGCAGGGTCGCGTGGAACGCCGTGTCGAAGCAGGCGACCGACGGCACCCCGGGGAGCGCGCCGGCCACGGCCCGGAGCCCCGCGACCGCCGGCGGCTGGTGCAGCGGTGCGAGCACGGTCAGCCGGTCGATGCGCTCGAGGACGTCCGGGTCGACCACGACCGGCGCGGTGAACTCGGCCCCGCCGTGCACCACCCGGTGCCCCACCGCGTCGACGCCGCCCGCCTCGTGGGCCAGCCGCGCCAGGGATGCCTCCAGCGCGCCCGCGGCGGGCTGGCCGTGGGGCGCGGACAGGTCCGCCCGGTGGGCGACCGCACCGTCGTCCTCCACCACCCGGAGCTTGACGCTGCTGGAGCCCGCGTTGACGACGAGGACCCTCATCCGGCGGGCGCCCCGCGCACGTCGGCGAGCGGGTCGGGCTCCTCGGGCCACACCCAGTCCCGCACGTCCGGCCGGTCCTCGCCATGCCGGCGGGTGTACTCGCGGCACGCGAGCCGCTCGTCGGCCATCTGCTGGCGCAGGGCCGAGTGGCGCACGGCGAGCCCCGGCACGCGGTCGATCACGTCCATCACGAGGTGGAAGCGGTCGAGGTCGTTGAGCATGACCATGTCGAAGGGCGTGGTCGTCGTGCCCTCCTCCTTGTAGCCGCGCACGTGCAGGTGGGCGTGGTTCGTGCGCCGGTAGGTCAGGCGGTGGATCAGCCAGGGGTAGCCGTGGTAGGCGAAGATGACCGGCTTGTCCGGGGTGAACAGCGCCTCGAACTCGCGGTCGGGCAGTCCGTGCGGGTGCTCCGACGGGGTCTGCAGGCGCATCAGGTCGACCACGTTCACCACACGGACCCGCAGGTCGGGCAGGTGGCGGCGCAGCAGGTCGACCGCGGCGAGGGTCTCCAGCGTCGGGACGTCGCCCGCGCACGCGAGCACGACCTCGGGCCCGGTGCCGTCGTCGCTGGACGCCCACTCCCACACCCCGAGCCCCCGGGTGCAGTGCGCGACGGCCGCCTCCGCGTCCAGCCACTGCGGGGCGGGCTGCTTGCCGGCGACGATCACGTTCACGTAGTCGCGGCTGCGCAGGCAGTGGTCGGCGGTGGACAGCAGGGTGTTGGCGTCCGGCGGCAGGTAGACGCGGACGAGCTCGGCCTTCTTGTTCACGACGTGGTCGATGAACCCCGGGTCCTGGTGGGAGAAGCCGTTGTGGTCCTGGCGCCAGACGTGGGAGGTCAGCAGGTAGTTCAGCGACGCGACGGGGCGCCGCCACGGGATGCCGCGGGTGACCTTCAGCCACTTCGCGTGCTGGTTGACCATCGAATCCACGATGTGGATGAAGGCCTCGTAGCAGGTGAACAGCCCGTGCCGGCCGGTGAGCAGGTAGCCCTCGAGCCAGCCCTGGCACATGTGCTCGGAGAGCATCTCGACCGCGCGACCGGACGGGGCGAGGTGGTCGTCGCCCTCGACGATCTCGCCGGTGAACTGGCGGGCGGTGACGGCGAAGACGTCCTGCAGACGGTTCGAGGCGATCTCGTCGGGGCCGAAGAGCCGGAAGGTCTCGGGGTTCTGCCGCACGATCTCGCGCACCCAGCCCCCGAGGACCCGGGTGGCCTCGGCGACCGGCCCGCCGGGCCGGTCCACCTCCACGGCGTGGGCGCGGAAGTCGGGCAGGCGCAGATCGCGCAGCAGCTCGCCGCCGTTGGCGTGCGGCGTGGCGCTCATCCGCCGGTCGCCGCCGGGGTGCAGCGTGGCCAGCTCGGGGCGCGGGCGGCCCGCGTCGTCGAAGAGCTCCTCCGGGCGGTAGGAGCGCATCCACCGCTCGAGCTCGGCGCGGTGTCCCGCGTCCTGGTGGGTGCCGGCCAGCGGCACCTGGTGCGCCCGGTAGGTGCCCTCCACCGGCACGCCGTCGACCGCCCGCGGGCCGGTCCACCCCTTCGGTGTCCGGAGCACCAGCATCGGCCACCGCGGGCGGCCGACCGGCCGGCCGGCCGTGCTCGCGTCGGCGGCGTCACGCCGCAGCCGGGCGATCTCGTCGACGATCTCGTCCATGGTCGCGGCCATCCGACGGTGGACGTCGGCGTGGTCCTCGTCGAGCCCGGCCTCCACCAGGTAGGGCCGGTGGCCGTACCCGGTGAGCAGCGCCAGCAGCTCGTCGGTCGGGATCCGGGCGAGCACCGCCGGATTCGCGATCTTGTAGCCGTTCAGGTGCAGGATCGGCAGCACCGTCCCGTCCTGCACGGGGTGGAGGAACTTGTTGCCGTGCCAGGCGGTGGCCAGGGGGCCGGTCTCGGCCTCGCCGTCGCCGACGACGCAGGCCACGAGCAGATCGGGGTTGTCGAACGCGGCGCCGTAGGCGTGGGCCAGCGAGTAGCCCAGCTCCCCGCCCTCGTGGATGGAGCCGGGGGTCTCCGGGGCGACGTGGCTCGGGACGCCCCCGGGGAACGAGAACTGGCGGAAGAGGGCGGCCATACCCTCGGCGTCCTGGGGCACGTGCGCGTACCGCTCGGAGTAGGTGCCCTCGAGCCAGGTCGCGGCCACGACGGCGGGGCCGCCGTGCCCCGGGCCGGAGACGAAGAGCGGGTCGAACCCGCCGCGCCGCGCGACGCGGTTGAGATGGGCCCAGACGAAGGTCTGGCCCGGAGTGGTTCCCCAGTGCCCGAGCAGGCGGGGCTTGACGTGCTCGGCGGTCAACGGTTCCTGCAGCAGCGGGTTGGCCCGCAGGTAGATCTGGCCGACGGCGAGGTAGTTCGCCGCCCGCCACCAGCGATCGAGCAGGTCGAGATCGTCACGGGGGCCGTCGGTGGGATCGTCGGAGGGCACGGACCCAGCGTGTGGGTGCGCCCGCCCGGCGACGAGGGCCGGAAGTCCTCATCGGGCCGGGCCCGCACGTCCCTTCGACCGGCGCCGCCGGCGGGAGAACCTGGCCACCGCGGGCGGCGGCGCCCCCGCCGGCGACGCCGGTCGGGCGACGTCGGTCCGTTACGTTGGGGACGGCGACGCGGGAGGCGGACGGGAGGGCCATGACGAGCGGCGCGTCCGCGGACGGGAGCCGGAACTGGGACCCGGCGTCGGAGGCGGCGGCGCGGTCCGATCCCTCGCGGCTGCCCCTGCGCGATCTGCTCGACGAGGTGTCCACGCGGGTCGAGGCGCTCGGACGCACCCGGGACCGCACCGAGGGGCTGCTCGACGCCGTGCTGGCCGTGGCCGCCGGGCTGGATCTGGACACCACCCTGGACCGGGTGGTCCGGGCGGCCGCCGACCTCGTCGACGCCCGCTACGGCGCCCTCGGTGTGCTGGCCGCCGACCGTCGCTCGCTGGCCCGGTTCGTGCACGTCGGCGTGGCCGACTCCGTGCGGGAGCGGATCGGGCGCCTGCCGCACGGCGAGGGTCTCCTCGGTCGGCTCATCGCCGACCCGCGTCCCCTGCGTCTCGACGACCTGTCGACGCATCCCGCGTCGGTCGGCTTCCCGTCCGGGCATCCCCCGATGGGCTCCTTCCTCGGCGTCCCCGTCCGGGTGCGCGGTGAGGTCTTCGGCAACCTCTACCTGACCGAGAAGCGCGACGGCGCGTTCACCGCCGACGACGAGGCGGTGGTCTCCGCCCTCGCCACCGCCGCGGGGGTCGCGATCGACAACGCCCGTCTGTACGGGCGCACCGCGACGCTGATGCACGAGGCGCAACGCAGGGAGCGCTGGCTCGAGGCCACCGGGGAGATCACCACGGAACTGCTGCGCGGCACCGATCCCGCCGAGGCCCTCGCTCTCGTCGCCCAGCGAGCCGCCGAGCTCTCCGACGCCGAGTGCGCCCTCATCGTCGAGCCCGATGCCCCGCCGGGCTCCTCGTCCGACGACGACGCGACCATGACGGTGACGGCGTCGGTCGGGATGGAGGACGCCTTCCCGGTCGGGCTGCGCGTGGCGACCCGCGACTCGCCGCTCGGTGTCGTCGCCGCCTCGCGCGCACCACGGCGCGAGGCGGCTCTGACCCTGTCGGACGCCGAGGACGCGCTCGGCCCGGCGCTCGTGCTCCCGCTGCGCGCGGGCGACGAGGTGTCGGGTGTGCTGGTCACCGGCAGGCGGTCCGGGGCGGCGGAGTTCGACGCCGGCCAGCTGCCGGTCGTCGCCGCGTTCGCCGACCAGGCCGCCCTCGCCCTCGCCCTGGCGGTCAGCCGCCGCGCCGAGCGCGAGCTGGACGTCCTCGCCGACCGCGACCGGATCGCCGCGGACCTGCACGACCACGTCATCCAACGCCTGTTCGCGGTCGGTCTCGGCCTGCAGAGCGCCCAGCGTCGCGCGGGCGGCGGCGACCTCGCCGACCGGATCTCCGATGCGGTCGACCAGCTCGACCAGGTCGTGCGTGAGATCCGCACGAGCATCTTCGACCTCCACGCCGACGCCGCCGGTCGCCCCGGTCTGGGAGGACGCATCCGCGCGGCCGTCACCGAACTCACCGCCCACGGGACGGTCCGGCCCGTGGTGCGCGTGACGGGGCCGGTGGACGTCGTGTCCGACGTCCTGGCCGACCAGGTGGAGGCCGTCGTCCGGGAGGGAGTCAGCAACGCCGTGCGGCATGCGGGTGCCGCCGGTGTCGTGGTCACCGTGTCGGTGGGTGACGAGCTGGTCGTCGACGTCAGCGACGACGGACGCGGCATGCCGGAGGCGGTCGCCCTGTCGGGCCTGCTCAACCTCGAGCGCCGGGCGCGGGCCCACGGCGGCGACCTCACCGTCACCGGCCGCGAGCAGGGCGCCGGGACCCGCCTCGTCTGGCGGGTCCCGCTCCCCGTGTCCTGAGGGCTCGCGCGCTCAGCCGACCGGCCGGCGCGGGCTCGGGACGTCGTCGCCCGCTCGCGGTCCCAGCCGCAGCACCGCCTGGGGCCACAGCGCCCCGCCGAGCAGCGTGCGCAAGGCGTCGCGCACCGACGCGACCTCCACCGGCGGCGCGACGAACGACGCGCCGAGACCGTGCACGGTCGCGGTGAGCAGGACGCGCTGCAGCGCCTGCCCGGCCTGCAGGTGGGCCAGCGGCAGGTCGTGGGCGGTCGCGAGCACGCCGATCAGCGCGTGCCGGTCGGGGCGGTCGGTCTCGCCCACGCCGCCGGTGAGATCGCGAACGCGCCAGGGGTCGTCGCGCGGGGGTCGTGGGCCGGCGACGGTGGCCGCGACGCCGTCGAGTGCGTCGTCGTCGCGCCCGGTCCAGGACTGCTGTTCGGCGCGCCAGGCCGGGTCGGCCTCCTGGATCCGCGCGGCGTCCGCGACGAGGCCGGCGACCGCGTCGCGCTCCGCGGGCGTCGCGATCCAGTACAGCCAGCTGCGCTCGGCCTCCGCCGCCCGGCGGAGCTCCGCCCGCGTCGCGGCCCGGACCTCGGTCTCACCGAACGCCCGTCGGTGCGTGTGGCGCCGACCGACCGCCGCGGCCAGCGCCTGCTCGACGGGATCGGGCGGCAACGGGCTGCCGACCCGCAGGCGGGCGAAGGACCAGGGGTCGGTGGGGTCGGGCAGCAGGCGCACGTGGGTACGTCGACCCTGGGCCCGCACGGCCAGGCGCATGGTGGCCAGCGCTGCGCCGCAGGCCAGGCGGAGCTCGCGGTGGTCGGGGTCGGTGACCGGCAACGCCCGCGTGGGGTCGCCCCGTACCTCGAAGGTGTCGGGCGGGTCGGCGCGCAGGATCCAGGGCTGGGTGTTGTGCCCCGAGGGCGCGCGGGCCCCGGCGGCCAGGACGTCGAGCACGGCCGACGGGGACAGGGCGGCCATCACGACCGGTGCTCCGTGCCGGGTGGGCTCGTGCCCTCGCCGGCCGCGATCCCCCCGGCCCCGATCCCCCCGGCCGCGATCCCCCCGGCCCCGATCCCCCCGGCCCCGGCGCCGACGAGGGCGCGCAGGACGTCCGTCGCGGTGACGATGCCGACCAGGCACCCGTCCTCGACGACCAGCGCGGCGTCGCAGCCGCCGCGCAGGACGGCCCGGGCCATCGATCGGGGCGCCGCCCCGGCGGCCACGCGCGGCACGTCGGTCCGGACCAGCCCGTCCACCGGACCGTCGGCGCCGGAGGTCCCGACGAGCACGAGGTCGCGGTCCACCAGCAACCCGACGCACACCGCGTCACCGCCGGAAGGACGGGTCACCAGCGGGAGGTGACGGACCCCGTGGCGGCGCATGGCGGCCAGCGCCTCCCCGTGCGTCGTGCCCGTCGGCAGAACGATCACCGGTGTGGACACCCGGAGGGCCGCGGCGCTCATGTGGTCACCCGCTGCCCCGCCCGGGCACCGAGCCGCAGCACCGGCAGACCGGGGAACTCGTCGGGCCGGTGGCTCACGACCAGCATCGTGCGGTCCTGCCCGGCGACGAGGAGGTCGGCGCACAGCGCGTCGGCGGTGGCCGGATCCAGGTGGGCGGCGGGTTCGTCGAGCACGAGCACCGGGCGATCGGCCAGCAGCGCCCGGGCGACGCCGAGACGCTGGCGTTCGCCGCCGGACACCACGCCGCCGTGCTCGCCGAGCGAGGTGTCGAGGCCGTCGGGGAGCTCCGCGAACCAGGCGCCGAGGCGGGCCCGGTCCAGAGCGTCGACCAGGTCGTCGTCGCTCGCGTCGGGCCGCGCGAGGAGCAGGTTCTCGCGCAGCGTGGAGTCGAACAGGTGGCTCGCGGGCCCGCACCACGCCTGTCGGGAGCGCACGTCGTCGCCGTCGTGGCGCGCGACGTCGACGCCGTCGACGGTCGCCCGCCCGGCCCGCACGGGCAACGTGCGGGCGAACGCCGCGAGCAGCGTGCTCTTGCCGGCCCCGGACGGGCCGGCCACGACGAGCCCGCCGCCCGGCGCGACGTCGAGGTCGACGCCGTGCAGCGCGTCGGTCGTCGCACCGGGCCAGCGGACGGCGAGAGCGTCGGCACCGAGGTGGTCGCCGGCGCCCACGCCGACCGGCCGGGACGGGTCCACCACCGGCGCCGGCGCCGTCTCCAGCTCGACCAGCCGGCGCATCGCGGGGCCAGCGGTGGCGAGCCGGGTCGCCGCCTCGGGCAGCCCGGCGACGACGTCGGAGCACGCCAGGGGCACGAGCGCGAGCACCGCGAGCGCGGTGCCCGCGAGCCCGCCGGACGCGAGGGCAGCCAGTCCCAGCGCCGTCGTGACCGCTGCGGTGACGCCCAGCGCGAGCACCCCGAGCCCGGAGCCCAGGCCCGCGGAGAACGCGGCGCGCCGGGACACGGCGGTGAGCCGGTCGTCGACCGCGGCGAGCGCGCGGCGCCGGTCCTCGGCGGCGCCGAAGGCGACGATCTCCCCGGCGGCCTCGAGGGTCTCGGTGGTGGTGGCCAGCACCTCGCCGCGCAGCCCGGCCGTGCGCGCGGCGGCCCGGCGGACCGCCCACAGCGCGAGAGCGGGCGCGGCCACGCCGGCGACGAGCAGACCGACCGCGAGCGCCAGCCCGGCGGCGGGCAGCACGAGCGCCAGCGCCGCCGCGGCCGCCACGGCCACGAGCGCGGCCCGTGCGGCGGGCAGGGCCACGCGCACGACGACGTCCTCGGCCGCGTCGACGTCGCCGACCAGGCGGGCGAGCAGGTCCCCGCGCCGCCGTCGCGCCGTGACGGCCGGTCCGAGGCGCACGAGCGCGGTCCAGAGCCGCACGCGCAGGTCGGCGCCGAGGCGCAGCGCCGCGTCGTGGGCGACGAGCTGCTCGCCGTAGCGCAGGACGCCGCGGGCCAGCCCGAAGGCGCGCACCGCGACGATCGCGACGATCAGCGTCAGCACGGGCGGGTGCAGCGCGGCGGTGGAGATCAGCCAGGCCGACGTGCCGGTCAGCGCGACCCCGCAGGCCACCGCCCCCGCGCCGAGCAGGACCGCCAGGGCCCAGTGCCCCGCGCGCGGACGCAGCAGGCGGGCGAGCCAGCGCCCGGTGCCGACGGGGTGGGCGGGCGTCGCGAGGTCCGCGACGGACGGGACCGGGACCGGGGCGCGGCGGACCGTGGTCGGCGGCCGAGCGACGGCCGCCGCGGGACGGGAGTCGGTGGAGCGGTGCGGCACCGTGACCACCCGGTCGCAGAGCTCCAGCACCGCGGCGCGGTGGCTCACGACGACCGCGCTGCGCCCCGCCAGCACGCCGGGCAGGGCCGCGAGGATCGCGCGCTCGGTGTCGGCGTCGACGCCTTCGGTCGGCTCGTCGAGCAGCAGCAGCGGGCGGTCGGCGAGCAGCGCGCGGGCCAGCGCGACGCGGCGGCGCTGTCCGGTGGACAGGCCGGCGCCGCCGTCGCCGACGGGGGTGTCGAGCGGGACGTCGAGGGCCGCGGCACGGGCCGCCGCGTGGAGGTCGGCGAGCGACGCCGTGGACGACCCCAACCGCAGGTTCGAGGCCACCGTGCCCGCGAGCAGCACCGGGCGTTGCGGCACCCACGCGACGCGGTCGCGCCAGGACGACGGGTCGATCGCGGCGAGGTCGACGCCGCCGACCTCCACCCGCCCGTCGTCGGGGCGGCGGGCGCCGCGCAGCAGGTCGAGCAGGGTGGTCTTGCCGGCGCCGCTCGGGCCGGCGACGCCCACGACCTCGCCCGGGGCGACGTCCAGCGAGAAGCCGGTGAGGACGGGATCGCCACCGCGCCCGGCGACCCCGGCCTCCCGGACGCGCAGCGCGACGCGGCGCGGATCGGGGGCGGGACGGCGGTCGCCCGCCGCGAGGGGTGGGAGCTCGAGGACCGCGAACGCCTCCTGCGCGGCGGTCAGTCCGTCGAGGCTGTCGTGGAACCGGGCGCCGACCGCGCGCAGCGGCAGGTACACCTCCGGCGCCAGGACGATCACGAGCAGCGCGGTGTGCAGGTCGAGATCGCCGTGCACCAGGCGCAGCCCGACGGCCACCGCGACCAGCGCGACCGACAGCGTCGCCAGCAGCTCGAGCGCGAGCGCGGAGAGGAACGCGACACGCAGGGTGGCCATGGTGGCGGTGCGGTGGCGCTCGGCGATCTCGCGCATCCGCCCGGTCTGGCGGCGGGCACGGCCGAACGCGACGAGCACGTCGAGACCGGCGACGAGGTCGAGGAAGTGATGCCCGAGGACGGCGAGGGTGCGCCGGCGCCGCTCGACGTCCCGCTGGGTGTACATCCCGATGAGGATCATGAAGACGGGGATCAGCGGGACGGTGGCGGCGATGATCACCGCGGAGAGCCAGTCGGCGCCGAGGATGCGTGCCCCGACCGCGAGCGGGACGACCGCGGCCACGAGCAGGGTCGGCAGGTAGCGGCGCACGTAGCCGTCGAGGCCGTCGACGCCGTGGGTCGCGAGCGTGGCGAGCCGGCTCGGGGCGGGCAGGCGCGGGTCGTCGGGGCCGAGCTCGAGGGCCTTCGCGACGAGTCGCCCGCGCAGGCCGGCCACGACCGACGCCGCGGCCCGCGCGCCCGCGACCTCACCGGCCCCGGCGAGCAGCGCCCGTCCGACGACGACGGCGAGCAGCGCGGCGAGCACCCCGCCGAGCGCGGCGAGCGTCTCCCCGCCGAGGAACCCGCGCGTCACCGCGGTCGCGATCAGGTCGGCCTGGACGACGACCAGGGCCGCGGTGGCGATCCCGACCGCGGCGCAGAGCACCACGTGCCGGCGCACCGGCGCGACGTGGCGCAGCAGCCGGGGGTCGAGGGGCTTCACGCGTGCTCCTCGGCCTGGGCCGGGGCGGGCGACGTCGGGATGTGCGCCCGGGTGATCCGCTGGCGGAACACCCAGTACGTCCAGCCCTGGTAGCAGAGCACGATCGGCGTCATGACCGCGGCGACCCAGGTCATGATCGTCAGCGTGTACGGCGTCGACGCGGCGTTGGTGGTCGTCAGGCTGAACGCCGGATCGATCGTGGAGGGCAGGACGTCCGGGTAGAGCGCGGTGAACAGGAACGCCGTGGCCGCGACGATCGTGCCCGCGGTCAGCGCGAAGCCCCATCCCTCGCGCCCGGCGCGGGTGGCGAGGATGCCGCCGACGAGCGCCAGCGCGGCCACCAGCCCGAGCACCGCGGTGACGGCGTCGGCGCCGTGGTCGAGCCAGGTCCACAGCAGGAACCCGGCCGCCACCGGCACCGCGCCGAGTCCGAGGCGGACGGCCAGCGCGCGGGCGCGGGTCCGGATGTCGCCGTCGGTCTTCAGGGACAGGAACACCGCGCCGTGCAGCAGGAACAGCAGCAGGGTCGTGAGGCCGCCGAGCAGGGCGTAGGGGTGCAGCAACGTGAGCAGGCTGCCGACGAACTCGTGGTCGGCGTCGAGCGGGACACCGCCGACGATGTTGCCGAAGGCCACGCCCCAGAGCAGCGCCGGGAGCGCCGAGCAGACGACGATCACCCAGTCCCACCGCGCGCGCCAGCGAGGCGAGTCGACCTTGCCGCGGTACTCGAAGGCGACCCCGCGCCCGATGAGCGCGACCAGGACGAGCAGCAGCGCGAGGTAGAACCCGGAGAACAGGCTCGCGTACCACTCGGGGAAGGCCGCGAACGTCGCGCCACCGGCGACGATCAGCCAGACCTCGTTGCCGTCCCAGAGCGGGCCGATCGTGTTGATCATGATGCGACGGTCGGTGTCGTCGCGGCCGAGGACCCGCAGCAGCGCGCCCACGCCGAAGTCGAACCCCTCGAGGACGAAGTAGCCCGTCCACAGGAGCGCGATGAGCAGGAACCAGACGTCGGTGAGTGCCATCTCTCCTGCTCCTCAGTAGGCCACGGCGAAGGGGCGGTCGGCGTCGTCGGGATCCGCGCTGTTGCGCGGGGACACCGCCTCGGGGGGTGGAGCGGGAGCCGGGCCCGCCTTGACGGTGCGCACCAACAGCCAGCCCTCGATCACGGCCAGGACGCCGTAGAGCAGGGTGAAGACGATGAGCGAGGTCAGGACCGAACCGAGTCCGACGGACGGCGAGACACCGTCGGCGGTGCGCAGCTGCCCGTAGACGACCCAGGGCTGCCGGCCCATCTCGGTGAAGATCCAGCCCATGGAGTTCGCGAGCAGCGGCAGCGCCATGGACAGCAGTGCGACGCGGGCGAACCAGCGCGGGGGCACACGGTGTCGACGGTCCGGCTCCGCTGCGCTCCGTGTCCGATCCCGACGGCCGAACCACAGCGCGCCCACCGCGACGAGGGCCGCCAGCACCCCGAAACCGATCATGAAGCGGAACGTCCAGTAGGTCACGGGGATCATCGGCCGGTAGTCGCCGGGCCCGTAGCGCGCCTCCTCGTCGCGCTGCACGTCGTTGATGCCCTCCACGGTGCCGTCGACCGAACCCGTGGCCATGTAGCTCAGCACGCCGGGCACGCGCACGCTCCACAGCTCCTGGGAGCCGTCGAGGCTGCCGATCGTGAACAGCGAGAACGACGCCGGCGCGCTGGTCTCGTAGAGCGCCTCGGCCGCGGCCATCTTCATCGGCTGCTGCTCGGTCATGATCTTGGCCTGGATGTCGCCGCTGACGATCACGGCGACGCTCGCGACGATCACCGTCCAGGCGCCCAGACGCATCGCCGGGCGGAAGAGGGCGTCCTCGCGCCGACGCGCCAGGAACCAGACGCTGATGCCCATGACGGCCGCGCCGGCGACGACCATCGCCGCGGTCAGCGTGTGGGCGAACGTCACCAGGGTGGTGTTCTGCGTGAGCACCGCGGCGAAGTCGTTCAGCTCGGCGCGCCCGGTCTCGGGGTTGATGTGGTAGCCGACGGGGTGCTGCATCCAGGAGTTCGCGGCGAGGATGAAGTACGCCGAGAGCACGGTGCCGATCGCGGCCAGCCAGATGCAGGCGAGGTGGATGCACCGGGGCAGCCGGTCCCACCCGAAGATCCACAGGCCGAGGAACGTCGACTCGAGGAAGAACGCGACGAGCCCCTCGATCGCCAGTGGTGCACCGAAGACGTCACCGACGAAGCGGCTGTAGTCGCTCCAGTTCATGCCGAACTGGAACTCCTGGACGATGCCGGTGACCACGCCCATCGCGAAGTTGATCAGAAACAGCTTGCCGAAGAACTTCGTCGCCCGCAGCCAGTGTTCGGACCCGGTGCGGTGCCAGACCGTCTGCATCACGGCCACCAGCAGCGACAGGCCGATCGTCAGCGGCACGAACAGGAAGTGGTAGACCGTCGTGATCCCGAACTGCCATCGGGCCGCATCCAGTGCCGACACCGCTCGCCTCGCTCGCCTCGTGGTGGTGATGACGGCGTCCAGCCTCGGCGCAGGCGGAGATCCCCGGTCAGGTCCCCGAGGTCCCCGGTCGCGGGGACCCTGGTCCCTGATCGGTCCTCACCGGGCGCACACGGCCGCGGTCACGGTCGGGACGTCGGCCCGTCCGAGGGCGCGGCGGGTCCGTGCGACGGCCGCCGCCAGCGCCGCGCCCAGCAGCGCGTCGCGATCGTCCGCTCCGGCCAGGGCCGCGGCCGCCCGCTCGAACACGAGGTTGCGGTCGACGGTGGCCAGGGGCCATCCGTGCCCGAGCCGGTCGAACCACGGGTCACGGGCCACGGCCGCGAGCTCGCCGTACACGACGGCGCGCACCACCTCGTGGTCGCGGAGCCCGCGGCCCCGGGTGCCGATCAGCGCCGGGGCCAGTCCCGCCAGCCCGGGACGGGCGGCGTCGCCCACCGCGTCGTTCACGCGGCGGGCGAGCCAGCCCAGCAGCGGGTGGGTGCAGCGCGGGCGGTCGCCGAACCGGCATCCGGCCAGCACGGAGACGTACTCCATCAGGCAGGCGCCCTCGGCCGGGCTGCGGTGCTTCCCGCGGGCGAGCGTCGGCAGGCTCTGCGGCAGGGATGGCGTGGTCATCGGTCGTGCCTCTCGGTCGGGCCCGCCCCGTCGGCGGGCGACGGGGTCGTCACTGCGCGCGGCGGGGGCGCACGAGGTGCGGGCCGGCGACCATTGCCGGTCCGTGGTGAGGGCGAAGAGCGGGCATGCGGCCTCCTGCTCGGTCGGAACCGACACAGGGACCGTCAGCAGGGAGACCTGCGGTTGAAGGCGAGTCCCATCGCCTGGGCCGACGGTAGACCCGCCGGGGGCGCAGCGACACCCCTCAGCGACACCCCTCAGCGACACCCCTCAGCGACACCCCTCGACGACGCCGGGAACCGGGACGGGCGCCTAGGCTCATCGGCGTGATCCGTGTGTTCCTCGTCGACGACCACGAGGTGGTCCGAAGGGGCGTGGCCGGCCTGCTCTCCGACGAGCCCGACATCGAGGTCGTCGGGGAGGCGGGCACCGTCGCCGAGGCGGTCGTCCGCATCGAGGCCGTCCGCCCCGACGTCGCCGTGCTCGACGTGCGCCTGCCCGACGGCAACGGGGTGGAGCTCTGCCGGGACCTGCGCTCGCGGCGTCCGGAGCTGGCGTGCCTGATGCTCACCTCGTTCACCGACGAGCAGGCGATCCTCGACGCGGTGCTCGCCGGCGCGTCCGGCTACGTCATCAAGGACGTGCGGGGCAGCGACATCGCGACCGCGGTCCGCGACGTCGGGTCCGGACGCTCGCTGCTCGACCACCGGGCGGCCGCGGTGCTCATGGCCAAGCTGCGCACGCCGCCCGAGGCGCCGGACCCGACCGCCGAGCTGACCCCGCAGGAGCACGCGGTGCTCGAGCTGATCGGCGAGGGCCTGACCAACCGGCAGATCGGCGAGCGGCTGTTCCTCGCCGAGAAGACCGTCAAGAACCACATCACCCGGCTGCTCGCCAAGCTCGGTCTCGAGCGCCGGGTGCAGGCCGCCGTGCTCGCGACCGAGGTGCGGCGCAAGCGAAGCTGAGCGGGATCGACCGACGGTCAGCGGCACCCCGACCACGACCAGCAGCGCGATGCCGGGCACGAGCCCGCTCGCGAACCCCGCCGCCGCGGCCCCGGCTCACCGGCGCCGGGAGGTGATCACCCCGGTGTCGAACCCGGCCAGGTGCAGCCCCCCGTGGAAGCGGGCGTGCTCGACCTTGAGGCAGCGGTTCATCACCACCGTGAGCCCGGCCGCCTCCGCGCGCTCGGCGAGGGCCTCGTCGTAGAGCCCGAACTGCGTCCAGAACGTCGAGGCCCCCACCGCGATCGTCGCGTCCAGCACCTCGGGCAGGTCCTCCTGGCGGCGGAAGACGTCGACGAGGTCCGGGACCACCGGCAGCGCGTCGAGCGACGGGTACACCGGGTGCCCGAGGATCTCGCGCGCGTTCGGGTTGACGAAGTACATCTCGAGGTCGGTGGAGAGCAGGTAGGTCGCGACGAAGTTCGACGCCCGCGCCGGGTTCGGCGAGGCGCCGACCATGGCGACGGTCGTCGTCCTGCGCAGGATCGCCTGACGCTCCTGCGCCGACGGCGGGGTCCAGCTCACGCGCCCTCCTTCTCGACGGGTCGAGCTCCGCTGCGCTCCGTCTCCTTCGTGGCCTCGGTGAGCGCCTGGTCGAGGTCCCACAGGATGTCCTCGGGGTCCTCGATACCGACGCTGATGCGGATCAGATCGGGCCGGACGCCGCCTTCGCGCAGCTGGTCGGCGGTGAGCTGTTGGTGGGTGGTCGAGGCCGGGTGCAGCACGAGCGTGCGGGCGTCGCCGATGTTGGCGAGGTGGCTGCACAGCTGCACCGACTCGATGAACCGGCGCCCGGCGTCGCGCGCGGCGGTCTCGCCCTCCGACGCGCCGCGGACTCCGAAGCTGAACACCGCGCCGGGCCCCTTCGGCAGGTAGCGCTGAGCCCGCTCGTGGTGGGGGTGGCTCGGCAGGCCGGCGTAGCTGACCCACGCGACGCGCTCGTCGGCCTCGAGCCACTCCGCGACGCGCTGGGCGTTCGCGACGTGGCACTCCATGCGCTGAGGGAGCGTCTCGATGCCCTGCAGCAGCAGGAACGCGGAGTGCGCGCTGAGGGTGGCACCGATGTCGCGGAGCTGCTCGGATCGGATCTTCGTCAGGAAGCCGTACTCCTGGAAGTTGCCCCACCACGTCAGCCCGCCGTACGACGGGATCGGCTCGGTCATCTGGGAGAAGTTGCCGTTGCCCCAGTCGAACCGGCCCGACTCGAGGATCACGCCGCCGATGGTGGTGCCGTGGCCGCCGAGGAACTTGGTCGCCGAGTGGATGACGACGTCCGCGCCGTGCTCCATCGGCCGGCAGAGGTACGGCGTCGCCATCGTCGCGTCGATGATCAGCGGCAGGCCCCGGTCGTGGGCGACCTCGGCCAGCGCGGCCACGTCGGTGACGGCGCCGGACGGGTTGGCGACGATCTCGGCGAACAGGAACCGCGTGCGGTCGGTGATCGCGGCGGCGAAGTCGGCGGGGTCGTCGCCGGGCACGAACGTGGTGTCGACCCCGAAGCGGCGCAGGGTGACGTCGAGCTGGGTGACCGTGCCGCCGTAGAGCGCCGACGACGCGACGATGTGGTCGCCGGCGCCCGCGAGCGTCGCGAAGGTCAGGAACTCCGCGGCCTGCCCGGAGCCCGTGGCGACCGCCCCGAGCGCGCCCTCGAGGCTCGCGAGCCGCTCCTCGAACGCCGCGACCGTCGGGTTCGCGATCCGGCTGTAGATGTTGCCGTACTTCTGGAGCGCGAAGAGGTTCGCGGCGTCGGCGGTGTCCTCGAAGACGAAGCTCGTCGACTGGTAGATCGGTACGGCGCGGGCCCCGGTGGCGGCGTCGGGCACGGCGCCCGCGTGCACCGCGCGCGTCCGGAAACCCCAGGGACGGTCCTGTCCTTCCACCCCGCCGTTCTACCGCACCGGCGCGGCGCCGGCTGCGCTCAGACCGTGAGCGTGCCGAACCTGGCCTTCGGCGAGGCGTTCCAGGCGTGGATCGGGGCGAGGGCGCGCTGCCCGCGACGAGCGTGAGGAGCCCCGCGCGGGGGTCGGCGCCGTGCTCAGCGGAAGTAGTCGTTCGCGGGCGCCTGGAAGGAGAAGATGATCGCCGCGATGATCAGCACGGCCTGGACGAGGCCCACGACCGTCGACAGCACGCCGACGGTGACGCCGAGACCCGCGGTGAGCAGCACGCCGACGACGGTGAAGACGGCGGACACCCCGCCGAGGACGGCGAGCGCCAGGCGGGCCCAGCTCTCGCCCTGCCGCATCCGCAGCGCGAGGTAGACCAGCGCGGCGAGGAAGAGCAGCCCGATGACGACGCCGACGATCCCGCCGGCGGCGAGGAGGCCGTTCGGGACGGTGGCCGACGTCGCGAGGGAGAACACGCTGCCGAGCACGCCGACGACGACGGCGGCGATCCAGAGCTGGAAGGAGCGCTGGACGGAGGTCGGCGCGGTCACGGGCGACACGGTAGATCAACCGGCCGATCCGGCGAGGTCCCGCACCCAGCGCCAGACCGGGCCCTCGTCCGGGTCGGTGACCTCGCCGTCGCGCACGAACCCGTGGCGGCGCAGGACACGGGCCGAGGCGTTCTCCTCCGGCCGCGTGTGCGCGCGGACGCGCCGGACCCCGCCGCGCGTGGCACGGTCCAGCCACAGCCCGACCGCGGCCGTCGCCACCCCGCGGCCCTGCTTGGCGGGCGCGACCGAGTAGCCGATCTCGACCTCGCCGTCGGTCGGCGGGCCGGTGAACCCGCCGAGCCCGACGACCTCGGTGCCCTCGACGATGAGGTGGGCGAACCACCTCGGGTCGACACCGCCCTCGAGCGCGATGACGGTGGGCTCGAGCGCGTCGGGGAAGGCGAGGTAGCCGTCGACCAGCGTGAGCCCGAAGCGCTCCGCGAACGCCTCCGGCTCGGTCATCAGCGTGACCGCCTGCTCCGGCGGCAGCGGCCGGACCTCGACTCCCATGTGAGCGATTTTCTGCCCTATAGCCCGGGAAATCGCTCACATACGCCGAACGGCCCTACATGCCGTGCATCTTCGCGATCACCTGGAGCATCACCTCGTCGGCACCGCCGCCGATCGAGGTGATCCGCATGTCGCGCAGGAACCGCGCGGTCCACGTCTCCTCGATGTAGCCGAGACCGCCGTGGTACTGCAGGCAGGTGCGGGCGACGTCCTCGCAGAGCCGGCCGATCGCGAGCTTGGCGATGGTCGCGAACCGCGACGTGTCCTCGCCGCGCATGAAGGCCTCGGCGCACGCGTAGTTGTAGTGCCGGCACATGTCGACGCGGGCGTAGAGCTCGGCGAGCTGGTAGCTCAGGTACTGGTTGGTGATCAGCGGGCCGCCGAACGCGTGCCGCTGCCGCAGGTAGCTCGCGGTCCGGTCCAGGGCCCGCTCGCAGGCCCCGACCCGGCCGTAGCAGGCGACCATCCGCTCGTTCTGGAACTGCGCCATCTGTTGCTGAAAGCCGCGGCCCGCGCGCCCGATCGTGTTCGCGACCGGCACCCGCGCGCCGTCGAACGACAGCTGCGCGGTGTCCGAACAGCGGTTGCCCAGCTTGTCGAGCGTGCGCGACACCGACACCCCGGGCGTGTCCGTCGGGACGATGATCTGTGACATCCCCCGCGCGCCCCCCACGTCGGAGGTGCGCGCGAGCAGGCACAGCCAGTCGGCCTGCACCCCGTTGGTGATGTAGAGCTTCGAGCCGTGGATCACCCACTCGTCGCCGTCGCGGACGGCCCGGGTGCGCAGCCCGGCGACGTCCGAGCCGGCGTCGGGCTCGGTCACCGCGATGGCGGTGACGTGCTCGCCGCGGATGGCCGGGGCGAGGTAGCGCTGCTTGAGCTCCTCCGACCCGAAGCGGGCCAGCGACGGCGTCGCCATGTCGGTCTGGACGGCGATCGCCATGCCGACGCCGGCGGCGTCCGCCCGCCCGATCTCCTCGGCCAGCACCACCGAGAACAGGTGGTCGGCGCCGCCGCCCCCGTACGCCGGGTCGTACTCGAGACCCAGGAAACCCAGGTCGCCGAGCTTGGCGAACAGCTCGTGGGTGGGCATGCGTCCGTCGCGCTCCCACTGGTCGACGTACGGGTCGATCTCCCGCTCGACGAAGGTCCGGACGGTCTTGCGGAACGCCTGGTGCTCCTCGGTGAACGCGACCATCTACGTCACTCCTCCTCGATCGGTCGAGCTCCCCTACCGGCGTGCTCGTCTCATGCTGCGTCACCCTGCAGGTGCGCCAGGGCGGGACCCCAGCGGTCGGTCTGGGAGCCGGTCGGGGCGTAGAGCGGGATGCGCTGGGCGATCCCGCCGAACCGGGCCTCGAGCGCCGGGCCGACCTGGTCGGGCTCGGCGACGATCGCGATCGTGTGCAGGACCTCGTCGTCGACGGCGTCGCCCATCGCCTCCCACTGTGTCGGATCTTTGGCCGCCCGCTTCGACAGCGTGTTGAGCTCGCGGGCCAGGTCGCCCCAGCCGTGCAGCTCCAGCACCGGGTGGTACGCGGGCGTCGACCCGTAGAACGCGACCTGGCGGCGCACGTCCTTCACCGACGCCGCGAACTCCTCTTCGGTGTTGCCGGTCGCGATGAGCGCGGTGGCGGAGAACTCGAAGCCGGTGCCGTCCTTGCCGGCCTTCTCGAAGCCCTGGCGCAGCGAGGGCAGCGTCACCTCGTGCAGGTAGCGCTCGGTGGAGAAGGCGTGCGCCATGAACCCGTCGGCGACCTCGCCCGCCACCGCCGTCATCCGCGGGCCGACGCCGGCGAGGTGGATCGGCGGGGTGCCGTAGGGGTTCGGGTCGGGCGAGAAGAACGGCGTCATCAGCGTGTGCGTGTAGAACTCGCCGCGGAAGTCCAGCCGCTCGCCGGTGTTCCACGCGTCCCAGATCGCGCGGACGGCCCGGATGTACTCGTGCATCCGGTCGGCGGGCCGCGACCACGGCATCGAGAAACGCTTGGTGACGTGCGGCTTGATCTGGGTGCCGAGCCCGAGGATGTAGCGCCCGCCGGTGACCTGGTGCAGGTCGCCCGCGGTCATCGCGGTCGTCATCGGTGTGCGGGCGAACGCGACGGTGATCGCCGTGCCGAGCGTGATGCGCTCGGTGCGGGTGGCCGCGAGCGTGATCATCACGGCCGGGTCGTGCTGGGTCTCCGATGCCCAGACGGCGTCGTAGCCCGCCTTCTCCGCGGTGACGGCGTCGTCGGCGAACGCGCTGAGCCCACCGGTGACCACGGTGGCGTCGACCTTCATCGCAGCAGCTCCTCGGGGATGTCCATGTGTCGGGACCGGACGAACTCGCCGAGCCCCTTGGCCTGCGGGTCGAGCGCGAGGTTGTCGGCCACCCCGCGACCCAGGAACCCGACGACGGTGACGCCCACCGCGCGCAGCAGCGGGAACGCCCAGAGCCGCCTGGTGCACCCGGCGGCATCCTCGCCGAGCAGCCACGCGACGTGCTCGTCGTCCCACCAGCTGCTCAGCCAGGCGTAGGTGTCGTCGTCGCGCGCCCAGAGCCCGAGCGTCGCGTTGCCGCCCTTGTCCCCGGACCGCGCGCCGGCGATCCGGCCGAGGGGGGCGCGGGTGGTGGCGCGCGATTCGGAACGAACGTGCTGTTCGCTGCTTCTTGGCGTCGGAACTCCCCGTTCGCTCGCCGGCACGGCCGGCGGTGGCACCGTCCACGTGCGATCCGCGAGACCGACGAGCTGGGGCAGGTCGGCAGCGGGCAGGAGCATCGGCCAGAACACGCTCGCGGCGCTGCCGGGGCCGGGCGGGGTGGTGGCGAAGAAGCCGGGGTAGCCGCTCAGCGCGGTCTCGACGGCCGCCCGGGACAGGCGCGCGCAGGCCTCTCGGCTCCCGGCGACGGCCACGGTGAGCAGGGAGACGGCGTCGGTCATGCGCGCGGGGTCGGGCTTGTCGGCGCGCAGCAGCCGGGCCTCGACGCGCTCGAAGGCGTCGCGGCCGCCCGGTACGCCGGCCCAGAGCGCCGCGAGCGCGTGCTCCGCCTTGGCGTCGACGTCGAGGCCGGTGATCACGAAGGTCATCTCGTTGTGCCAGCCGGCGGGCACGATCGCGCCGACCTTCACCGTCACCGGCGGCGCCTCGCCCCGGGTGCCGGCGATCCGCACGCGGTCGGGCGCGTCCTGGGTCAGCGTGACGGTGTCGAGGCGCGCGACGACGTCGGGCGTGAGGTAGCGCGGACCGTCGACCTCGTAGAGCAGCTGCGCGGTGACCGTCTCCACGGTGACCGCCCCGCCCGTCCCGGAGGCCTTGGTGATCACTGCGGATCCGTCGGACTCGATCTCGGCGACGGGCAGGCCGACGCGCTCGGTGCCCGCGAGCTCGCCGGCGAACGAGAAGTTGCCGCCGGTGGCCTGCGCGCCGCACTCGATGACGTGCCCGGCGACGACCGCGCCGGCGAGGGCGTCGAGGTCGTCGGGACCCCACCCGTGGCGCCAGGCGGCCGGCCCGACGACCACCGCCGCGTCGGTGACCCGCCCCGTCACGACGACGTTCGCCCCGGCCTCGAGCGCGGAGACGATCCCGCGGCACCCGAGGTAGGCGTTGGCGACCAGGGGCTTCTCCCCGATCGGCTCGCCGGTCTCGAGGTGCGCGCTCTGCTCGGAGGACAGGCCGGCGACGACGTCGGTGACGTCGTCCCCGCCGACCCAGGCGACGCGAGCGCGCTCGTCGATCGCCGCGATCTCCCCCGCACAGCCCGCGGGGTCGAGCCCGCCGGCGTTGGCGACGACGACGATGCCGGCGTCGAGACAGTCGGCGAGCACGTCCTGCATCTGGCGCACGAACGTCGTCGCCCAGCCGCCCTTGCCGCGCTCGCGCTGCTTGGCGAGCAGGCCCATGGTGAGCTCGGCGAGCCAGTCGCCGGTGAGGACGTCGACGTGCACGCGGCCCTCGAGGTGGGCGTCGACGATCTCGCGGGCGGCCGCGAGACGGTCGCCGTAGAAGCCGGAGATGTTGGCGACGGCGATCATTCGGCCACTCCCAGCGTCACCAGCGTGGCGTGGGCCTCGACGTACTGGCCGACCGCGACGTGCACGGTCTCCACGACGCCGTCGGCGGCGGCGAGGGCGGGGTGCTCCATCTTCATGGCCTCGATCACGACGAGCTTCTGGCCGGCGACGACGTGCTCGCCCTCCTGCACGAGCACCTCGACGACGGTGCCCGGGACCTCGCTGACCGGCCCGGCCCCACCGGCCGCGGCGTCCGGGGCGGGCAGGCGCGGAACCTCGCGCCAGGCGCTGTGGCCCTCGCCGTCGTCGACGTGGGCGGTGCCGTCGTGGTGGGCGACGCGGCAGCGGTACTCGACACCGGCGTGGGTGACGCGGGCGCCGTGCGGGGTGACGTCGCGGAGCTCGACGTCGTCGAGGTTCGGGATGACCTCGCCCTCCGGGCCCTCCCAGGTGATCGCGGGCCCGGGCGCCCCGCGGAGCAGGCGCCAGCCGGGTGGGGCGAGGTCCTCGAGCGGGTCGTCCTCCCGGCGGGCCGCGCTCGTGCACGCGACGGCCGCCGCGAGGTGGACGACGCGGGGTGTGGCGGGCTCCGGGGTGCGGAGGTGCGCGTGGTTCGCGAGGAAGTCGGTGCGGGTCTGGCCGGCGAGGAAGTCGGCGTCGCGGAGCACGGCGACGAGCAGGTCACGGTTGGTGGCCGGGCCGTGGATCTCGGCGGCGGCGAGCCCGGCGCCGAGCTTGCGCGCGGCCGCGGTGCGCGTCGGGGCGTGCGCGACGACCTTTGCGATCATCGGGTCGTAGAAGGCGCTGACCTCGCCGGATGCGCCGAGGGCGTCCTCCCAGCGCAGGGCCGCGTCGTGGGAGTCGTGGCGGTAGCGGTGCAGCGTGCCGGGACTGGGGCGGTCGCCGGCGGCAGGGTCCTCGGCGTAGAGCCGCACCTCGATCGCGTGCCCACGCGGGGCGATGTCGTCCTGGGTGAACGGCAGCGGCGCACCCTCGGCGATGCTCAGCTGGAGCCCGACGAGATCCACGCCGTAGACCTCCTCGGTCACCGGGTGCTCGACCTGCAGCCGGGTGTTCATCTCGAGGAAGAAGAAGCACCCACGGGCGGCTCCGCCCCCCGAGACCCCCCCGACGTCGGGGCCGGCGTCGTCATCGTCGTCATCGAGGAGGAACTCGACGGTCCCGGCGCCGACGTAGCCGAGCTTCTCGGCGAGGGCGACGGCCGTGGCGCCCATCCGCTCGCGCAGCTCCGGCGGCACGACCGGCGACGGCGCCTCCTCGACGACCTTCTGGTGCCGGCGCTGGATCGAGCACTCGCGCTCGCCGAGGTGCACGACGTGCCCGTGGGCGTCGCCGAGCACCTGGATCTCGACGTGCCGGGGCGCGTCGAGCAGGCGCTCGAGGAAGACGGTGTCGTCGCCGAAGCTGCGCGCGGCCTCGGCGCGGGCGGAGCGGACGGCGTCGGGCAGCTCGTCGGCCGACCGGACCTCCCGCATCCCGCTGCCCCCGCCGCCGGCGCTCGCCTTGACCAGCAGCGGGAAGCCGACGTGCTCGCCGGCGCGTGCCCAGTCGGCGGGGTCGTCGGTGTCGAGCAGGGCATCGGGCAGCGTCGGGACGCCGGCCTCGCGGGCGAGCGCCTTCGCGGTGTGCTTGACGCCCATCGCCTCGATCGACCCCGGGTCCGGGCCCACCCACGTCAGGCCGGCGTCGGCGCAGGCGCGGGCGAAGGACGCGTTCTCCGAGAGGAAGCCGTAGCCGGGGTGCACGGCGTCGGCGCCGGTCGCCCGCGCGGCGGCGAGGACCTGCGCGACGTCGAGGTACGTCTCGGCGCTCGTCGACCCGCGCAGCGCCACGGCCCGGTCGGCCTCGGCGACGTGCGGGGCGTCGGCGTCGGGCTCGGAGTGGATCGCGACGGTGCGGACGCCCTGCGCGCGCGCCGCGCGGATCACCCGTCGCGCGATCTCCCCGCGGTTGGCCACGAGCAGCGTGCTGATCACCGCCGGCCCTCCATGATCGACGTGGCGTGACGGACACTGGGTGTCAGCGACGCCACGCCGCTGACACGAGCAGGCACCCCGCTCACATCCGGAACGGCGCGAAGCGGGTCGCGCCGGTGATCGGGGCCGAGTGGACCGCGGAGAGAGCGAGGCCGAGGACCGTGCGGGTGTCGCGGGGGTCGATGACCCCGTCGTCCCACATCCGCCCCGACGCGTAGACGGCGTTCGACTGCGCCTCGACGCCGTCCTCGATCGCCTTCCGCGTGGCGGCGTCGGCTTCCTCGGAGTACTCGCGACCCGCACGCTCGGCCGAGCGGCGCTGGACCATCGACATCACGCCGGCGAGCTGGGTGCCGCCCATCACCGCGATGCGGTGGTTGGGCCAGGTGAACACGAAGCGCGGGTCGTAGGCGCGCCCGGACATGCCGTAGTTCCCGGCGCCGTAGGACGCGCCGACCATGAGCGTCAGGTGCGGAACCTCGGAGTTCGACACCGCGTTGATCAGCTTCGCGCCGTCCTTGATGATCCCGCCGCGCTCGTACGCCGAGCCGACCATGAACCCCGTGATGTTCTGGACGAACAGCAGCGGGATCGACCGCGCGTTGGCGAGCTGGACGAACTGCGCGCCCTTCTGCGACTCCTCGGAGAACAGGATCCCGTTGTTCGCGAGCACGCCGACCGGGAAGCCGCCGATCGAGCCCCAGCCGCACACGAGCGTCGTGCCGTAGAGCGGCTTGTGCTCGTCGAACCGCGAGCCGTCGAGCACGCGCGCGAGCACGTCGCGCACCTCGACCGACCGCTTCGGGTCGGACGCCGCGCACGCGAGGAGCTCCTCGGGGTCGAACCGCGGCGGGACGGAGGGCAGCGACGGCCCCGGACCGGCCTTCCGCCAGCCCAGATCGGCGACGATGCGCCGCCCGATGCGCAGGGCGTCGCGCTCGTCGGCGGCGAGGTGGTCGGCGAGGCCCGACTCGCGCGCATGCATCTCGGCGCCGCCGAGGGTCTCGTCGTCGACGTCCTCGTTGATCGCCATCTTCACCAGCGGCGGCCCGCCCAGGTAGACGGTCGCCTGCCCGCGGACGAAGACCGTGTACTCACTCATCCCCGGCATGTACGCGCCGCCGGCGGTCGAGGAGCCGAAGACCACCGCGATCGTCGGGATGCCCGCCGCCGAGAGCCGCGTCATCTCGCGGAACGTCCGCCCGCCGGGCACGAACAGGTCGGCCTGGCGCGGGAGGTCGGCGCCGCCGGACTCGACCAGCGCGACCACCGGCAACCGGTTGCGCTCGGCGATCTCCAGCGCGCGCAGCTGCTTGGTGACGCCGATCGGGGTGATCGAGCCGCCCTTCACCGTCGGCTCGTTAGCGATCACCATGCACTCGACGCCGCTGACCGCGCCGATCCCGACCACCAGACCCGCGCCCGGCGTCGTCAGGTCCGGCTCGTGCGCCCCGGCCAGCGCGCCGATCTCCAGGAACGCGGCGTCGGGGTCGAGGAGCAGGTCGACGCGTTCGCGGGCGGTCAGCCGGCCGCGCTCGTGGTGCCGGTCGACGTGCTTCGCGCCGCCCGCGGCGAGCACCGTGGCGGCGACCTCGTCGACGCCCGCGAGCGCGTCGAGCATCGCCGCGCGGTCGGCGGCGTACTCGGGCGAGGCGGGGTCGAGGTGCGAAGCCAGCACGGCGCTCGGAGTGATGTCCTGGACGGTCATGCGCGCTGCGGATCCTTTCCCGGTGTGCCCGCGAACGCCTGACCGAGCTCCATCCACTCGCGCGCCGCGTCACCGGTGATCTCGAGGTTCGTGTCGTCGACGTGCACCCGGCGCACGAGCACGAGGCAGAACTCCTCGGCATCGCCGGCGATCCGATCCGCGGTCGAGCGCGTGGCGTTACGGACGTCCAGTGTCTGCGACGCCACGTCGCTGACATCTCCCCAGACCCAGGCAGCACCGCCGCAGGGGGCGGTGAGCTCGACACGGACGGGCACGTCGGGCACGTCCAGCGAGCGGACCCGGTAGCCCTGCGCCCGGGCGCGGACGGCGATGTCGGCGACGTGGCGCAGGCGGTCGGTCGGGGCGAGGCGGGCGCCCAGGGCGTCGGCGACGTCGGTGCCGTGCGCCCAGGTCTCCATGATCCGGCTGGTGATCGCCGAGCGCAGCGACATCGACGGTCCGTACCAGGGCAGGCGCGCCGAGGGGGCGCAGGCACGGGCGGCGCGGTCGAAGGACCGGGCCGCGTCCTGCCAGTACGCGAGCGCGGCGGGCCCGACCGCGGGGACCTGGCGCAGGGTCTGCTCGACGTAGCCCGCGACGTCGGTGATCGCGTCGCGCTCGGCCTCGAACTCCGCCGGCGTCGAGATCGCCCGCGCGAACGACCCGTCGAACCACCCGAGGTGGGCGATCTGGTCGCGCACCGTCCAGGGCTGCGCCCGCGTCGGCAACGTCCAGGACGACCGCGGGATCTCGCGCACCAGCGACATCACGGCCGCCCGCTCGGCGTCGAGGTCGTCCAGCAACGACTCCACGGTCGGTCCGGGTCGAGCTCCGCTGCGCTCCGTCTCCCGTGGGGCGCTCATCCGTCCAGCCCCAACCGGCCCGCCACGACCTCGGTCATGATCTCGTTCGCCCCGCCCCCGATGCCGAGGATCCTGGCGTCGCGGTAGTGGCGCTCGACCTCCACGCCGTGCATGTAGCCCATCCCTCCGTGCAGCTGGACGGCCCGGTCGACGACGGCGTCGCACGCCGCGACCGCGGTGTTCTTGGCCATCGCGAGCTCGGTGACGACGTCCTGCCCGGCCTGCCAGCGCACGAGGACGTCCCGCACGTAGGTCCGCGCCACGGTCGTCTCGCGCGCCATCTCCGCGATCTGGTGCCGGACGACCTGGCGCTGCGCGAGCGGCACTCCGAACGTGCGCCGGGACCGCGCCCACTCGATCGTCAGGTCGACGCAGCGCTGCGCGGTCGCGTACGCCTGCACGGCCATCGACAGCCGCTCGGCCGCGAAGTTGACCATGATCTGGCGGAATCCGGTGCCCTCCGCGCCGACGAGGTTCGCCGCCGGAACGCGTACCCCGTCGAAGCGCAGCTCCGCGGTGTCGCTGCAGTGCCAGCCCATCTTGCGCAGCCGCGAGCGCGACACTCCCGTCCGGTCGGTCTCGATCACCAGCAGCGAGAGGCCGCGGTGCCCCTCGCCACCGGTGCGCACCGCCGTGGTCACGACGTCCGCCCGCGTCCCCGAGGTGATGAACGTCTTCGCCCCGTCGACGACGTACTCGTCGCCCTCCCGGCGCGCGCGGGTGCTGATCGCCGCGACGTCGGAGCCGGCCTCGGGCTCGGTGATGCCGAGCGAGGCGATCAGCTGCCCGGCGAGCGCGGGCTTCACGAAACGCGCGATCTGGTCGGGGTCGCCGGCGTTGGCGATGTGCGGGACCCCGATGCCGTGGGTGAACAGCCCCGCGCAGACTCCGCTCGACCCACCGGAGAGGATCAGCTGCTCGGCGACGAGGCACGCGTCGAGGTGCTCGCCGACCCCGCCCGCGGACTGGGGGAACCCCAGCTCGAGCAGACCGAGGGCCCCGGCGCGCTCGTGCAGCGTGCGCGGCAGGGCACCCTCGTCCTCCCAGGTCGCGAGGTGGGGCACGATCTCGCGCGCGGTGAAGTCGCCGACCAGCTCGCGCAGCGCCCGCCGCTCCGGCGTCGCCCACGCGTCGTGCGCGGATCCGGAGGAGCGAGGGTGACCCTCGCTGCCTCCCACGCAGCCAGGGCGTCCCTCGCTCCACGAGCTTGCCGACCCCGTCACCGGCGGACCGCCTCGGCCGGCCCGGCGAACTGCTCGCGCAGGACCCGCTTGAGCAGCTTCCCGGTCGCGTTGCGCGGCAGCTCCTCGACGACCTCGACGCGTCGCGGCGCCTTGAAGTGCGCGATCCGCTCGCGGGCGTAGGCGATCACCTCGTCCGGATCCAGCGAGCCGGATGCGACGACCACCGCCAGCACCGTCTCGCCCCACTGCGGGTCGCCGACCCCGACGACGGCGACGTCACCGATCGCGGGGTGGCGGTGGAGCACCTGCTCGACCTCGATCGGGTAGACGTTCTCGCCGCCCGTGATGATCATGTCCTTCGTGCGGTCGACGAGGGTGACGAAGCCCTCGACGTCGCGCACGCCGAGATCGCCGGAGTGGAACCACCCCTCGCGCAGCACCTCGGCCGTCGCCTCCGGCCGGTTCCAGTAGCCCGCGAACACCGTCGGCCCCCGCAGCACCAGCTCCCCGACCTCGCCGACGCCGACGTCCTCCCCGCTCTCGGACACCAGCCGCGCGTCGACGTGCAGGAACGGCCGCCCGACCGAGCCGGCGTGGGTGAGCACGTCGTCGGCATCGAGGAAGAGCGCCGCCGGCGAGAGCTCGGTCATCCCGAATCCCTCGGTGAAGGTCCAGCCGAGGCCGGTGAAGTGCTCGATCACCGTCACCGGGCACGGCGCCCCGCCGGAGATCGCCCAGCGCAGCGCGGGCTGGGGCGGCAGGGACGGCAGCCGGGTCAGCGCCGCCCACATCGCGGGCACGAGGAACTGGGTGGTGACGCGCTCGTCGGCCATGAGCTCGGCGAACGCCGCGGGCTCGAACGACGGCACGACGACGACCGTGCCGCCCGCGTAGAGCAGGGGGAGCGCGGAGAGTCCGAGCGCGCCGATGTGGAACAGGGGCGCCGCCGCGATCGTCACGTCGGAGCCGCTGATGCCGGCGCCCGCGGTGACCATGTTGATCGCGTTCCACAGCATGTTGTCGTGCGTGAGCACGGCGCCCTTCGGGACGCCCGTGGTGCCCGAGGTGTACATGATCACGCAGGCGTCGTCGCCCGCCGCCGCGTGCGGCGTGACGGTCCCGCCGCCCGGCTCCGCGCCGAGCTCCACGAGCACCGGGGGTGTGTCCAGGTCGGCCACGGACGCCTCGGCCAGCACCGAGAACGCCGTCGAGCGCACGAGCACCGTCGCCCCCGAGTCGCCCAGGACGTGCGCGACCTCGGCCGGCGCGAGGCGGTGATTGACCGGCACCGCGATCGCGCCGATGCGCGCCGCGCCGAAGAGCCACTCGAGGTAGGCGGCGGAGTTCTCACCGAGCAGGGCGACGCGTGCGCCGGCCTCGACGCCGAGCGCGGCCAGGGCGGCGGCTCGGGCGCTCACGCGCCGCTCGAGCGCGGCGTAGTCGTGGCGGGCGCCGGTGGCGACGTCCACGAGCGCTGTCGCGCGGGGCCGGCGCTCCGCCCGCCGCGCGATCCAGTCGGCGATCCCACCGTCCACCGCCGGCTCCCTTCGTCCTGACCCACGACGACGTGGCGTGCGCTACTCTGCCCGTACGTGCGGTCAGTTTTCAAGGGGGAGTCGTGACCCAACCGGTGGTGGCCCCGGGCCGCGCCCGCGGCGGGCGGCGCGACGAGATCCTCGCGACGTTCACCCGCCACATCGCCGAGCGCGGCTACGACCGCGCCAACCTCGGCGACGTCGCCGCCGAGCTGGGGATGAGCAAGGGCACGATCGTCCACCACTTCGGCACCAAGGACCGGATGCTCGCGGAGGTCCAGGAGCGGTACATGGGCCGGCGTCTCGAGGAGGCGCACGCGCTCCTGGCCCGGCTTACCGCTCCCGAGGAACGGATCGCCGCGTTCGTCCACGCCGGGGTCCGGTACTCCACCGACGAGCCCGCGACCACGGTCGCCTTCCAGCGCGAGGTCGTGCGTCTCACCGACGTGCCCGGGATGGAGACCGCCCGGGCCCAGCGCGACGCGTACCGCGACCTGGTCGTCGCGGTCCTGCGTGAGGGCGAGGACGCCGGGGTGTTCCTGCCCGGCGACGCGCGCCTGCGCAGCCTGCAGATGTTCGGCTCGCTGCACTGGATGTGGACCTGGTTCGACCCGCACGGCCGGATGCGCCCCGGGGACGTGGCTGCGGAGTTCACGCGCACCCTGCTGCGCGGGCTCGGCGTCGGCGAGGCGGCGGTCGCGGCGGCGGCGGATCCGGAGGGCCCGATCGCCCGGTGCGTCGCCGAGGTGTGCGCTGCGCGCACGTGAGCAGCATCAGCGCTCCGGCACTGATGCTGCTCACACGCCCGCCGTGCACCTCATCGGCGCGTGAAGGCGGGGATCACGACGGCCGCGACGGCGAGGTGGGCGATCATCAGACCGATGCGGGTGGGGGCGCTGGCCTCGACCAGGCCGATCGGGGTCATCGACACGGCCAGGACGCCGACGGCGAGGTAGGTCCAGGCGGTGCGGCCCCAGGAGGCGACGCGCTCGAGGACCGCCCGCAGCGCCCAGGCGAACAGGACCGTGATCACCGTGGTGCCGACGGCCGCGGGGATGTCGACGCGGGCGGTGCCCTGCGCGTCGGTGATCCAGTAGTCGGCGCCGAGCAGCGCGCCGACGGTCCAGCCCGCGAGCGCGGCAGCACCCGCACCGACGACGGCGAGGCCACGGACCGTGGCGCGGGAGACGGTGCGAGCCGGGGCGGAGGGTGGCTCCGGGCTCTCAGGGGGTGGTGGCGTGGCTCCGGCGGTGCATCAGCAGGTACACGGCCCCGCTGACGAGGAAGCCGACCTCGAAGCAGATGTCGCCGATCCCGGGCAGGGCCGACGCGACGAGGCCGGTGAACGCGACCTGGTTCGCGAACAGCGCGATCGACACGACCATGCCGGTCAGCATGGCCGCCGGCCCGGCGAGGTTGCGGTGGGTGACGTCGAAGAGGAGCCCCTCCGCGTCCGTGCCCCTCCGCAGCCACCAGTCCGCGAAGACCACCGCGAGCCACGGGCCGATCCAGTAGGCGATGATCAGCAGGAAGCTCTCGTACGCGTGCCCCGCGTCGGCGAGCCCGAAGAGGGCGACGACGAACCCGAGGATCCCGAAGGCGCCGACGGCGAGCGCCCGGCGCAGGTGCAACGGCATCCGGATGCCCATCGCCACGAACGACATGGCGCCCGAGTAGACGTTGATCGCGTTCGCGGCCACCGCCCCGACCGCGATGCACAGCAGGGTCAGCGCCGCGAGCCAGCCCGGCAGGTGCTCGGTGAACGCGCCGGTCGGGGTGGCGTCGGGAGCGGCGGCCAGTGTCGCCGACGCCGCGCCGACCGTCTCGAGGATCACGCAGGGCACGAAGACGCCGAGCCCGGCGGCCCAGCCGGTGGCGCGCCGGCTCGTCGTCGGCGGCAGGTAACGGGTGTAGTCGGTGGCGTACGGGTTCCAGCCCGCGGCGTAGCCGAACGTGGCCCCGACGGTCAGCAGGAACCCGGCCACCGGCCCGGCGGGCTGGCCGTCGGTCGGGACGAACGCCGGGTCGACCTGGGTGAGGATGACGACCGAGGTGATCGCGAAGACCACGGCCAGCACCGGCAGGACGACCTTCTCGAAGCCGTGGATCAGGTTGTGCCCGAGCAGCGCCACCCCGATCTGCACCGCCGCGACGATCAGCAGGCCCAGCCACGCCGGCATCCCGGTCAGGGTCGCGAGTGCCAGGGCGCCGGACACGCTGTTGACCGCGAACCAGCCGATGCCGCCGACGATCGCGTTGAGCCCGGCGGGCAGCGCGTTGCCCCGGAAGCCGAAACCGAGGCGCGAGAGCACCATCATCGGAACCCCGGAACCGGGCCCGCGCGAGGACAGCAGGCCGTGGGTCAGCGACCCCAGCGCGGTGCCGACCACGATGCCCAGCACCGCGCCCCAGAACGACAGGCTGAACGCGCTGACCGCGAGCACCCCGACGAAGATCGTCGCGAACTCGAGGTTGGGTGAGCACCACGTCCAGAACAGCTGGCGCGGCCGGCCGTGGCGCTCTGCGACCGGGATGAACTCGGCGCCGCCGGGCTCGACGGCGACGACCTTGTCGCCGTACTCACCCTCGCGGACGACGACGTCGGACGGATCCTGGGCGATCGACATCGCGGGTCCCCCTCACTGCACGGTGATCGCCGCCAACTTCGCGGCGAGGTACTCGCGGGCGCGCACCGGTGCCGCGGCCACGTGTCCGACGGGCGGGCCGAGGGCCTCGACCGTCGTGTCCGGGTCCAGCTCGTAGAAGTAGACGAGCGAGACCAGGTCCTCGTCGGGCGCGACGTCCTGCGGCGGCAGCACGCGGTGGCGGGTGGAGCGCCAGCGCTGCCCGGTCCACCGCGCCAGCAGGTCGCCGATGTTGATCGTGAAGGCACCGGGGTGGTGCGGCGCGTCGACCCAGCCGAGCCCGGGCACGTCGACCTGGAGCCCGCCGGCGCCGACCTCGCGGTCGAGCACCGTCACCGTCCCGAAGTCGGTGTGCGGACCGATGCGGAACTGCCCCTCGGCGGGTTCCCCGGTCTCGGCCAGCGGGGGATAACGGTTGACGTTGAGCGTGTACGACGGGTGGCCGGTGTGGCGGGTGAAGAAGTCGTCCGCCAGCCCGAGCGCGCAGGCACCGACGACGAGCAGCTCGTCGGCCAGCGCCCGCACGTGGGCGAGGTGCTCGGAGAGGGCGAGCCTCAGCGCGGGGACCTCCCGCGGCCAGACGTTCGGGGCGAACCACACGGCGTCGACGGCGGGGTCCCCGGTGGGGGTGTCCGCGCCGCAGGTCCAGCTCTCCTTGAGGTCGGGCGGGCCGGCCTCCCCTTCCGCGCCGGCGTTCGCCTCCGCACCGGGCGGGAGCCAGCCGCGGCCTCCGACGCCGACGGTGTACGCGGCCTTGACCTCGGTGGGCATGGCGAAGAACTGCCGTGCCGCGGCGCGGGCGGCCGTGCGCACCGGGCCTGGCACGCCGTGCCCCGTGACCAGGAGGAACCCCGACGTCCGCAGGGCCTCGTCGGTGCGGCGCGCCACGTCGGCCCGGTCGTCGTCGTCACCGTGGAACCAGGGCTCGAGGTCGATCAGGGGGACGGGCGGCATCGATGGTCCGGCTCCCCTCTCGGCGTGCTCCACTGATCGCTGCGCGTCCAGGCCGCTCACTCCGGGCCCCCGATGTCCTCGAGCCACGCCTCCGGGTGGTCGGCGGCGAAGCGCTGCATGAGCGCCGCGCAGGCCGGGTCGTCGAGGACGGACACCTCGACACCCAGGTCGGCGAGCCAGGCGTGCTGGCCACCGAAGTTCTCCGCCTCGCCCACGATCAGGCGCGGGATGCGGAACTGGCGGATCAGCCCCGCGCAGAACCAGCACGGCGAGAGCGTCGTGACCATCGTCGTGTCGCGGTAGTGCGGGCGGCGCCCGGCGGCACGGAACGCGGCGGTCTCGCCGTGGGTCGCCGGGTCGCCGTCCTGGATGCGGCGGTTGTGACCGCGCCCGAGGAGCTCCCCGTCGGGGCCGAACAGGGCCGCGCCGACCGGCACGCCCCCCGCTGCCGCGCCGGTCCGGGCCTCCTCGAGCGCGACGGCGAGCATCGCGGTGGGGGTGAGCACGGCGGTCACGCTGCCACCCTGCGCCCGCGCGCGATGCCGGAGGTGTCCTGGCTGTTAAGCGTCGGTGATGCACCACCGGGCATGCTGGTGGCGTGCCGGAGCTTCCCGAGGTCGAGAACGCACGCCAGGTCGTCGAGAAGGCCCTGGACCGGGTGATCGCGAGCGTCGACGACACCGACGAGTACGTCTGCCGCCCGCACCACCCCGGCGAGATCGACCGGGCCCTCAAGGGCGGCCGCCTCACCGCGGCGCACCGGCGCGGCAAGACGATGTGGTGCGACACCGTGACCGCCGACGGCGACCCGGGCCCGCACCTGGGCATCCATCTCGGCATGGGCGGGCGCATCTTCGTGGCCGGGCCGACCGGCGAGACGAGCAGCCTCTACGCCGGCGGCGACCCGCACGTCGGCGGCATGCCCACGAAGCCCGGCGAACGGCCGGACGAGCAGCCCCATGAGAAGCCACAGTGGGACCGCGTGCGGATCACGTTCGACGACGGCGGCGAGCTGCGGCTGTTCGACAAGCGCCGCCTCGGGCGCGTGTACCTCGAGCCCGACCTCGACGCGCTCGGCCCGGACGCCGCCGAGATCACCCGCGACGAGTTCCGCGCCCGCGTCGGCAAGGGGATCGTCGCGATCAAGGCGAAGCTGCTCGACCAGTCGGTGCTCGCCGGCGTCGGCAACCTGCTGGCCGACGAGACGCTCTGGGCGGCGAAGCTGTCGCCGTCGCGCCCGGCGGGGGACCTGTCGGTCTCCGAGCTCGACGACCTGCGCCGCGTCCTGCGCAAGGCCACGCGCGACGCGATCGAGAAGGGCGGCGTGCACACCGGCGCGGTGATCCCGCACCGCGCGAAGGACGAGACGTGCCCGCGCTGCGGCGCGCCGATGGAGAAGGGCACGGTCGGCGGCCGGACGACCTGGTGGTGCTCGGCCGAGCAGTCCGACTGAGAACGATCAGCGCGGGGTACCAGCCGACCGGAACAGCGACGTTTCGGAAGGACGGCGATGGCGCCCGAGCGCACGGACGAGCCCGAGAACGCGGTGCTGCGAGAGGTCTGGCGCGACGTCCGGCGCCGCGACCCCCGCCAGGGCTTCTTCCACGCCGACGTCCGCGGGATGCTGCGCAGCATCGGACCGGTGCTCGTCGAGCACCCGGAGTACGTCGACGTCGTGGGCCGGCTCTGCGAGCCCGAGCGCGTCATCGTCTTCCGGGTCCCGTGGGTCGACGACGCGGGTCGCGTGCGGGTCAACCGCGGGTTCCGCGTCCAGTTCAACTCCGCGCTCGGCCCGTACAAGGGCGGCCTGCGGTTCGCGCCGTCGGTCGATCTCGACGTCATCACGTTCCTCGGTTTCGAGCAGGTGTTCAAGAACGCCCTGACCGGCCAGGACATCGGCGGCGGCAAGGGCGGCGCGGACGTCGACCCGAAGTCGCTGTCGACGGGCGAGCTCATGCGGTTCTGCCAGTCGTTCGCCACCGAGCTGGCCCGCCACGTCGGGGCCGCGGTGGACGTCCCCGCCGGCGACATGGGCGTCGGGCCCCGCGAGGTCGGCTGGATCCACGGGCAGTACCAGCGCCTGATCGGCTACCACGAGCCCGGCGCGTTCACCGGCAAGCCGGCGGTCCTGGGCGGCTCGGCCCTGCGGCCCGAGGCGACCGGTTTCGGCACCGTCTACTTCACCCGCCGGATGCTCGCCGAACAGGGCCGCGACCTCGACGGCGCCCGCGTGGTCGTCTCCGGCAGCGGCAACGTCGCGCTCTTCGCGATGGACAAGGTGATCGCCGCGGGCGGCACCGTCGTCGGCTGCTCGGACTCGCGGGGGTCGGTCTCCGAGCCCGACGGCGTCGACGTCGAGGCGCTGCGCGAGATCAAGGGGCCGGGCGGCTCGGTCGCCGACTACGCCGAGAAGCGCTCGGACGCCACCGCCTCGGACGGCTCGGCGTTCACCCTGGACTGCGACGTCGCCCTGCCGTGCGCGACACAGAACGAGATCGGCCCGGACGAGGCCCGCGCGCTCGTCGACCACGGCTGCTGGGTGGTCGCCGAGGGCGCCAACGGCCCGGTCACCCCCGAGGCGCGGGAGATCCTGTGCGAGGCCGGCGTCGGCTTCGGCCCGGGCAAGGCCGCCAACTCCGGCGGTGTCGCGGTGTCGGCGCTGGAGATGCAGCAGGCCGCGAGCCGCGAGCGCTGGAGCGCCGAGGACGTCGACGACCGCCTGCAGACGATCATGGGCGAGGCCTTCGATCGGGTCCGCGATGCCGCCGAGCGCTACCACGGCGACCCGACCGACCTCGAGAACGGCGCCAACGCGGCGGGATTCCTGCGCGTCGCGGAGGCGATGACGGCGCTGGGTGTCGTGTAGGGGCGTCGTGTAGGACTCGGGGCATGTCCCTCACCCCCGCGCCCTTCAGCTTCGCCGAGCTGACCCCGACGGCGTTCCTGGACCGCGCCGCGCACGTGTTCGCCCCCCGCGACGCGATCGTCGACGGGGCCCGACGCTTCACCTACGCCGAGTTCGGCGCGCGCTCGCGGCGGCTCGCGGGAGCGCTGCACGAGATCGGCATCGAGCCCGGCGACCGCGTCGCGGCGCTGGCGACCAACAGCCACGTGATGCTCGAGTGCCACCACGGCGTGCCGTACGCGGGCGCGGTGCTCGTGCCGCTCAACACCCGGCTCTCCGTCGACGAGATCGTCCACATCGTCGAGCACTCCGGGGCGAAGCTGCTGATCGCGACCCGCGAGCTGGTCCGGAACGCCCGGGCGGTGGCGGAGCGGACGGGTGTCCAGTTGGTGGAGGAGGGTGAGCGCTACGAGGGCCTCGTCGCCGACTCCCCCGAGCGCGTCGTGCCGGTCGCCGACGAGCGCGGCCTGCTCGCGATCAACTACACCTCGGGGACGACCGGGCGCCCCAAGGGCGTCATGTACCACCACCGCGGCGCCAACCTCCAGGCGCTGGCGATGGCCTTCCACCTGCGCCTCGAGCCCGCCTCGCGGTACCTGTGGACCCTGCCGATGTTCCACTGCGACGGCTGGTGCTTCCCCTGGGCGGTCACCGCGGCCGGCGGGCTGCACGTGTGCCTGCGAGCGATCGACGCCGTGGAGATCTGGCGGCTGATCCGCACCGAGGGCGTCACGCACTACTGCGCGGCGCCGACGGTGCTGACGATGATCGCCCACGCGGAGGCGGCGCAGGACGGCCCGGCTCCCGAGCGGGTCACGGTCGCGACCGGCGGCGCCCCGCCCTCGCCGACGCTGCTGGCGCGGATGGACGAGCTCGGGATGTCGGTGACCCACCTCTACGGCCTGACCGAGACCTACGGGCCCGCCGCCGTGAACGACTGGCACCCCGAGTGGGACCGGCTCGACCCCGACGAGCAGGCGCGGCTCAAGGCGCGCCAGGGCGTCGGCAACGTCGTCGCGCAGCGGCTGCGGGTGCTCGACGAGCAGACCGGCGCCGACGTGCCGTGGGACGGCGAGACCCTCGGCGAGCTCGTGCTGCGCGGCAACGACGTCATGCTCGGCTACTACCGCGACCCCGAGGCGACCGCCGAGGTGGACGCCGACGGCTGGTTCCGCACCGGCGACCTCGGCGTCATCCACCCGGACGGTTACGTGGAGATCCGCGACCGGAGCAAGGACGTGATCATCTCCGGCGGCGAGAACATCGCGTCGGTCGAGGTCGAGCGGGTCCTCGACAGCCACCCCGCGGTGATCGAGTCCGCGGTCGTCGGCGCACCCGACGAGCGGTGGGGCGAGGTGCCCGTCGCGTTCGTGACGGTGTCGCAGGACGTCGCCCCCGACACGCTGGTGGAGCACGTGCGGACTCACCTCGCCCGGTTCAAGGCGCCGAAGCGCATCGTCTTCGGCGACCTGCCGAAGACCTCGACCGGCAAGATCCAGAAGAATGTTCTCCGCGACCGGACGGAGTAGTGCTCGTGTCAGCGACGTGGCGTCGCTGACACTCAACGTCCGTATTCTTCCGTCGATCACGGGGCGCCTACGGTGGCGGCGTGACCCCGCTGCCCTACGGATCCTGGCCGACACCGATCACGTCCGAGCGCGTCGTCGCCGCCGCCGTGCGGCTCGAGGACGTCCGCCCCGACGGTCTCGGCGGTGTCGTGTGGGGCGAGGGCCGCGCGGCCGAGGGCGGGCGCACGCAGCTCGTGCGCCGCGACGCCGGCGGCACCGTCACCGACCTGCTGCCCGACGGCGCCAACGCCCGCACGGCCGTGCACGAGTACGGCGGCGGCGCATGGTGGCTCGACGGCGGCGTGGTCTTCTACGTCGACTGGGCCGACCAGCGCCTGCGCCGCCTCGACGGGGATGCGATCACGGTGCTCACCCCGGAGCCCGCGACCCCCCGCGGCGACCGCTACGCCGACGGCGACGTCGCGCCCGACGGCACCTGGCTCGTCTGCGTCCGCGAGCACCACCCGCGCGAGGGCGCCCCGGCCACCGAGGTCGTCAACGAGATCGTGCGCCTCGACGCCCGGGCGCCGAGCGAGCCGCAGGTGCTCGTCACCGGCCCCGACTTCGTCGCCGCCCCGCGCCTGTCGCCCGACGCGAGCCGCCTCGCCTGGGTCTCGTGGGACCACCCGTCGATGCCGTGGGACGACACCGTGCTCATCGTGCGCGACCTCGCGACCGGCGCCGACACCGTCGTCGCGGGCGGGCCCGGTGAGTCGGTCGTCGAGCCGGCCTGGCAGCAAGAAGGGGAGCACACCGATGGGGGCTCCCTGCACTTCCTCTCCGACCGCACCGGCTGGTGGAACCTCTACCGCTGGTCGGCCGACGACGGCGTGAGCCCGCTCGTCGTGATCGACGCCGAGATCGGCCTGCCCGCCTGGCAGCTCGCCGGCTCCCGGAGCGCGACCGTCGGCGAGAACGTCGTGTTCGCGCGCTCCTCGCAGGGGTTCGACGCGCTCGCCGTCCGTGGCGCCGATGGTGTCGTCACCGAGCTCGACACCCCGTTCACCGTCATCCGCTCGGTGCGCGCCGAGGGTCCGGACGCCGTCGTCTGCATCGCCGGCTCGCCGACCGCCGAGGCCGGGGTGCACCGCGTCGGCGTCGACGGCACGGTCACGACCCTGCGGGAGCCCCGGGACCTCGGACTCGATCCCGCGAGGATCTCCGTCCCGGAGCCGATGACGTTCGCGTCGGTCGACGGCGAGGGACGGCCCCGCGAGGCGCACGCGCTCTACTACCCGCCCGCCGGCGAGGGGCCGTCGGCCGAGCGCCCGCCGCTGCTCGTCGTCATCCACGGCGGCCCGACCGGGCAGGCCGCCCCGGTGCTCGCTCTCGGCCTGCAGTACTGGACGAGCCGGGGCTTCGGGGTGGTCGACGTCGACTACGGCGGCTCCACCGGCTACGGCCGGGCCTACCGCGAGCAGCTCAAGGGCGCCTGGGGTGTCGTCGACGTCGCCGACTGCCTCGCCGCGGCGCGCGCGCTCGCCGACGCTGGGCGCGTCGACCCCGACCGGCTGGCCATCCGGGGCGGCTCCGCGGGCGGGTTCACCACGCTCGCCGCACTGGCCCGCGACGACACCCCGTTCTCGGCCGGCGCCGACCACTTCGGCGTCGCCGACCTCGAGGCGCTGGCGGCCGACACCCACAAGTTCGAGTCGCGCTACCTCGACGGGCTCGTCGGCCCGTACCCGCAGACCCGCGAGGTCTACGTAGAGCGCTCGCCGATCACGCACGTCGAGCGCTTCGCGACCCCGCTGATCGTGCTCCAGGGCGACGAGGACGCCATCGTCCCGCCGAACCAGTCGGAGATGATCGTCGACGCCCTGCGCCGGCGCGGCGTGCCCGTCGCGTACCTGCTCTTCGAGGGCGAGCAGCACGGCTTCCGGAAGGCCGAGAACATCCGCCGCGCCCTCGACGCGGAGCTCGCGTTCTACGCCGAGATGTTCGGCTTCGTGCTGCCCGCGGGCGAGGACATCGCTCCCGTACCGATCGAGCGCTAGACCGTATGGAGGCCGGCGCCTCCGCTCGTAAGTTGGCGCGGGTCACCGTCGGTGGTGGCGGTGCCGCATTCACGGGGAGGCGCGAGGTCCCCGGGGTGCGGGTGCCCACCGAGGCCGAGGAAGCCGCCCGGGACCTGGTCCGGGCTCGGGAGGATTGCCGCGGCGATCTGATGCGCGCCCGGCACCGCCTCTCGAAGCTGCTGCTGCGCCAGGGCCTGGTCTGGGACCACAGCGCGTGGACCGCCGCGCACCTCGACTGGCTGCGCGGCCAGCACTTCGACCGGCGCGGGGTGCAGCTGGCCTTCGGCGAGGCCCTCGATGCCGTGTTCACCGTGCACGCCCGCCGCGACCGGCTCGACACCGCCATCGTCGAGATGGCCGCGAGCGACCCGGTGCTGGCCGGGCCGGCGCTTGCGGCGCTGCTCGAGGCGGCACCAGCGTTGATCGCGGTCGCCCGCGAGCTCGCCGGCTGGTGCTGGAGCCTCGCGGTACTCGACGACCAGCAGGCACCGACCCAACCGAAAGCCCTGGCGCCCCCACAGACCCGGCGGGCGCCGGATGCGGATGCAGGCAGCGCGAGGAGCGACCCGCGAAACAGCTATGAGCAACTCGACGAACACCCGGTCATGCGGTAACCAACCCGCGCATATCAGCCTGACCGCGCGTCGCGCCGACACGCCTCCACCCACCCGGCCCCGCCGGACCCACAACGCTCTGACGAGCCACGATACAACACATCGCGGGCCGAACACCCTGCCCGCTCGACAGGAACACCCTCCATATCAGCTGTTCTCGCCCGATCGCCGGTGTCCGCTTCCGTCCCGGCTGCGTGCGGTGCACCCTGAAACGTGCCACTGGCGGGTGAGGAGGGATCGCGATGGCGACCTCACGACTGGGCCGCTTGTTCGGGCGCGGCCGCGACGAGGGGGCGGTCGACACCGCGCCGCCCCAGTACACCGGCGTCGGTGCGCCGCGGCCGTACGACCCGCCGCCGGGCGCACCGGGTCACGGAACCGCCGGGTACGGCGCGCCCGCGCCGCGCACGCCCGTCGGGGTCGTGACCTGGGCGCAGTACGAGGACGCTGTGCGTCGCCGGCGCGAGGCCGACCAGCAGGTGGGCGTGTTCGAGCGCTTCGACGCCAAGCTGAGCGCGCAGATCCACCAGGCGACCGAGGAGGGCCGCGACGACTACGTCCGCGAGCTGCTCTCCCGCCAGCGCGCGGTCCGCGCGCGCCTCGAGGAGTCGATCGTGCGGCGCAACCGTCTGCTCGGCACCGAGGAGGAGCTGCGCGCCGCCACGCGCAGCACGTAGGTCCTCCGGCGACGAGAAGTCGGTCCGACAGCGCTCCGTCGTCGCGCTGTCCCACCGTTCCCGCGCCTAGCGCTGGGTGTGCGGCACGACGTAGACGGCGGTGCCGTACGCGGCGATCTCGCTCGCGGTCTGGGCGATCTCGTTGCAGTCGAAGCGCAGCGCGAGCACGGCGTTGGCGCCGAACGCCATCGCCTCCTCCGAGAGCCGGCCGAGCGCCTCGTGCCGCGAGTCGGAGAGCAGCTTCGACAGGCCCTTGAGCTCGCCGCCGGCCATCGCCTTGAAGCCCGCGCCCATGGTCGAGAACATGTTCCGGCTCCGGACGGTGAGGCCGAAGACCTCGCCGAACACGCGCACGACCTCGTAGCCCGGCAGGTCGTTCATCGTCGAGAGCAGGATCGGGTAGCGCTGACCCTGGAACTGCCCGGGGTGCTGGCCCTGCTGCTGGGGCGGGTACTGACCGTGCGGCTGGTTCACAGGCGCGGAGCGTAGCGGCGGGACCGGGCACAGGGGTGCGATCCCGCCTCGGCTCGTCGCCGGTCGAACAGCCGGTCGAACGGCCGGTCGAACGGCCGGTCGAACAGCCGGTCAGACAGCCGGTCAGACGGGGCGCGTGTGCAGCGCGGCCCGGGTCATCGTGGTCAGGATGTCGCCCGCGACGTCGGCGCCGGCGTGGGTGGCGCTGCGCGGGGTCGAGTTCATCAGCCCGAACGCGGCGTGCGCGGCGACCCGGGCGGTCTCGTCGCTCGTGGCGAGCCCGGCCCGGACGAGGGCGCCGACCCAGATCTCCACGTACGCGCGCTGCAGGCCGCGCACCTGGCGGCGGGCGTCGTCGGGGAGGTTGGCGAGGTCACGGTCCTGCACGGTGATCAGCTCGGGCTGGTGGAGCGCGAAGTCGGTGTGGAACGCGATCAGCGCGTCGAGCAGCGCGACCGGATCGGTGTGCTGCACGGCGCGCTCCTGCCCGCCGGCCAGCAGGTGCTCGCTGATACCGACCAGCATCTCGGCGAGCAGGCCCTCCTTGGACGGGAAATGCCGGTACAGGGCGGGCCCGCTGACCCCGACCGCCGCGCCGATCCCGTCGATGGACACGCCGTGGAAGCCGTGGGCGGCGAACAGGCGCGCGGCCTCGCTGAGGATCTGCTCGCGACGCGACGTGGTGACCGGCACCCTCGGCACACTAATGCCTCTTGCCACGGGTTGTGAACGGACGCTAACGTGAATGAGCGTTAACCTACGACGGCGAGGAGGTCGAGCGTGGCTGCGCCCAGCACCGACCATGTCAGCGGACTTGACGGCCATCGCCGAGACGAGCCCTCACATGAAGTTCTCGTCGCCGACCTGCGTGATCGGCTCGCGGCCGCGCGGCTCGGGGGCCCGGAGCGCTCGCGGCAGCGCCACGTCGAGCGGGGCAAGCTGCTCCCGCGCGACCGCGTCGACGCCCTGCTCGACCCGTCGAGCCCGTTCCTCGAGCTGTCCCCGCTGGCCGCCACCGGGATGTACGGCGACGCCGCCCCGGGCGCCGGGATCATCACCGGTGTCGGGCGCATCGCCGGGCGCGAGTGCGTGGTCGTCGCCAACGACGCCACGGTCAAGGGCGGCACCTACTACCCGATGACGGTGAAGAAGCACCTGCGCGCCCAGGAAGTGGCGCTGCACAACCGCCTGCCGTGCGTCTACCTCGTCGACTCCGGCGGCGCGTTCCTGCCCGAGCAGGACCAGGTGTTCCCCGACCGCGAGCATTTCGGCCGGATCTTCTACAACCAGGCGACGATGTCGGGGCTCGGCATCCCGCAGATCGCCGCGGTGCTGGGCTCGTGCACCGCGGGCGGCGCCTACGTCCCGGCGATGAGCGACGAGGCGATCATCGTCCGCGACCAGGGCACGATCTTCCTCGGCGGCCCGCCGCTGGTGAAGGCCGCGACCGGCGAGGAGGTCACGGCCGAGGAGCTGGGCGGCGGCGTGCTGCACGCGCGCACCTCCGGGGTCGTCGACCACCTCGCCGACGACGACGCCCACGCCCTGTCGATGGTCCGCGCCATCGTCGACACGTTCGGTCCCCGCCCCGCCCCGCCGTGGCAGCGCCGGCCGACCGTCCCGCCCGAGCACGACCAGACCGAGCTCTACGACGTCGTGCCCGTCGACGGGCGCACCGCCTACGACGTCCACGAGGTGATCACGCGGCTGGTCGACGGGAGCGCGTTCACCCCGTTCAAGCCCGACTACGGCACCACGCTCGTCACCGGCTTCGCGCGCCTGCACGGCCACCCCGTCGGCATCGTCGCCAACAACGGGGTCCTCTTCCGCGAGTCGGCGCTCAAGGGCGCGCACTTCGTCGAGCTGTGCGACCAGCGCGGCATCCCGCTGGTGTTCCTGCAGAACATCACCGGGTTCATGGTCGGCCGCGAGTACGAGGCCGGCGGCATCGCCAAGGACGGCGCCAAGATGGTCACCGCCGTCGCCACCACCCGCGTGCCCAAGCTGACCGTCGTCATCGGCGGCTCCTACGGCGCCGGCAACTACGCGATGAGCGGGCGGGCCTACTCGCCACGCTTCCTGTGGATGTGGCCGAACGCGCGGATCAGCGTCATGGGCGCCGAGCAGGCGGCGACGGTGCTCGGGACGGTCGGGTCGCGTGACGCCGAGGGTGGCCAAGGGGATCGCATCAGAGAGCAGTACGAGCACCAGGGCCATCCGTACTACTCGACCGCGCGCCTGTGGGACGACGGCGTCATCGACCCCGCCGACACCCGCACCGTCCTGGGCCTCGCGCTCTCCGCCTGCGCCAACGCCCCCCTCTCCGACGCCACGGCGCCGCACTTCGGCGTCTTCCGGATGTGAGGGTCACCGTGTTCTCGAGCGTGCTGATCGCCAACCGCGGCGAGATCGCCGTGCGGATCACCCGGACCCTGCACGCGCGGGGCCTGCGAGCCGTCGCGGTGTACACCGATCCCGACGCGGGCGCCCCGCACGTCGCGGCCGCCGACGTCGCCGTCCGCGTGCCCGACTACCTCGACGGCGCCGCCGTCGTCGAGGCCGGCCGGTCGGTAGGTGCGCAGGCCGTGCACCCGGGCTACGGCTTCCTCGCCGAGAACGCCGCCTTCGCCCGGCACGTCACCGAGGCGGGGCTCACCTGGATCGGCCCGCCGCCCGAGGCCATCGAGGCGATGGGCGACAAGATCCGCGCCAAGGCCACGGTCGGCCCGGCGGGCGTCCCACTGGTACCCGGCTCCGACGGCTCCGGACTCGACGACGCGCAGGTGGCCGCGGCCGCGCGCGGGATCGGCTTCCCCGTCCTGCTCAAGCCCAGCGCCGGCGGTGGCGGCAAGGGCATGCACGTCGTCGAACGCGACGCCGACCTCGACGACGCGATCGCCGCCGCCCGCCGCGAGGCCCGCGGATCCTTCGGCGACGACACCCTGCTCGTCGAGCGGTACGTCACCGACCCCCGCCACGTCGAGATCCAGGTGCTCGCCGACGCCCACGGCACCGTCGTGCACCTCGGCGAGCGTGAGTGCTCGCTGCAGCGCCGCCACCAGAAGGTCGTCGAGGAGGCGCCCTCGGCGGTGCTCGACGCCCAGCAGCGCCTCGCGATGGGCGAGGCCGCGGTCGAGGCCGCGCGCGCCTGCGGCTACGTCGGGGCCGGGACCGTCGAGTTCGTGACCAACGCCGACGCGAGCGAGTTCTTCTTCCTCGAGATGAACACCCGCCTGCAGGTGGAGCACCCCGTCACCGAGGAGGTCGTGCGCGTCCGGAGCCCGAAGAGCGGTCTGCACAGCCGGCTCGACCTCGTCGCCGAGCAGCTGCGCGTCGCCGCCGGCGAGGAACTGGGCTACGACCAGGGCGACGTGACCCTCGAGGGGCACGCCGTCGAGGTGCGCCTCTACGCCGAGGACCCGGCGCGCGGCTTCCTGCCCACCGGCGGCACGGTGCTGGACCTGGTGTGGCCGGGGGGAGACGCAGCGCAGCGGAGCTCGACCGTCGACGGAGGTGTCCGCGTCGACGCCGGGGTCGCGGAAGGCACCGTGGTCGGGTCCCGCTACGACCCCATGCTCGCGAAGATCATCGTGCACGGGCCCGACCGCACCACCGCGCTCACCCGCCTCGACGCCGCCCTGGCGTCCACCACCGTCCTGGGCGTGCGCACCAACCTCGCCTGGCTGCGCACCCTGATCGCCGACGACGACGTGCGCGCCGGCCGGCTCGACACCGGGCTGATCGCGCGCCTGCCGGTGCCCGCCGAGGACCTTCCCGACGACGTGCTCGCCGCGGCCGCGCTCGCGGGCGTCCTGGACCTGCCGACCGGCGACGACCCCTTCGACCGCATCGGCGGCTGGCGCCTCGGCGCCGACCCCGCGCCCGCCCGCTGGCGTGTCGTGCCGGCCGCGGGCGCCGGCGGTGAGCCGGTGGACGTCGCCGTCGCCGGGCCCCCGGCGAACGCCGCGGTCACCATCGGGGCCCACGGGACACCCCGCGCCGTCGCCGGCCGGAGGGAGGGTGCCGACCTCGTCCTCACCCTCGACGGCGCCACCCGCCGGTTCCGCACCGCGATGGCCGGCGGGGTCCGCTGGCTGGGTCGCGAGGGCGGCGTCTGGGCGCTGCGCGAGCAGGAGCGCCTGCGCGCCGCGCGCACGGCGGCCGCGGGGCAGGACGGCCCCCTCACCGCGCCGATGCCCGGCACGGTCACCGCCGTGGAGGTCGCCGAGGGCGACCACGTCACCGCAGGCCAGCGGCTCGTCGTCGTCGAGGCCATGAAGATGGAGCACGTCGTGTCGGCGCCGGTCGACGGCGTCGTCAAGGACCTGGCCGCGAAGGCAGGCGCCGCCGTCGCCCTCGACGCGCCACTGGTCACCGTCGTGCCCGGACCGGGAGAATGATCATGCAGCTGTCGGACGAGCACGAGGCTCTGCGCGCGACCGTCGAGGAGTTCGCGCAGAAGCAGGTCGCGCCGGTCATCGGCGAGTACTACATCAAGGAGAAGTTCCCGTACGACCTCGTCGCGCAGATGGGCGAGATGGGGCTGTTCGGGCTGCCGGTGCCCGAGGAGTACGACGGCATGGGCGGCGACTACGTCGCGCTGTGCGTCGCCCTCGAGGAGCTCGGGCGCGTCGATCAGTCGGTGGCCATCACGCTCGAGGCCGGCGTGTCCCTGGGGATCATGCCGCTGCTGCGCTTCGGCTCCGACGAGCAGAAGCAGCGCTGGCTGCCCGACCTCGCGACGGCGCGCCACCTGGGCGGGTTCGGGCTGACCGAGGCCGGCGGCGGGTCCGACGCCGGCGCCACGCGGACCACCGCGACGCTCGACGGCGACCACTGGGTGATCAACGGGACGAAGGCGTTCATCACGAACTCCGGCACCGACATCACCTCGCTCGTCACCGTCACCGCCGTCACCGGGCGGGGCGAGCGGAGCGACGGGGGAGGGAGCCGGGGCGCGGACGGCAAGAAGGAGATCTCGGCGATCCTCGTCCCGTCCGGGACCCCCGGGTTCACCGTCGCCCCCAGCTACTCGAAGGTCGGCTGGAACGCCTCGGACACCCACGAGCTCTCGTTCGACGACGTCCGGGTGCCCGCCGCGAACCTCGTCGGGCAGCGGGGCCGCGGCTACGCCCAGTTCCTGTCGATCCTGGACGAGGGCCGCGTGGCGATCGCCGCGCTCTCGACCGGCGCCGCGCAGGGCTGTGTCGACGAGTCGCTGCGCTACGCCCGCGAGCGCGAGGCGTTCGGCGCCGCGATCGGGACCTACCAGGGCATCCAGTTCAAGATCGCCGAGATGGAGGCGCGCACCGTCTGCGCCCGCCTCGCCTGGTACGACGCGGCGGAGAGGATGGCCGCCAGGCTGCCGTTCAAGAAGGAGGCGGCGGTCGCGAAGCTCGTCAGCTCCAACGCCGCGATGGACAACGCGCGCGACGCCACGCAGATCTTCGGCGGCTACGGCTTCATGAACGAGTACCCGGTGGCCCGCCACTACCGCGACTCCAAGATCCTCGAGATCGGCGAGGGCACCAGCGAGGTCCAGAAGATCCTCATCGCGCGCCACCTGGGGCTCTGACCGGTATGTGAGCACTTTCCGGTCCTATGGGCCCGGAAAGTGCTCACATGCGCCGGAGGCGCACCTCACGCAGCGCCAGGAACAGCGGGAACGTGAAGGCCACGGCGAGCACGAAGCTGAGCACGACCAGCGCGACCAGGCCGATCGTGCGGAAGCCCAGCCGGCGGCCCTCGACGACCATCACCACGCAGGCCGCGACGGCCATGACGATGATGTCGACGGCCGCCGAGCTGCTGGCGGCGTTGGCGAACCAGCCGCCGAGGTAGTCGGTGCCGCCGGCGGCGAAGAACGCGAGGTTGAAGTACCAGGTGCCGATGAGGCCGACCACGGAGAGCGCCGCGTAGACGGCGACGAGGACGGGGCTGCCGGTGCGGGCGGGGGTGAGCGTGGTCGGTGCGGTCATGACTGCGGCTCCAGGACGGGGTCGGGGGTGGCGCGGGGACGGGTGCCCCCGCGCAGGACCAGCAGGGTGGCGACGAGGGTGGCGACGGCCAGGCCGCCGGCGACGAGGATCGTCGCGCCGTCGGGCGCGATCAGCGGCTGGCCGCGCAGGGCCTGCCACGTGAGCAGCACCGTCAGCCCGGTCCAGGCCGCCGCGGCGACGCCGACGAGACGGGCGCGCACCCGCGCGTCGCGCAGCACCGGCACGCGCGGGGCGAGCAGGGTCAGCACGATGACGAGCAACGGCAGCCCTTGGAGGGCGTGCAGCCCGACGAAGTGGGCGATGCGCAGGTCGCCGCCCGTGGTGCTCCAGCCGACCAGCGGCAGGCCCGGCCCGCCGTCGGGCACGGCGACGGCGTGGGCGCCGACGGTCGGCATCGTCCCGGTCGACTCCGCGGCGGCCACCTGCGCGCCGGTCGGGCTCGTCATGAGGAACGCGACGGCCATGCCGAGCAGGGTGACGACGAGGCCGAGGCGCACGGCCCACGCGGTGTCGACGGCGAGGCTGCGCTCGCGCAGCAGCAGGACGCCGAGCGCGGCCGTCGCGAGCCAGAGCACCACGATGGTCGTGCCCATGACGCCCCAGACGGCCGTATCGAGGGGGGTGGCGACGTTGAAGTGGCTCGCCCGGCCGCGCACGACCTGACCGACGATGGCGATCATCTCGATCGTCCCGGCGGCCGCGATGACGACGCCGGCGCGGCGGGCCCAGCGGCGCGTGCGCGGCGTCGCGATCAGGGAGATCATCCAGGCCAGGGTCGCGGAGTAGAGGACGAAGCTGATCGAGAACTTGAGCGGCTTGGCCCAGATGGGCTGGCCGCCGAGGAGACGGGGGTCGAGCACCAGTCCGACGAGGCACACGACCGCGAGTGCGGCCATGGCGACACAGAACGCGGCGAGGGATCGGGACTCCCTCGCCGTTGATCGGATAGTGACGCTGTCCATAAACGGAGAGTAGGACTATCCGTCGGCGGTGTCCAGAGAGGAGAGCGATGCGGATCGGGGACCTGAGCCGCGAGACGGGCGTGAGCGTCGCGTCGATCAAGTACTACCTGCGCGAGGGTCTGCTGCCCGCGGGCGAGCTGAGCAGCCCGAACCAGGCCAGCTACGGCGAGGCGCACGTCCGACGGCTACGCCTCATCCGCGCGCTCGTCGACGTCGGCGGCCTGTCGATCGCCGGAACCCGCGACGTCCTCGCCGCCGTCGACGACGACCGGATCTCGCTGCACGACGCCCTCGGCCGTGCCCAGGCGGCGGTGATGGCGCGAACCGGGCCGACCGAGGACGAGGCCTCGGCTCGGGCCGAGCAGGCGGTCACGGACCTCGTCGCGCGCCGGGGGTGGCTCGCGACCGAGAGGAACCCCGGACGGCGGGCCGCCGTCGAGGCGCTGGCGGGTCTCGAGCGCCTCGGCGGCGAGCGGGTCGCCGGGCTGCTCGACGTCTACGCCGAGGCGGTCGACTCGGTGGCCGGGCACGAGGTGTCCGCGGTCGTCGACGCCGGTGAGCGCGATCGGTCCGTCGAGCGCATGGTCGTCGGCGTCGTGCTCGGCGGCGCCCTCATCGCCGGCCTGCGGGGGATGGCCGAAGCGTCGGAGTCGGCCCACCGCTTCGGGCCTGCGCCCGACCCGGCGGCGAGCGCCGGCGCGGGCTAGCGTCCGCGGCCATGGCCGCACGTATCGACTTCCCGTCCCGCATCGGCGTCTGGTGGACCAGCGACACCTGGTCGATGCCGGACGCCCAGCAGGCCGCCCGCGACATCGAGGCGATGGGCTACGGCTCGATCTTCTACGGCGAGGCCTACGGCAAGGAGACGCTGACGCAGGCGGGCGCGTTCCTCGCCGCCACCGATCGGATCGTCGTCGGTACCGGCATCGCCAACATCCACGCCCGTGACCCGATCGCCGCCGAGAGCGGCGGGCGCACGCTCACCGCGCTGCACCCGGGCCGGTTCGTCCTCGGGCTCGGCGTGAGCCACGCGCCGCTCGTCGAGCGCGGACGCGGCGGCACGTACGAGAAGCCCCTCGCGACGATGCGCGACTACCTCGCGCGCATGGCCGCCGTCCCCGAGCAGATCGAGCCCGGCGTCGGGCGCCCGGCCCGGCTCGTCGCCGCCCTCGGGCCGAAGATGATCGAGCTCGCCGGTGCCGAGACCGACGGCGTGCACCCCTACCTCGTCACCCCGGAGCAGACCCGGGTGACGCGCGAGGCCCTCGGCCCCGACAAGTGGGTCGTCTCCGAGCAGGCGGTCGCGGTCGGGAACGACGCCGACGACGCGATGCGCCGGGCGCACACGCACCTCGAGATCTACTCGGGCCTGCCGAACTACCGGAACTCGTGGCTGCGCCAGGGATTCGAGGAGTCCGACATGCCCCGCGGCGGCTCGGACCGCCTCAAGAAGGCCCTGGTCGGGATGGGCAGCATCGACGCGGTCGCGGCCTCGGTGACTGCGCACCTCGACGCCGGCGCCGACCACGTCCTCATCCAGGCCCTCCGCGGGAACCCCATGGCCGACCCCCGCGACGACCTCCGCGAGCTCGCCGTCGCCCTGGGGATGTGAGCACTTTCCGGGCCTATGGGCCCGGAAAGTGCTCACGTGCGGGTGTCGGTCCGGATCGGGTGGCCCGGGGGGATCTCGACGAGGACGATGGCGCGGTCGTCGGGGTCGGCGATCCAGCACTCGTCGAGGCCCCACGACTCCCGCTGCGGCTCGCGGACGACCGTCACGCCGCGCTCCCGCAGCTCCGCCACCGTGTCGGGCAGCGAGCGCACCTGCAGCCACAGCGCGTCCCCTTCGGGTCGAGCTCCCCTCTCGGCGTGCCCCCCGTCGTGCTCCGTCTCCCCGTCCCCCGTCGCCACCGCCCCGGCCTTCGAGAGTTCCAGGTAGCCCGTGCCCAGGAAGAACACGACACCGCCGGGGAACTCGCGGGCCACCGCGAGACCGAGCGTCTCGGCGTAGAACCGCCGCGAGACGTCCCAGTCCCGCGGGCGCACGAGGATGCGGCTCGACAGGATCTCCACGGGTGTTCCCTCCGTCTCGGGTCACGATTGGCCTGGTGCGGTCGGGGAAACTCCCCGAGGTGAGTTCTCCCCAGCCCGACCCCCGACGCTGGCACGCCCTCGCGGTGTGCCTCATCGCGGGGTTCATGACGCTGCTCGACGTCAGCATCGTCAACGTCGCCCTCCCCGCCATGCAGCGGGGGATCGGCGCGTCGTCGGCGGAGCTGTCGTGGGTCGTGTCGGGCTACGCGCTGACCTTCGGGCTCGTGCTCGTCGCGTCCGGGCGGCTCGGCGACGACCGCGGCCGCAAGAAGATGTTCATGATCTCGCTGGCGCTGTTCACGCTGACGAGCATCGCGGCGGGCCTCGCCCCGAACGCGGCCTCGCTCGTCGTGTTCCGCCTCCTCCAGGGCGCCGCGGGCGGGATGCTGAACCCGCAGGTCATCGGCTTCATTCAGCAGCTGTTCACCGGACGTGAGCGCGGGCGCGCGTTCGGGCTGTTCGGCGCCGCGATCGGCGTCTCCACCGCCATCGGCCCGCTGCTCGGCGGCCTGCTGCTCGAGTGGGGCGGCCAGACCGACGGCTGGCGCTGGGTCTTCTACGTCAACGCGCCGATCGGCGTCGCCGCGCTCGTGCTCGGCGCCCGGCTGCTGCCCCGCGACACCGCGACCGACGGCGAGAGGCGCCCCCTCGACACGGTCGGCGCGATCCTGCTCGGCGGGGCCGTCGTGTCGCTCATGGTCCCGCTGGTGCTCTCCGAGCAGGACCGGTCGGGCGCGCCCTGGTGGCTGATCGCCGTCGCCGTCGTCCTGCTCCTCGTCTTCGTGCTCTGGGAGCGCCGCGCGCGCCGGACCCACGGCCATCCGCTCGTGAACTTCGCCCTGCTGCGCACCCGCAGCTACGCGCTCGGCACCTCGCTGGGCCTGCTCTACTTCGCCGGCTTCACCGCGATCTTCTTCGTGGTCACCCTCTTCCTCCAGAACGGGCGGAACTACACGCCGCTCGAGGCCGGACTCGCGCTGACCCCGTTCGCGCTCGGCTCCGCGGTCTCGTCGGCGATCGGCGGGCGGCTCGTGTCGCGGCTCGGCAAGCCGCTGGTCGTCGGCGGGCTCCTCCTCGTCGCCCTGGGCCTGGTCGCCGTCGACGTCGTCCTGCGCCTCGACCCCGAGCAGGTCGGGTGGGCGATCGCCGGGCCGTTGCTCGTCGCGGGCATCGGCAGCGGGTTCGTCATCGCCCCGAACCAGACGCTCGCGCTCGAGGAGGTCCCGCCCCGCGAGGGCGGCACCGCGGCAGGCGTCCTGCAGACCGGTCAGCGCGTCGGCTCGGCGGTCGGCATCTCCGCGGTCGGCGCCGTGTTCTTCGGCCAGCTCACCGCCACCGGCGGCGACTGGGCGCTGGCCATCAGCCGCGGGCTCGTCGGTGCCGTGGCGTTCGTCGTGCTCGCGCTCGTCCTCGGGGTGATCGACCTGCTGCTCGGCCGACGCCGGCGCACTGCCCGGACCGACGACACCCCGGTCGAGCCGGTCGCCCAGCACCCCGTGCCCGCCGACGGCGCGGCCCTGCGCGGCCGGGTCGTCGATGCGCACGGCGACCCCGTGCCGGGGGCGACGGTGACGCTCGTGGGGCGCGACGGCCGCGAGGTCGCGGTCGCCGCGGTCGACGACGGGACCTTCCACCTCGCGCCCGAGCACGCGGGCACGTTCCAGCTCGTCGCGCGCGCCGAGGGGTACCGGCCCGAGGTCGGCTGGGTCGCCGTCCCCGACCAGGGCGAGGTCGAGCGTGACATCACGCTCGGCAGCTCGGACTCCTCGGCTCGCCCGGCTGCGCTCCCGGATTGACCCCGGCCGGCCGGGGGTATGTCTCCCGGTACACGCGAGCGCGCGCCCCGCGCGCCGGAGGGGAGGCGTCGATGTCGGCCGACGACAAGATCGGGAACAAGGCGCAGGAGCTCAAGGGCAAGGTCAAGGAGGGCCTCGGCGAGGCCAACGACGACCCCGAGCTCCGGGCCGAGGGCAGGAAGGACCAGACCGTCGGCAACCTCAAGCAGGCCGGCGAGAAGATCAAGGACGCCTTCAAGAAGTGACGCCGGGCGCGCCGTCGTCCCTCGCGGTCAGAGTCGCTTGAGGGGCGGCGGCGCGACGCCGTCGTCACCCGACAGCGACGCCTGCGCGGGCGAACGGGCCAGCACGACGACCCCGCCCAGCGCGAGCGCCAGGCCGACGACGAACCACGGTGTCCAGCCCGGCCGGATGGAGTCGCCGAGCGCGACGAGCCCGAGCAGGCCCGGCACGAGCGTCTCGGTCACGGCGAGCACGGCCACCACCGGCCCGACCGCCCCGCGGCCCAGTGCGACCGTGTAGAGCACGAGCCCCAGGAGGGCGAACCCCAGCAGCGCCCAGATCACCGGGTCGGTGGCCGCGGTCCGCGCCATCTCGCCCAGTGAACCGCGCAGGTCGACCATGCGCACGGCCACCGCGGTTCCGCCGAACGCGAGCCCGGCCAGGAACGACAGCAGCATGGCGCGCTTGCTGCGGAAGACGATCGGGACCGACACCACGAGCAGCACGGCGAACACCACGATCAGGGCGACCTCGCTCGCCGTCGACGCGACGACCGGCGCGTCGTCGACGCTCGCGCTCGCCACCAGCAGCGCCAGGCCGAGGATGTTGGCGCCGGCCGCCGCGAGGTCGATCCGGCGCAGTGGGGTGTCGAAGACCCAGTGCGACGCGATGACCGTGATGCCCACCTGGCCGGCGACGATCGCCTGCACCGCCACGATGGGCATGTAGCGCAGCGCGAGCACGGTGAGCACCCAGCCGCCGATGTCGAGGGCGAGCCCGGCGAGGTACATGGGGTGCAGCACCACCGTCGCGGCGCGGGTGGCGCGGCGGGCGGCACTCGCCTCGAGCAGGGCGGCACCGGCGTTGGCGCCCGCCGACGCGAGCGCGGCGAGCAGCCCCAGGAGGAGCACCCGACCAGTCTGCCTCGGGATGATCGGGACAGACATCGGGAAGCCCGGCGCGTCGCGATGCTCATGCCCGCCCCGACACCGCAGGAGGCTCCGTGGCCCTCGACGCCACCGCCGTGACGCTCGTGGCCCTCGGGATCCTGCTCGGGGGCGCGGTGCTCGCCGACCGGGCCGCCGGCGGCGCCCTGACGGGCGTGCCGGGGGCCCTGCGCGACCTCGGGCTCGTCGCGGTGCTCGTCCTCGCCGCCGGGATCGTGTTCGGTCTCGTCGCCACCGACGAGGCCCTCGCCGACGCGGACGCGCCCGTGCTGTCGTGGGTGCTGGCCATCCGCACGCCCGGGCTGACCGTCGCGGCGGAGGCCGTCTCGCTGATCGGCGGCACGATGGGGACGGGCGGGCTCGCGGTGGTCGCCGCGGTCGTCCTGTTCGCTCGCGGGCACCGGCGCACCGCCCTGATCTGGGTGCTCGGAGTTCTCGCCGGCGCGGTGGCGATCCGGCTGGTGAAGGTGAGCGTCGAGCGCCCGCGGCCACCCGAGCCGCTGCGGCTCGCCGAGGAGACGACGGCGTCGCTGCCGTCGGGCCACGCGCTGATGGCCGCGCTGGGGCTCACGCTGACGGCGGCGGCGGTGATCGCCCTGACCGTCGACACCCCCCGCGCCGCCTTCGTGCGGCGGGTCGTGACCGTGCTCGCGGTGCTCGGTGCCCTGCTCGTCGGGGCGAGCCGGGTCTACCTCGGCGTGCACTGGACCACCGACGTGCTCGCCGGCTGGTTCCTCGGGACCGCGCTGGCGATCACGTGCGTCACGCTGGCCCGCGTCCTCGACGCTCGCACGCGGCTCGGCGACTGCCCCGACGGTGACCTACCGGTGAACCGTCCGGACACTTCTCGTTCCGCGGAGTGACCGATTTCGGATGTGCGTGCATCATTCGAATACGCAACGGGGCCCGATTGCTCCGTCCGAGATGATCTGCCTACGCTTGTCTCGTCTGCTCGGGTGAACGAGGTGAGCCGTGGTTGTCGTACCGCTGCTCGTGCTGGGCGCCCGATTCGCCGGGCTCGCCACGGCGCTGTTCCTCGCCCATCAGGGCTTCCCGGTCCACGTGGTCGACCGGGACCGCCCCGAGGACGTCGACCGGGGTCTGGCCGTCCTCACCCCTGCCGCGCTGCGGGAGCTCGCGGCGCTCGGGCTCGCCGACACCCTCGCCCCGCACGCCTGGGAGCCGCGCCGCCTCGCACACGCCGACGCCGAGACCGGCGCGCTCCTGCGGGCGGCCGACCTCGGCCCGGTGGTGCGCGCCCGGTACGGCCGGCCGTACCTGCTCGTCCCGCACGCGGTGCTGCGCGCCCAGCTGGTCGCGGCGTGCGACGCCGACGAGATGATCACCGTCGTCTACGGGCGCAGCGCCACCGGGGTGGAGGACCTCGGCGACGCGGTACTGGTCACCGACGACGCGGGCGGACGCTACCGGGCGGAGGCGGTCGTCGGCGCCGACGGCCCGGGCAGCCGCGTGCGCGCCCTGCTCGGTGGCGGGCACGCGCTCTCCAGCCCTTACCTCGTGCACCGCGGCCCCGGCCCGGCGCCGCCGGACGACGTGCTGCGGCTCTGGTCGTCGCCGACGCTGCACGTCACGCAGTCCGTGGTCCGCGGTGACGGCACGGGGCACGGCGAGGTCTCGATGACCGTGCGCGTCGACGCCCTCGAGGACATGCACCGCGACGGCGTCGCGAACGTCGTCGGCCGCCTGCTCGCGGGCACCGCCCCCGAGGTGCGTGACGTCGTCGGCGACGCCGTCGTCCGGGCACCGCCGCACGTCCACCGCCACCACGCCCCGCTCGAGCGCGGCGCGCGGCACCGGCTGTCCGTCGTCGGCGGGGCGGCGCAGCCGATGCTGCCGCACACCGCCCAGGCGGTGGCGCTGGAGGTCCTCGACGCCGCGACGCTCGGGCGCGCCTTCGACCACGCCGACGGGCGGATCGTGCCCGCGCTGGAGGAGTACGCCCACGTGCGCGCCCAGCCGCGGGCCGCCGTCGCCCGCCGCGCCGACGACTTCGCGTCCCTCTGCCACGCCGAGGGCCTCGTCCGGCGTCTGCGTGACCGGCTGTGGCGCACCACGTCCGTCGACGCCACCGCGGCCATCGTCGACGCGGCGCGAGGACCGTCGTCCGGGGGCCCGCCGACCGGCGACGGCCACCGTCCCGGCGTCCTCATCCAGCCGGTCGTCCGGTCGCGCCCGGGCCACGCCCCCGGCCCGCACGCGCCTCCGGGGCCGGAGGGGCCGGCCGGGCCGATCGCCGGCTGACGCGCGGCGGAGTCGACGGGCAGGATTCCCGCCCGTGACCGCTGCTGCTCCCGGACCCGCGTTCGTCCCCGACACCCTGGTCGCCAACGGGGTGCGCCTGCACTACCGCCGCGGGGGCTCCGGCCCGCCGGTGGTGCTGCTGCACGGCTGGCCGCAGACGGGGCACTGCTGGCGCCACGTCGCCCCGCCACTCGCCGCCGACCACACCGTGATCGTCCCCGACCTGCGCGGCTACGGCGCCAGTGACAAGCCCACCGGCGGCATGGACAAGCGCACGATGGCCGCCGACATCTCGGCGCTGGTGCGGCTGCTCGGCCACGAGCGGGTCGCCGTCGTCGGGCACGACCGTGGCGGGCGCGTCGCCCACCGCTGGGCGCTCGACCGGCCCGACGAGGTCACCCGGCTCGCGGTCCTCGACATCGCCCCGACCCGGGCCACCTGGCAGCGCATGGACGCCGAGCTGGGCGCCAGGTACTGGCACTGGCTCTTCCACCTGCAGCCCGACCTACCCGAGCGCCTCGCGGGCGCCGACGTCGAGGGTTACCTGCGGTACTTCCTCGAGAAGTGGACCTACGCCCGCGAGGGCCTCGAACCGTCGGCGATCGCCGAGTACGTCCGCGCGTTCTCCCAGCCCGGCGCCCTGCGCTGCGGGTTCGACGACTACCGCGCCGACGCCGTCGACTCCCGCCACGACGAGGAGGACGTCGCCGCCGGCCGCCGGGTCACCCAGCCGCTGCGCGCGCTCTGGGGCGCCGAGGGCGTCATGGGCCAGACGCTGCCGATGCTCGAGCTGTGGCGGGAGTACGCCGACGACGTGTCGGGCCGGGCGATCGAGCGGTGTGCGCACTTCGTGCCCGAGGAGCGGCCGCAGGAGGTCATCGAGGACTTGCGCGCCTTCCTCGCGGCGGCATAGTGGCGGAAGTGAGCAGCCCCCTGAAGATCGAGGCCGATCCCGAGGAGCTGGGCTTCGACCCGGCGCGACTGGCCCGCATCGACGACCACTTCGCCCGCTACGTCGACGACGGCCGCCTCGCCGGATGGCACACGGTGGTCGCCCGCGAGGGGAAGGTCGTCCATTCGTCCACCGTGGGACAGCGCGACGCCGAGGCGGGCCTGCCCGTCACCGACGACACGCGCTGGCGCATCTACTCGATGTCCAAGCCCATCACGTCGGTGGCGGCGCTCATGCTCTGGGAACGCGGCGGCTTCGAGCTCACCGACCCGATCAGCCGCTGGCTGCCGGAGTTCGCCGAACCGCGCGTCTACGTCAAGGGGTCGTCGGGCAAGCCGCTGCTGGAGGCGGCCACCGAGCCCATCCGCGTCTGGCACCTGCTGACCCACACCGCCGGGCTGACCTACGGCTTCCACCACGCCCACCCCGTCGACGAGCTGTACCGCGCGGCGGGCTTCGAGTGGTCCGCGCCCGCGGGGCTCGACCTCGCCGGGATCGTCGAGGCGTGGGCGCGGCTGCCGCTGGTGTTCCAGCCGGGCACCGAGTGGAACTACAGCCATGCCACGGACGTGCTGGGCCGGCTGATCGAGGTCGTCTCCGGACAGCCGCTGGACACCTTCCTGGCGGAGAACGTCTTCGGTCCGCTCGGCATGACCGCCACCGGCTTCGTCGTCGACGACGCCGAGCGGCTGGCCCAGCTCTACGTCCAGAATCCGGCGACCGGGGGCTTCCTGGCCGCCGACGCGGCCGGCATGGGCGCCATGGCCCGCGAGGTGCTGGAACCGACGTGGCTCGGCGGCGGAGGCGGGCTCGTCTCGACCGCGGCGGACTACCACCGCTTCACGCAGATGCTGGCCGGCCGCGGCGAGGTCGACGGAGTCCGCCTGCTCGGCAGCCGCACGGTCGACTACATGGGCCGCAACCACCTGCCCGGCGGTCTCGACCTCGAGCAGGTCGGGCGACCCCTGTTCGCCGAGATGCCCTTCGACGGTGTCGGGTTCGGGCTCGGGGTCGCCGTGGTGACCGATCCCGTGCGCTACCGCACGCACGCGAGCGTCGGCGAGATGTCCTGGGGCGGGGCCGCGAGCACCGCGTTCTGGGTCGACCCCGCCGAGCGCATCACGGCGATGTTCTTCACCCAGCTGCTCCCGTCGAGCGCGCACCCGATCCGCACCCAGCTGCGCGGGCTCGTCTACCAGGCCCTCGTCGACTGAGCCGTTCGCTCCGTGTGTGCGGGCCGGACGCGGACGCCCGGTGCCGTCCCGCGACGACCGTCTCGGACGTTCATTGTCGCGCTCCGTGACCGGGCGGCGACGAAGTGAGCGGCCCGTGCACGACACAGGCGTCACTCGGGAAGGGGGCTGCATCAGCGCGGCCGTGTGGGTAGCGTCGCCTCGACTCGGACGAGGGATGGCGGCGGGCACGAAGCGTGACCGACGGTGTCGCTTGTCCGGGTGATCCCGCCGCGCGAGGTGATGCAGCGGGTCGGGACCAGGCGGCCACCGGGAGCCAGCATGAATGCGACGTCAGGACCTCGGCGACGACCGAACGGACCTCATCCTGAGCGGGCGGCGGCGGACGAGCCGTCGGTGCCCACCCAGCGCACCGCCGCGGACGTCTACGGGGTCAGCGACGAGCAGGTGCACCGCGCGCGCATCGCCGTGGCCCGCAACTCGCTCGACTCCGACGACTGCCGCGAACTGCTCGACATGCTCGGCCTGATCGGCGAGGGGGGCGACCCGCCACCGGTCCGGCGCTGACGGCGGCGGTCTCGCACCGAAGTCGTCGGAGTTCGGACGACTCCGGTGTGGGCCCCGTCCGTGAAAGGGCGGGCCGCTACCGTGGCCGCCGATGTCGGACACCGTTGATCCACCGCGTCACCCACCTGAGGCGCGCGGCGATCCCCCGCGCCAGGCGCGAGCGGTGGCCACCCGCAGCGCGATCCTCGCCGCGGCGGCGGAGGAGTTCGCCGCGCGCTCGTACCACGAGGCCTCGCTGTCGCGGATCCTCGAGCGCAGCAAGGTCACCAAGGGTGCGCTGTACTTCCACTTCGTCTCCAAGGAGAGCATCGCGACCGCAGTGGTCGACGAGATGGAGCGGTTGTGCCGCGAGCTCGTCGACCGCTGCGCCGGGCTCGGACTCGACCCGCTGCGGACCGCGACGCAGATCGCCCGCGAGATGCAGGACGCCCTCGAGGGCCCGGCCCTGCGCGCCGGTCAGCGGCTCTGCGCCGAGGGGCTCGCCGGTCCCGAGCGCCCGGGATGGCCCTTCAGCTTCTGGGAGGAGGTCTTCACCGACCTCTTCGAGCGAGCGGCCGCGGCCGAGCTGCTCGTCCCGTCGATCGATCCGTCGGCATTCGCCCGCACGATCGTCGACGTCTCCGGCGGCGCGTTCGCCGCGTCGCTGGCGGTCAGCGGCCTCACCGATCTCGCCCACCGCGTCTGCGCGAACTGGGAGCTGCTCCTCGGCACCGCCGCCGATCCCGCCTGGCTCGAGGCGTGGCACGCCGACGGGGGCATGCGCGCCGTGCTCGGGCCGCACCTGGTCCTGGGGGTCGCCGACGGCAGGGGGTGGGTGCCGGGCATCTGAGACCCGTCACCTATGCTTGGCGTGCTCCCAACGGGTACGCCGTTGGCGGGTAAGGTCCTCAGCCAGAGGGTCGCGCCCCCATCGTTCAGCGGCCTAGGACTCCGCCCTTTCAAGGCGGCAACGCGGGTTCGAATCCCGTTGGGGGTACGGTAGGACGAGCACGATCAAGGCCCAGTGGCGCAGTTGGTTAGCGCGTCGCCCTGTCACGGCGAAGGTCGCGGGTTCGAGTCCCGTCTGGGTCGCTCTTCCGGTCGAGGTGGTCCCTCGGCCGCCCGGCCAGGTAGCTCAGTTGGTACGAGCGATCGCCTGAAAAGCGATAGGTCGGCGGTTCGACCCCGCCCCTGGCCACCCCGCTCACCAGCATCGACGCCGGTGAGGCTCTCCGCTGAGTGATCCACTACAGCAGCCCGTGTAGCGATGGGTCTCACAGGTCCTCCCACTCGATCGCGTCGAGCGCCTGGCGCATGGCGTCGAGGTTGGTGTGGGCGTAGATCGCCATCGTGATGTCGACGTGCGCGTGGCGGGCGATCGCCTGGACCACGTGCGGCGGGGTGCCGAGGTCGAGCAGCAGGCTGACCATCGTGTGCCGCAGGTCGTGGAGCCGGACGTCGGGCATGCCGGCCCGCTCGCGGAGGATCGCGAAGTGCCGGTTGAGGTTCCTCGGCTCCATGGGCGTGCCGATGGTCGAGGGGAACACGAGGCCGCGGTCCTGCCAGGCCTCTCCGGCGTCGGAGCGCTCCTTCTCCTGCCGCTCGCGATGGGCTTCCAGGACGCGGCGGGTGACCTTGGGCAACGGGATGGTGCTCTCCGAGGCGTCGGACTTGGCCGGACCGACGTAGAGCTGCCCGGCGGCCCGCGCCACGGTCTGGGCGACGGTGAGGGTGGCGCGCTCGAAGTCGACGTCCTCCCAGCGCAGGCCCAGCAGCTCGCCGTGGCGCAGCCCGAGCGTGGCCGCGGTGGCGTAGAGGGCGTACCAGCGTGTCCCCTCGGCCTCCTTGAGCAGCGCCTTGGCCTGGTTGACCCGTAGTCCCTTGCCGATCTTGTACTTCGGCGTCGAGACCTTGACCAGCTTGGCGACGTTGCGGCTGACCAGCTCCTCGCGCTCGGCGTTGCTCAGCGCGTTGCGCAGCACCGCGTGGATGTACTGGACCTGCCGGGGCGACGGGTGCCGACCGCAGCACGGGTGTCCGTCACGGCAGCACGGGTCGGCGCCGGCCTTCCGGCGGGCGTTGCGCCCGTTGGTGCAGCACAGGCACTTGGCCCGGACCACGCCCATGAAGTGCCGGACGTCGGCGCCGGTGAGCCGGTCGAGACGCTTCTTGCCCAGCGCCGGGACGATGTGCAGCCGGACCACCGACTCGTACCCGTGGAACGTCGTCAGCCGCTTCTCCTCCTTCACGACCGACAGCCAGTGATCCAGGTACTCGCTGACGGTCATGGTCCGGTCCGGGACGGGGATGCCCTGCTCGTTGTTCGACTGCAGCCGGACGAGCTTGGCGCGCGCCTCCTCGAAGCTGCGGGCGTACCGGGAGCGGCGTTCGATGCGTCCCGACGAGACGTAGACGTAGGCCGAGGCGACCCACAGCCCGTCGCTGGACCGCTGGTAGATCGAGCCCTCGCCGTTGACCTTCCGGCCCTTCTTGCGCTCCCCGGCCATCACACGACCGCCTGGGCGTCGAGGAGCCGTGCGACGTACTCCTCCAGCGAGGCCCGCGGGATGCGGCGGGAGCCGCCGATCTTCACCGACCGAAGGTCCTGGTTGCGAAGCAGGTCGTAGACCTTGCAGCGGCTGATCTTGAGGACCTCCGCGGCCTCCTCCGCGGTGAACAGCAGTGCGTCCATGGATCAGTCCTCCGGTGCCGTGTGGCGGCCGAGGTGGCCGAGGTGGTTGTGGGCGGTGGTGAGGTGATCGCGGGCCTGGGCGACGGCGGCGCGGGCGTCGTCGAGGTGGCCGTGGGCGGTGTGGAGCGCGGCGGCGGGGTCGCGTCCGCGGTCGTCGTAGTGGGCGGTGGGGTCGGCGCGGCGCAGCGAGCGGGACAGGTAGTCCAGGAGCTGCGGGAGCCGGCCGGCGAGTTCGGCGAGTCCGCCGAGCACGGCGTAGGACTCGGGGCCGTCGAGCGGTCCGCGCATGGTGGCGTGGTTGGCGGCGCGGACGGCGTTGCTGGCGGTGTCGATGTGTTGGGCGAGGGCGGTCACGGGTGGTTTCTCCTTGGGATCAGTCGGAGGCGGCGCGGGTGATGCCGTCGCCGATGCCGCCGGCGATGGCGGCGAGGACGTCGCCGACGCCGGCGATGAAGCCGGGGGCGACGACGCCGAGCAGGACGACGGTGATGACGCCGAGTGCGAGGGCGGGACCGACGGCGCGGCTCTTGGCAGCGATGACGGTCAGCAGGCCGGCGATGATGACGGCGGCGATCACGAGGTCACCTCCTGCCGGACGCCGGCTCGGACCGGGGCCGGGCGTCGGATGGGCTGTCGCTGCGTCGCCGTCCGCCGCCGGAGTCGGCCGATCAGGGCCAGCAGCCCGCAGGCGAGGTAGGCGGTGGCGACGAGGCCGGCCATGACCAGGAACAGCCAGCGCGGGGTGTCGCTGGTCAGCAGCGCGGCACTCAGGACGCTGCTCATGACGCGTCCGTGCGCTTGTCGGGGCGCCTGTCGTTCCGGGTGGTGTCGCGCTGTTTGGTGACCAGCTCGGGGACGTCTTCGTGGGTGGGGGAGGCGTACTCGGTGGCGAGCCAGCGCATGCCGGCGTCGTCGTGGAAGTCGGCGCGGACTTTGATCGGCTCGTGGCGGTCTTCGTCGTCGACGACGTAGGCCATGCCGGGGGTGTCGAGGTCGATGTCCTGGCAGCGGGCGCCGCGGTCGTGGGCGGTGTCGCCGAGGACCATGGCGACCTCGGTGGGGCTGTCGAGGCGCAGGCCGACCTTGACGGTGAACAGGTTGCGTAGCTCGAGGACTTCCTTGCGGGGGTCCTGGACGAGCCCGACCACGGAGAACCCGGGGGCGCGGCCCTTGCTCAGCAGGGTGCCGAGGGCGACGCGGGCGCGTTCTTTGAGCGCGCGGTCGACGATGTAGCTGGTGAGGGACGCGATCTCGTCGATGATGATGATGTGGAACGGGTCGTCGATGGTGGGCCGGTGCAGGCGGGTCCGGCCCTGCAGCAAGGTGCAGCGGGCCATCACGAGGGCGGCGGTGTGTTCCAGGGCGGCGACGAGCTCGGCTTCCGAGCGCCAGGCGAACATGTGGAGCAGTTCGGGGTACATCCCGAACTCCATGCCGCCTTTGGGGTCGACCCCGATGACGCGGACCCAGCCGTCGGCGATGGCGGGGGACAGGGCCCAGAGCAGGGCGGTGACGATCGAGCCCTTGCCGGCTCCGGAGGCGCCGGCCACGAGCAGGTGCCGGCCGAGCAGCCGCAGCGCCCAGGGCTGGCCGTCCTCGCGACGTCCGATCGCCAGGCGGGTGAGGTCGACCCGGTTGCGGGCGTGGTGCTGCTGCTCGGCGAGGGTGTCGTGCAGGACGACGCGCAGCAGGCCCCAGGTCCGCACACGCGGGTGCCGGGTGACGCGGACGTCGAGCGCGGCCCACTCGGAGCGGAGCCCGTCGGCCTGGGCGGCGATGGTGTCGAGGGTGACGCCGGGGCAGAGCTGGACGGTGAGGACGTCGACGTGGTCGCCGAGCCCGACCCAGAGAAGGCGGGGGACGACGATGCGGTGGGCGGCGTCGGTGGCCTTGATGCCGCAGGCGGCCATGACGTCGTCCCAGACCCAGCGGTAGCGCAGCCGCCGCCAGAAGCGCTCGCCGCGCCGGACCAGGTGGCGGGTCCAGGTCCCCGGTGAGCAGCGGGCCCAGGCCCACGCGCCGCCGGCCGCCAGGGCGGCGACGCCGGAGACGCCCCATGGGCCGAGCACGAGCCCGGTCACGATCAGCAGGGTGACCACGGCGCCGAGCGGGGGGACGTAGACGAGGCCCCAGAGGCCGATGACGGTGGCCCACACCGCCCAGCGCAGCAGCGCGAGGGTCCAGTAGAGGGCGGTCGCGAGCGGGCCGTGGTCGCGCTCGATGAGGGTGCGCTGGATGTCGGCGCGGCGGCGGATGGTCTGGCCGCGCCACAGGGTCGCGCTCATCGCCCACCACTGCCGGAGGAGGAGCGGCGCGGGCCGCGACGGCGGCGCTGTTCGCGCGTGGGCGAGCCGGACACCTCGACCTGGGTGACTTCCCAGGTGCTCGACCCGCAGGCCGGGCAACGCTCCTGGGAGAGCTGGACCACGCCGTCCCCGTCGTCGTTGATCGGAGCCGGCTCCCACTGCTCGGTGCAGTGGCGAGCCCGGCAGGTCAGCACGAGGACGTCGAACAACGAGCGCGTCGCGACGCGCACCGGGGCGCCCATCAGGCCACGTCCTTGGGCGCGGTGTCCTTGGGTGCCGGGGCGGGCTTGCTGGGCGCCGAGGGGACGCGGACGGCGTCGGCGGACAGGTACAGCTCGATGCCCTTGCCGGTCTTGGCGGGCCGGATGAAGGCCTCCAGGCCGTCGAACTCGACGGGCTCGAACTCGGGCAGCTCGGGGACCTCGTAGGAGCACACGCGGACGGTGTGGGTCTCCTTCTCGCCGTTCTGCCCGGTGGGCAGCAGGACGCCGATGAGGTTGATCGGCTGGCCGGTCTCCTCGTCGATAGCGGTGGAGCCGGCCACCGGGCGGCGGCCGTTGGGGGTGTCGTCCCAGCGCGGTGGCTGCACCACGTCGCCGGTCGCGATCACTCGGGTGCGGGTGGCGTCGATCGCCAGCGAGCACGAGTACATGTCTCCTCCGTCAGGATGCAGGACTGATACGGCATGACTAGTACGGCAGAGAGTGCGCCTCTTACGTCCGACGTGTCAAGCCGCATACGGCAGGTCTCTTGCCTTATTCGTCTGACCGGGGAGGATGTCGCGCGTGGATGTGTCGGAGGTGATCAAGTCGCAGCGCGCGGCGCTGCAGCTCTCGCAGGGGGAGCTGGCCAAGGCGGCCGGCGTGAGCGTCCGGCAGCTCGCCCGATACGAGGCCGGCGAGCAGCAGCCGACCCTCTCCGCGGCCGTCTCGCTTGCAGATGCGCTCGGCATCTCGCTGGCCCGCCTGGCCGGGCAGGTCGACTACGGGCTCGACCTCTCCGGGCAGTGGTGGTGCTCCTGGCAGACCTGGAAGGAGGGCAAGCCGCGCGTCGACACCCACTCGCTGGAGGTCGAGCAGCGCGGGGAGCTGCTCCACCTCGACGCCGAGCGCGCCATCGCGGTCGCCGAAGGCAGCTACCAGTGGCACGGCGAACTGCGCCTGTGGGACCAGGAGGCCCTCATGGGCTGGTACCGCTCCACCGACGCCGCAGTCCGATCGAAGGGGACGATGTACCTCGTCCTGCACCGTCACGGCACCCACGCCTGGGGCCGCTGGGTCGGCATGAGCTACGACGGCGCCGTCATCACCGGCTGGGGCTCCCTTGCGCGTACGCAGGAGCACTCCGCGCAGATCGTCCAGGACCTCATCGACGAGGACGAGGCCCGATGACCGAGCTACGCAGCCGCGTCGCCCAGTTCGTCATCGATGTTGGCGACCTCGACGAGGGCGTGGCCTTCTGGTCCGCCGTGCTCGACGCCACCGAGGAGACCCTGCGCGCCGACAGTCAGCCCGTCTACCGCCGGCTCAAGCTCCCCGACTCCGACATCCGCATCCTGCTCCAACGCACCGACGACCCCAAGACGTCGAAGGAGCGCATGCACCTCGACCTCGAAACCACCGACGTCGAAGCCGAGGTCCAACGCATCGAAGCCCTCGGCGCCACCCGATGGGACCACCAACAAGAACGAGGCCACGACTTCTGGGTGCTCCACGACCCCTGGCAAAACGAATTCTGTATCTTGCCGACTGAGTTTTCGACGCTCCTGAAGCGACGCCGGCCCTTCGCGTTGGACTATGAGTGAGCGGGTAGGTCTCGTAGTCGGTGCCACAACCAGAGCGACACGATGGACCACCGAAGCCTCAGTTACTCAGCGGCCGTCGTTACCGGCCCGACCGGCTCGGCGACCGTCGTCTCTGGACGCTGTTACATGTCATCCCCGCCGAGCCTCAGGCTCAGCCAAAGCTGCTTCGCTCCAACTGATCGCGCCCCTCGCGCTTGTTGCCGGTCAAACGCCGCGCCGTTATCACGCTATCACTCAAGAAGAAGACGCAGCCGGGCAACGCAGCAACCGGGCGGCGAGCACGTTATGTAACCATCCGAGCACCCACCGTATAGGCGCTCAGCAATAGGAGGACACTTCCGCAGCCACCCGAGGGGCGCTATTGTGGTGCGCGTCACGGCGGGTCGGCGGCCACATGCCCGTGGCCGACGAGACATTGGGGGGGATGCCGGGTGGCAAGTGCCGCTGAGCAGTATGTCAAAGAGATTGGTCCGAACTTCAGGTTCACACCGACCTGGCCTCCAGGCGTTCGTGTTGCACTAGGAGACATTGGGAAGGTCGACGACGAGGGTGTCTTCGCCCGGGAGAAGACGCTCGGCGATTTCGGTATTTCCATGGGACCGCCTGACAAAGGCCGGTCCACAGAGACATACCGCTACGCGAGTGCTGGCTCAGTGAACTTTCAGTTCAAAGCAAAGGGGAAGACCTCCGACGCACTGCCGAACGTGCCATCAGCCGAAGCGGGGGTCAGTGTGGAATTCTCCCGCGACAACGCGGTCGTTTTCTACGCCGATGACGTGACTCACTATCAGCTTCCCGACTTGCCGAAATTGAAGGACGAGATCGTCTCGCTAATCAATCAAGGCCAGTGGGATCGCGATTGGGTCGTAGTAACGTACGTTCTCCACGCATCGTCAACGACGGCGTTGATCTCGCAGGACGCAGGTGCGGGCATGGAGTTTGCAATCTCGGCCGACGTGGAGGCAGGCGGCATCGAGCTGCTTACGGCGAACGTAGGATTGAGGTCGGTCTCAAGCCGCGCGATGCAGTTGTCTATCGTTGGGGCTGGCGATTCTACGCCGCTCTTTCGTGCTTATCGCGTCAAGAGACGGTGGTTCTCAGGGCGCGTCGAACTGCGGGCCACGTTCAGTGATGAATTCGCTAGTCGTCAGCGAGAGTCAGACGACGACCTGTTCGAGAATGTCCCCATCTATGGGGAGAGCGGTACGAGGTGACGGCGGGTATCGTTGTCATGAACAGCGGTGCAATTGCTATCGCCGCAGATAGTGCAGTTGAGATCGACTATGGCGGGGGTCTCAAACATTACCGCGGTGCCAGCAAGCTGGTTGCTCTTCACGATACTGAGCCCGTTGCCGCTATGTGGTACGGCAGCCCAAGCTATCTCGGCTTGCCCTGGGAGCTGATAATCAAAGACTTCAGGCGGGATCGTCCAGAAGCCTCCGACACGCTAGAGGGCTACTCGGCGGCGTTTATGAAATACCTTGACGAGGAAGTTCCCGCATGGGCACCGAATTTGCAGCGAGACAAGCCTACTGCTGCGATAGTCGTTGAAGACCTGCTGCGCAGCGTTAGTCGAGCTCTCGAGCGGTCCTCGGCCTCGTCGACAATAGTGATCACGGACGAGATTAGTCGATGGAGGTCCACTCAAGGCCGGACTCGTCGAGTGATCGACGACGAGAACCTACTCGCCGCGTCCGAACTTCTTGAGTGGCTCGACGGCGAGATTTCAACTCTTTCCGAGGAGTTCGGAGGACTCGAGGAAGCCGGGAAGCAGGCGCTTCGCGACGCAGCGCAACAAGCTTGGACTCATCTAGCTGAACGCGAGCCCGCCCATACGGGCCTTGTCTTCGCTGGCTTCGGCCAGAAGGAGCGCCTTCCTTCGATGAAGCCGTACCTGATCGGTGTACCCGTCGGGCCACATACTAGGAGGTACGCAAGCAGGCGGTCGGCGGTTTCAGCAAGAGCGCCGGCCCTGATCGCACCCTTCGCCCAAAACGATCAGGTGAAGATGTTTATGGAGGGCATTCATCCATCTATGAAAGATTGGATTGCGGACGAGCTTGTGGACCTCGGACTCGACGAGGTCCACACGAAGCGTCTTGAGCGTCGACTTGATGATCACATCGACGCACATGGCCGGCCAGTAATTGACGCAGTCCGTTTCTTGCCGAAGGCAGACTTGGCGGAATTCGCGCGTTCTCTTATTGCGTTTACGGCCTTTCGTCTTAAAATGTCTCTCGCGGCCGAGTCGGTAGGCGAACCGATCGATGTTGCGGTGCTGTCTCGGTCGGAGGGCCTAGTTTGGATCCATCGGGTACACTACTTCTCGCCAGAGTTGAACCCCCGGTGGGGACGAGGATGAGGGACGGTCGCCATGCGCCTCAGTGAGCTGGTCATCGACCCCTTCGAGGGCTTCGATGATGGTGACGAACAGCGAGACCGGGAGGGACGGCGCTCCAGCAGCTCCCGATACCGTGACGGGGGAGACAGCAAGCGTCGCCGCGACACCCAGGAGAGCTCCCGCGGACCAGAGGCACCAGACGGCCGCTGACCAAGAGACGGCGGCACCCGCCAGCCGGGAGCTCGTGATCTAGGTTGCGGGAGTGTTCTAGGCGCGTGAGCCGATCACGACGGCGGTGGCTCATTGTGGGTGTTTGACAATGCGACCGTTCTCAGGCAGCGCCACCGTGGTGGCTTCGAGCCAGCGGAGACCGTGTACACGTAGCCACTCTCCGGCGCCGCGGAGCCCGTGTTCCTCGCTGTAGTCGAGGAGCTCGCATTGCCGACCGGTGTACTCGATCCACTCCCAAGACTCGCGTTCGATGACGAGCAGGACCTCCCCTCCGAGGTCCTCTTCCGCCAGTTCGTCGTCGCTGCGCTCCTGCCCGAGGTCGGCGAGCTTCCGGAGGTCGTGTCGTCCCCGTGACCATGTGAGCTGCTGTCGACGTTGGGAAGCTGCTTCCCATTCCCACCAGCGGGCTAGGTCTTCGACCCGGTAGGTGTCGACGGCGTCGGCGAGGAGCTGCATCGGGGTCCGGACGCCCTTGCGTCGGCCTTCCTTGTGATGGCTGCCGGTGACTTCGTGGGCGAGCTTGGTGAAGTAGTCGGCAAGGTCGCCGTCGCCGAGGCGGACCTTGCGGACGTCCCAGCCGTGCTCCTCCGAGGCGTCGAACCCGTTGCGCTCCAGCGCGCGGCACCAGCGGCCGAAGGCGAGGGCGCAGACGGTCTCGCGGACCAGCGCGACCGGGACGTCGCGGCCGAAGCAGAGCAGGGCGTGGATGTGGACGTGCCAGCCGTTGCCGTGGCGGCGCTGGGAGCAGTCGGGGTCGTCGCAGACCTGGAGGCCGTCGGTGACCTCGACGACCTTGGCCCAGCCAAGCAGCCCGCCGAACATCTCCTTGTCGGCCTGCCACTGCGCGCCCTCGGTAACCGCCTTCCACCCGTCGGCGCAGGCGTCCCAGCAGCCACGCCGGGCCCTGATCTCGGCCTCCTCGATCGCGTCCGCCTCGGCCTGGCGCTCGTCGACGTGCCAGCCCTGGGCCTCGGCGTCGTCGCGTTCAGCCTGGGCTTCGCCGAGTTCCTCGAGGCGCTCGCGGTCGCGTTCCTCGAGGCGGGCCAGCCGGTCGGCGTCCTTCTTGCTCAGCCGGCCGGCCTCGCGGCTCTTGCGGCGCTTCTCCAGCAGCGACAACCGCTCCCGGTCGGCCATCGAGAGCCCGAGCCGGTCACCGGCGCCGTGGCGCATCGTCAGCGTCAGCATGAACGCCGAGCCACCGGCGGCGTCGACCGCGCGCATCACCTGGGACAGCTCGTCGGCCCGACCGGTCGCGATCTTCGCTGCGCACTGCGGGCACACCCAGACCGAGCCGCATGTGACCAGGCCGCCGTAGCCGGCGGTGCGGGTCCCGTCGGCGTTCTCGGTCACCGCCAGGGTCGGGCCGGCCTCGGGGTTGGTGCAGTAGCCGCACCGGCGGACGCGGCCGATGCTGGTGATCTTCCGGAGCTGCGCGCGACGAGACCACCGATGAGCCCGCTTGGCCCGCGCCTGGGCCACCCGCTCGACCGTCGGGGCGCCCGACTCCTGACGACGGCGGCGCCGGTGGTGAAGGACTGCTCGCCCATTACCGAGAGAGGACCGCGCGCTCACCGGGCACCGTCCAAGGTCAGCGCCGGCGCTGGCGCGCCGGCGCGGCCCGGCGTTGCCGGGCCGCTCCCGCCACTCTGATAAATCGCCGTGCGTCCGCGACCCGGCCGCCGGGCCAGCCAGCAGCCAGGAGCACGACGCAGACAGGGACGAGTGGACGGGAGGCGTACGGCCTCCGGCGGGCAGGGCTCCGCCCTACAACCGGGCACCACGCTCAGGAGAGGGGCAGCCCCGTGGACGGCGGTGTGGCAGTGCGTGGGGGAGCGGTGGGATCGGGGTCTCTCCCTCGGCGGCGCTTCCGGGGTCTGACAGCCCGGCCGCTCCGGTGCAACCACCCGCCCGAGGCCGGACACGAACACAGCCGGCGGGAACGAGGACGGTCGGGAAGTTGCACCTCCACGCCCGGCCCGTCCGGGACGACCCCGCGCCGCCGAGGGAGAGACCCCGAAGCCGGCCCGTGGGTCGTCGGCGAACTGCTGCAGCCCTACAGCAGCGTTGGTGCACTCGGGGCCGTCCGTCGGCGTCCGCCGGAGACGTTTCCCCTGCTCAGGAGACCGATCCAGACGGATCGGGAACCGTCCACGGCACCTGAAAAGCGATAGGTCGGCGGTTCGACCCCGCCCCTGGCCACCCCAGCCCACCAGCGGAAACGCTCGGTGGGCTTCGTCGTGCGTCGGGTCGTCGCAGGCCGTTCCGCCGCGTGCCCGATGGACAGTTCGTGGTCGGACGGGTAGTGATTGCTGGACGCTTCCGGTGGTCGACCGCACGGCCGACGCGGAGGTCTCGTCGAGGACTTCCGAGGAGCAGCCATGATGCTTCCGGCCGAGAACGACCGTCTGATGATCCCCGCCGACGTCTACCGCGCCGAGGGCGTCGTGGCCGAGAGGCTCGGCGTGGACATCGAGGCCGCAGCGGAGATGCTGCGGAACGAGGCGTCCTCCCGCGCGATGACGATGGTGGAGCTCGCCTGCGAGGTGCTCACCGGCGTCTGGTCCCACCACGCGCTGGACCCGTGGGGAAGCTGCTGAGCGCGACCGCGCTGCTCGTATCGGGTGCAGGGGCGCCTCCGTCGCGCAGACCTCCACGTCGCAGCAGCCGTTCGACGTCGAGTTCCGCGGATTCCTCCACGCGCCCTCGACCTCGACCTCTCGCAGCGCCAGCCGGATCCCGGCTGACGCCACCCCCACCGCCGCGCTGACCGCCCGCCCGACGACGGCGGCGGGTGAGCGCGGAGGCACCGCTGGACTGAACCGGCCTGATGGGCCCGGGACGCCGGGACCTCGGCCCCAGGCGCTCGAGGCCCGCGGCGGACGACCCTGGACGTCGTGGACACCACGCACCCCGGCGCCCCGATCCCGCCGCTCCGGTGCTTCGGGGCGAGCTCCGCCGCGACCGTCCTGGCGGGGCTCGCCGTCTGGCGAGTGCTCGACTCCGGCGTGCTCGACCCCGTGGGCGGTCGCGCGTTCGCGGCGTGGTCGACGTGGCGCGACCCCGATCTGCACGGTGCCGTGGCGGCCGCGGTGCTCGCCGCGAACCCCCACAACACGCAGCCCTGGACGTTCCGGATCGACGGCACCGTGATCGAGCTCGCGATCGACCCGGAGCGGCGCATCGACGCCCTCGACCCCCTGGGGCGCGAGACCGCGGTCGGCCTGGGCTGCGCCCTCGAGAACCTCGTCCTCGCCTGCCACGCCCGCGGGCACGACACCGCCGTCACGCTGCTGCCCGCCCCCGGAGCCGCCCGCGTCGAGCTCCGACCGGGCGTCGTCGAGACGTCCCCGCTCCACGCCGCGATCGGGTCCCGCCACACCGATCGCGGCCCCTACCTGCCCCGGCCGATCCACCGCGCCACGCTCGACGGCCTCGTCGACATGAGCGATCTCCCCGGCGTCGCCGTGCACTGGGTGACCACGCTCGAGGACAAGCGGCGCCTCGGCGCCCTCCTCGTCGACGCCGCCGTCGCCGTCACCCGCGACGAGGAGCAGTCGCGGGCGTCCTTCGCGTGGTTCCGGGGCTCGCGCCAGGAGATCGGGGAGCATCGCGACGGTCTCACGCTCGCCGGGCAGGGAATGGCCCCCGCGATGCTCCGCGCGGCCACCCTGCTGCCCGCGACGCGACGCCGGGCCGCGGACCGCTTCTGGGTGCGCCGGACGAGGACCGTGCACACGCGGACGGCCGCCGCCTACGGCGTCGTCACCGCAGCCGACCCCGACGACCACGACACCCGGCTGCTCGCCGGCCGGCTCCTGCAGCGTGTGCACCTCGCGGCGACCGCCGAGGGCCTGGCCCTGCAGCCGCTCAACCAGGCCACCGAGCGGATCGACCGGGACCGCACCCTCGGCCGTGACGGCGAGCTCGCCGCGCGGTTCGCGGCCCTGCTCCCGGACGGTGCGGCGCCGCTCGTCACCTTCCGGGTCGGCTACCCGACCCGTCTCGCGCACCCGAGCCCGCGGCGATGCCTGGACGCCGTCCTGCGATGACGGCGGGTGTGCGGCTGCTGTGGATCCCCGTCGGCGCCGGCGGGCACGTCGTCCGCCGGACGAGCCGCTGGTGGGAGCGGTTCGCGGCCGCCCGTGAGCACCGGGCGCCGCAGCGGCTGTTCCACGCCGTGCTGGAGATCGAGGTCGACGGCGCGCGGTGGGTCGTCGAGATGGCGCCTGCCTGGGGCGGGCCGAGCACACCGGACCGGGGCGTCGTGCGAACCGGGCCGGTCGCGGTCGCGGTGCTCGGGAGGTCGCGGTTCTTCCGCTACGAGGTGCGGTGCTGGCGCGACGGCGTGTTGCCCGACCGCCGTTTCGCGGTGGGCGCGCCGATGCTCGTCACCGACGACGACGCGACGGCCCGGGCGATGCTCGAGCGAGTTCGCGAGGTGCCCGTCCTGACCTGGGGCCACGCCGTGGACGGGGACATGTGGAACTCCAACTCGCTGGTCGCCTGGCTGCTCGCGACGTCCGGGCTCGACACGACACCGGTCCCGCCGGGGTGCGGGCGCGCGCCCGGGTGGGACGCCGGGCTCGCGGTCGCCACCGGACCGTTCGGCCCGCCCGCCGCGCCGGACGGCGAGGAGCCCGGACCGTTCGGAAATCCGTGCGCACGCGCACGTAACGACGTCACCCGATCGAGCGACGTCTCCGCGGATGTCGGCGTGCGCGCAGGGGGTTCGGGCGTGGAGTGGATCGTGGCGTTGGCGGTGTTCGCGGTGGTGTCGGTCCTGGTGATCGGGGTGCCGCTCTACCTCGCGATGAGGTCCTGGACCGGGCGGTCCGACCGTCGGGCCGCGGAGGCCCGCCGACGGGCGGGCTCCGCCCGCTCGTCGAGCACGACGAGCGGGCGGACGCGCGAGGTCCTCCAGCCCTGACGGGTCAGCCGGTGACGAGCACGACGTCACCGGCACCGTGGTCGCGGGCGTAGTCCAACATCTTGCTCAGGTCGCTGATCCCGTTGCTCGCGGGCACGGGCGCGAACTGCACCGTCGAGAGCACGCCGAGCGCGCGTCCGTCGGCCGACAGGAACGCGCTGCCGGAGTCGCCGGGGATGCCAGGGGAGACGGTCAGGACGTCGTAGCTCCAGCCGTTGCCGGTCTCCCCGGCGACGGTGCCGATCTTCGGGCTGAGCAGCGTGACGCCGCCGCGCAGCTCGGAGTTGCCATAGCTGTGCACGACCTCGCCGACGCCGGCGCCGTCGGTGTCCACGCCGCTGGGTCCGCCGAAGAAGGGGACCACCCCCGACGCGGTCGCCGCGTCCTCGGGGGCCAGCTTCACCAGGGCGAAGTCGTTGTCGTTGCAGGCGTCCTCGTCGGTCTCGCCCGCCTCCTGCATCGCGAGCCAGGAGTTGTAGGCGAGCTCGCCGGGCTTGCTCGCGCCCCCGACCTCGACCTCGGTGCCGAGCGGCAGGGACGCGGAGTCACAGCCGTTGGTCTCGGTCGAGGCACCGGTGCCCGAGCAGTGGGCGGCCTGGCCGATGAAGGTGTCCTCCCCGTCGGTGAACAGGAAGTTGGCGGTGCACTGGGCGCCGTCGGTGCGGGTCTGCACACCGGGGTGCACACCGGGCGCGGTCGGGGTCGGCCCCTGGCTCCCGGGGTCCGCGGGATCGCCCGGGGCGGCGACGGCCGTCGCGGCGCCCAGCCAGGCGACGGCGGCGACGGCGACTCCCGTCGCCAGCGCGGCCATCGTGCGACGCGTCATGCGTCCTGCTCCCATTGCGTGATCTCCCGCGAGCCGAGTGCACGTCCGACTCGTTCAACGGACAGATCACAGTCGGGTGACGATCGGTGTGGAAGGACCTTCAGCGTGACTGGAGCGCGGCCCAGGTGGTCGCCGCGGCGACGCCGCCGTCGGCCGCGAGGGCCTGGCCGTTGACCCACCGGCTCTCGTTCGACATGAGAAAGGCGACGACGGAGGCGATCTCCGAGGCCTCGGCGTCCCGGCCCGCGGCGGTGCGCTGGCGGGCGAGGCGGCGGGGATCGGTGGAGCGCTCCACCTCGGGCAGGGAGGGCGTGCGGACCGTGCCCGGGGCGACCGCGTTCATCCGGACGCCGTCGCCCCACGTCAGCGTCGACGAGGCCGTCGTGTACGCGAGCACGGCCTCCTTCGACACGTCGTAGACCGAGCGGTCGGGCCGCTGCTCGCGGCACCAGCGCAGGCCCTCGGCGAAGGTGCGGGTGGCGAGCAGCGGCCGGAGCTCGGCGAGATGGGCGACCCAGTGCCGCCCCTCCGAGGACGACACGTTGACCACGGACCCCCCGCGGCGGATGCGTCCGATCAGGCTCTCGGTGAGGTGGCGCATGCCGAGGAAGTTGACCGAGAGCACGGTCTCGGCCGGCGCGGTGCCCGGGACGCCGGCGACGTTGGCCAGCGCGTCGACCTGCCCGTCGAGGCGGTCGACCGCGGCGTCGATCGAGCCCGGGTCGGCGAGGTCGCAGGTGACGTGGGCGATCTCGCGGTCGGGCGGCTCCCGCCGGTCGAGGCCGACGACGGACACGCCGTGACGCGTGAGGAACTGCGCGAGCGCGCGCCCCACCCCGGAGGAGGCGCCGCTGACCAGGAAGACCGTGCTCATGGCGGGATCACAGTAGCGAGGCCCGCGGATCACCCCGTCGGCGCAGTCCCTCCGCATCACCCCGACGGGGTCACGGAGCTGCGGCTGTGCCGTCGCTCGGTACCCTGGCGGTCGCTACAGGTAGTGATACTACGCCGTCCGTGTGGCGCTGCTTGGCCGACGCATAGGATGAATGTGACCTTCTGTGGTGACTCCCGGGGCGTGGTGGGGTGGCCCACGCCCCGGGGCTCGCGGCCGTTCGGCCGATCCGTTCGCCGCGTGGCTGCCTCCCACGCGTCGCGCACGGCACGATGGAGGTCGTGCAGCTCCATCTCGTCGACGCGTTCACGTCCTCGCCCTTCACCGGCAACCCGGCCGGGGTGTGTCTCACCGACGCCGACGACGCCGCCTGGATGCAGGCGGTCGCGGCGGAGGTCAACGTCTCCGAGACCGCGTTCGTCGACCTCTCGACGCTCGCGAGCACGGGCGAGGTGGGCCTGCGGTGGTTCACGCCGACCGTCGAGGTGGAGATCTGCGGGCACGCGACACTGGCGAGCGCGCACGCGCTCTTCGAGCAGGGCCTGGCGACGTCGCCGATCGCCTTCCGCACCGCCTCCGGCGTGCTGCTCGCCGAGGCGCTGGCCGGCGGCGGCATCCAGCTCGACTTCCCGGTCGACGAGCCGGTCTCGGCGCTACCCGACGGCCACATGGCCGACGAGTTCGCCGACGCCCTCGGTGCGGCGGTCGTCGAGCTCGCCCGCTGCCGCTACGACATCCTCGTCGAGATCCCGTCCGCCGAGGAGGTGCGGAACCTCGAGCCGGACCTGTCGGTGCTCAAGGCGGCCAGCGGTCGCGGCGTGATCGTCACCGCCCGGGCCGGCGACGACCCGAGCCCCGGCGCGCCGGACTTCGTCTCGCGGTTCTTCGCTCCCGCCGTCGGCATCGACGAGGACCCGGTGACCGGGTCGGCGCACTGCTGCCTCGCGCCGTTCTGGGCCAAGCGGCTCGGGCGCGAACGCCTCGTGGGCGCCCAGCTCTCCCCGCGTGGCGGAGAGGTCGGGGTCGAGCTCGCGGGTGAGCGCGTGTACCTGCGGGGCGACGCGGTCACCGTCAGTCGCGGCGAGCTGCTCCCGGCGGCCACGAAGATCTGAGGCGGGCCCCGCGGCTGGTGCTTTGACCGACGTTCGCCTACTTTCTGTAGTGCTCACTCGTCGGTCGGCACAGGGAGTCCCCCCATCATGTGGATCGTCGGCCTCGTACTGGTCGCGCTCGGTGTCGCGGGCTTCTTCGCCGCGCAGAGCACCCGCCAGCGCCGTCACGCCATGATCGCGGCCGAGACGCTGCCGATCGCCGAGCTCGAGGAGCACCGGCGCACGCTCTCCGACCTCGGGACCACCGGGGGCTTCCGCAAGGTCTGCGAGGTCGTCGGCGCGGCGCACCCGCACCCCGACGGCCCGCTGCGCGCGCCCCAGAGCGGCGTCGAGTGCGTCTGGTACCGCCAGACCGTCGTCCACAAGTTCAGCGAGTCCTACCGCGACTCCGACGGCGACTGGCGCCGCCGCGAGCGCAACGACACGGTCCTCGACGACACCTCGCGCCAGGGCTACGCCCTCGTCGACGACACCGGGATCATCGGCGTCGACCCGAACGGGACCGCCCCGGACCGTCCCGAGAAGATCCACGAGCGGTTCGAGCCCGACGGTGGTGGTGGCATCTGGGACCGCGGCAGCGAGTCGCTGGGCATGACCTACACGGAGTGGGTCCTCCGGCCCGGCCAGCGCCTCTACATCCTCGGCGAGGTGCACGACCGGATCGGCCCGCTGGTGATCGGGAAGCCCGAGTCCTCGTCGGACCGCTTCATCGTCTCGACGCGCTCCGAGCAGGAGCTCCGCGACGACACCGTGGGCTCTCAGCGCTGGTTCGCCTGGGGCGGCACGGCGCTGGCCGTGCTCGGGGCCGTGCTCGTCGTGCTCGACCTCGTCACGTAGTCAGAGGTCGCCGCCCTCGTCGAGCAGCCGGTCGATCTCGCGGCGCAGCAGGCCCAGCCGTGCCTCGCGCACCAGCGGGATGTCGCGGCGGCGACGGCGCACGTCGGCGAGGTCGATGTCGAACGTGGCGGTCTCCTCGGCCTCGGGACCCTCGCCGCACTCGCCGACGACCTCGCCCCACGGGTCGACGATGTGGCTCCCGCCCCAGAACCTCAGCCCGCCCTCGACGCCCACGCGGTTCACGAACACCACGAACAGCTGGTAGATGCGCCCGTAGAACGTGGTGATGTTGCGCCAGTACTCCTTGGAGTCGTAGCGCTCCGGCGACATCGACTGCGCCGAGTTCGCCGGCACGAGCAGCAGGTGGGCCCCGTCCTGGGTGGACAGGAACGCCACCTGCGGCTGCCAGGCGTCGTTGCAGATCAGCGTCGCCGCGCGGTGGCGCCCGCCCCGGACGCCGTACGCGCGGGAGTGCTGGCCGGGCAGGAAGTGCTTGCGCTCCTCGAACGTCGAGTACGTCGGCAGGTAGAGCTTGCGGTGGGTGTGGACGAGCTGGCCGCCCTCGTAGTAGCCGGCGCTGTTGTAGGTGTGCAGGCCGTGCCCGCCGGCCTCGGGGAACCCGAGGAGCACGCCGGCGCCCCCGGCGCGCTGCGAGATGCGCAGCAGTCGCGGGTCGTCGGGAGCCAGCGAGAGATCCTGGGGCACGTCGCCGATCTGGTAGCCCGACAGCGACAGCTCCGGGAAGACGACGAGGTCGGAGTCGTTGTCGACCGCCTCCGCGACCACCCGCTCGGCGCGCTTGAGGTTGCCGTCGAGGTCGCCGAGCGCGGCGTCGGTCTGGGCGAGCGTGATGCGCACGCGGGCTCCTCGGGGTCGGCGCCGCGGGCGGCGAAGAGGACGGGACGACTCCGGGTCACCCCGGCCGCCTCAGCGCGACCGACGTGCCCGTCGCGCGACGAGAACGATCAGGCCGGCTCCACCCAGCAGCGCCATCGCTGCTGCCGACCCGGCCAGCGCCACGGTGCGCGATCCGGAGTGTGCATCGCGTGCATCCGTCAGGTCGACCCGACCCGCCCCGGCCGGGGAGACCGAGGCCGGCCCGGGGCCGGCGAACTCGTCCGGGCGGACGTCGGCGACGGCGGCCACCGGGTCGACGGTGCCGGCGCCGACCGCGTCGTCGCGGCCCCCGGCCTGGCCCCCGCGGTCGGCGGACGAGATCACGCGCGCCATCACCTGACGCGCGTCGAGCCCCGGGTAACGCGCGCGGACGAGGGCGACCACCCCGCTGACGTAGGGCGCCGCGAAGCTCGTGCCCTCGATCGGGATCGCGCGGCCGGCCCCGATCGGCGTGATCGTGTCGACCAGCCCCGGCCCGGCCGGATCCAGCGAGACGATCTCCGAGCCCGGCGCGGCGAGCGACACCCACGGGCCCCGGATGCTCTGGGGCGCGGGCAGGCCGTCGCGGCGCGTGTAGCCGACCGAGAGCACGTCGTCGCCGAACCACGCCGGCGCGACCACCTGCCCGGAGCTCTGGCCGTCCGGGTTCTGTGTGCAGGCGCCCGACCCGGCGTTGCCGGCGGCTGCGACGACGACGACGTCCGCGTCGACCGCGGCGCGCACCGCGGCGCGCAGCGGAGCGAGCCCGCGGGCCGCGTCACCGGCGGGGACGCAGGCGGCCTCCGAGATGTTGATGACGGTCGCGCCGAGACTCGTCGCGCGCAGGACCGCCTCGGCGAGGGTGTCGACGTTGCCGCCGCCGTCGGTGGGTGAGCCGTCGGGCGCCGTGGTCCGGACGGTGGCGCTGGACTGGCGGATCGACAGCACGCGCGCGTCCGGGGCGACGCCGACGAAGCCCGTGCCCGGATCGGGCGCCGCGGCGATGATCCCGGCCACGAGCGTGCCGTGGCCGTCGCAGTCGAGCAGGCCGCCCTGGGCGCCGACGAAGTCGCCGCCGTCGACGAGACGGCCCGCGAGGCGGGGGTGCCTGCTCACGCCGGTGTCGATCACGGCGACCGTCTGGCCCGCGCCGCGGGTGAACCGCCAGGCGTCGGTGAAGCGCAGGCGCTGCTGGGACCACGGCGCCCCGGGGATCGTCCCGCCGCCGTCGGAGCGCACGCACGGCACGCGCGCGTCGACACCGGGCAGCGGGCGTGGGTCCGGGTCGAGGCGCGCGAGCGCCGCGGGATCGGGCGGGGGCGGCACGGGCGCGTCCGCGGAGGCGACCCCCGGCGTGGCGGCGACCAGCGCGGCGGCGACCACCGCGACGACGGTGCGGGCCGCCCGCCGACCGAGGATCACCGTTCGCACAGTAGGAGGTGCGCGAGGCGCGGGTGGGCGCTTTCGCGCGACGAATCGCCGCCCGGGCGGGGCGCGAGGGCGTCCCTCGCTGCGTGGGACGCAGCCGGGGTGTCCCTCGCTCCGGCGCGGCGAGGCGATCGGTGGCCCTCGGTGGCAACGGCGCGCAGCTATCCACCGAGATGTTCACTCTCATGGTCTAGAGTACCTGGCTTGTCGTCTCTTTCCGTAGCCGCCAAGCTGATCAGGGAGGGACGATGACCGCGACGACGACCACGCGCGACGGCCGGCCGCCCGGCGGTGGGCTGGCGGCACGCTGGTCGCCGCGGCGGCTCGGTCACCATCGGTATCTGTGGTGGCTCGGCGCGCTCGTGCTCGCCGGCGTCGTCGCGGCCATCGCCGTGACGTCCGACCCCGACCCCGCGCCCGGCATCGCCGACGACGGCGCGGTGAACGTGCTGACCGCGGTCATCGTGATCACCCCGATCCTCCTGTGGGGGCTGATCCACCAGATCGTCTCGGCCGTGCGCCGACGGGTGCGCGACGACGTCCGCGAGTACGGCGTCGGTCAGCCCGTCGCCGTGCGGCCGCCGGACCCCGCCTCGACCGGCGGCAGCGAGGACCGGGTGCGCTGGTTCGTCGACGTCGACCACGTGCCCGGCGCGGTGGTCGTCCGCGACCGTCGGGAGCGCGGTGGGCCCTCCTCCTGGCTCGACGACGGGGAGCGGCGGCTGCGCCTGCGCGCGCGGTCCGGGTCCATGACCGCGAGCGAGTCCACCGGCCCGGTGCTCGTGGCGCGCCGCTTCGGCCGCGCAGGGCACCGGCGCTGGGAGATCACGGTCGAGGGCGTCCGGCTGCGCTGCGAGGTGCGGGGCACCTTCCCGGTGCCGCGCCGCACGCTCGTCGACGACGACGGGACGGCGTGGCTCGTGCGGGTCGGCCGCGCCCGGCGCGGGCGTGTCCACCCGTCCGGGCGCGTGCCCGAACGTCTCTCGCCCGCCGCGGCCGCGTTCGTCGTCTGGTTCGTGGCCGAGCTCGACGGCAAGATCCGGGCCGCCCGCGACGCTCCGCTGACCGGTGGCGGCCACGGTGCCGTCGACAGCGGTGACTCGTCCTGGTGGGACAGCCCCTCCGACACCGGGAGCGACAGCGGCAGTACCAGCAGTGACTGACGGTTTCGCCGTCCGCTCAATCGATCGAGAAGCGACCGGGCGGGGCCTACGCTGGACGGCGTGGCCCGCCCGGTGATCCTGACCGTCGACGACGACCCCGCGGTGTCCCGTGCCGTCGCCCGCGACCTGCGGCGCGAGTACGGCGAGCACCATCGCATCGTGCGCGCGGAGTCGGGGCCGGCCGCCCTCGACGCGCTGCGCGAGATCGCGCTGCGGGGCGAGCAGGTCGCCGTGGTCCTCGCCGACCAGCGGATGCCCCGGATGTCCGGCGTCGAGTTCCTCGAGCAGGCCATGGACCTGTTCCCGCGGGCCCGCCGCGTGCTGCTCACCGCCTACGCGGACACCGACGCGGCGATCACCGCGATCAACGTCGTCGATCTCGACCACTACCTGCTCAAGCCGTGGGACCCGCCGGAGGAGAAGCTCTACCCGGTCGTCGACTCGCTGCTCGCCGCCTGGCGTGAGTCCTCGGACCGCCCGTCGGCGACCATCCGCATCGTCGGCAACCGCTGGTCGTCGCGCTCCTACGAGCTGCGGGACCTCGCGGCCCGCAACCAGGTCTCCTACGACTTCTACCGCGCGGAGGAGCCCGAGGGCGCCCGGTTGCTCGAGGCGGCAGGCGCCGACCCCGACCTGCTGCCCGTGGTCGTCACCGAAGAGGGGCGCGCGCTCGTCCAGCCCACCGACGCGCAGGTCGCCGAGGCGGCAGGCCTCGCGACCACGGCGTCCGAGGACGTCTACGACCTCGTGGTGGTCGGCGGCGGACCCGCGGGGCTCGGCGCGAGCGTCTACGGCGGCTCCGAGGGCCTGCGCACCGTGCTCGTCGAGTCCCGGGCCACCGGCGGCCAGGCCGGCACGTCGAGCCGCATCGAGAACTACCTCGGCTTCCCCAACGGCGTCTCCGGCGACCAGCTGACGACCCGTGCGCGGCTGCAGGCCGAGAAGTTCGGCACCGAGGTGCTCACCACCCGCACCGTCACGGCCCTGGAGCCGAAGGGCCGGGCACGCGTCGTCCGCTTCGACGACGGCTCGGAGATCACCGCGCACGCCGTGGTGCTCGCGACCGGCGTCTCGTACCGGATGCTCGAGTGCCCCGGCCTCGACGACCACACCGGGCAGGGCGTCTTCTACGGCGCCGCCGCGACCGAGGCCGCCTCGTGCACCGCGCAGGACGTCTACGTCGTCGGCGGGGCGAACTCCGCGGGCCAGGCGGCGATGAACTTCTCCCGGCACGCCTCCCGGGTGATCATGCTGGTGCGCGGCCCCTCGCTGACGGCGTCGATGTCGCACTACCTCATCGAGCAGATCGAGGCGAACCCCCGCATCGAGGTGCGCACGTGCACCGAGGTCTGCGCGGCCGCCGGCACCGACCACCTCGAGAAGCTGACATTGCGTGACAGGAACACCGGCGCCGCGGAGACGGTCGAGGCGTCCTGGCTGTTCGTGTTCATCGGCGCCGCCCCGCGCACCGACTGGCTGGACGGCGTGGTGGCCCGCGACGGCCGCGGGTTCGTCCTCACCGGGCCCGACCTGCCCCGCGAGGAGAACGGACGGGCTCCGGCGGGATGGGAACCGGACCGGGATCCGTTCCACCTGGAGACGTCCGTGCCCGGGGTCTTCGCCGTCGGCGACGTCCGGGCCGATTCGGTCAAACGCGTCGCGTCCGCGGTCGGTGAGGGCGCGATGGCGGTGAGCCTGGTGCACCGATGGCTGGAGAACCGATGAGTACGACAGAGCAGATCTCCGACAAGCTCACCCGTGACGAGCTGCGCGGGCTGTTCCTGTTCGAGAAGCTCGACGACGCCCAGCTCGACTGGTTGGCCGAGCACGGCGACGTCGTCGCGTTCTCCGCCGGCGAGACGGTGTGCCGCGAGGGCGAGCCGGCGCGCTGCTTCTGGGTGCTGCTGACCGGCGAGCTGGCGATGCTCCAGGCGATGCGCGGCGACGAGGTCGAGACGACGCGCACGTCGCAGCGAGGCTCGTACGGCGGCTCCACGCAGGCCTACATCCCGGACGCCGACCAGACCTACAAGCACACGCTGCGCGCCACCACGGACGCGACGTTCCTCGCGCTGCCCGCCGCCGAGTGGGCCGACGCGCTGCGTACCTGGTTCCCGCTGCCGATCCACCTGCTCGAGGGCCTCGTCGTCGGCATGCGCCGCACCTCGACGATCCAGAGCGAGCGCGAGCGTCTGCTCGCCCTGGGCTCGCTGTCCGCGGGCCTGACCCACGAGCTCAACAACCCCGCCGCCGCGGCGCAGCGCGCCACGGAGTCGCTGCGCAGCCGCGTCGCCGGCATGCGCCACAAGCTCGGCCTGCTCGCCTGCGGCAAGCTCGACGGCCCGACCGTCGCGCAGCTCGTCGAGCTGCAGGAGGACGCGGTCAACCGCGCGGAGACCGCCCCGGAGCTCTCGGCGCTCGAGGCCTCGGACGCCGAGGACGAGCTCGGCGACTGGCTGGACGAGCGCGGCGTCGGCGGCGCGTGGGACCTCGCCCCCGTCCTGGTGGCGGGCGGTCTGGACGCGGAGTGGCTGGACAAGGTCGAGCGCGCGGTGCCCGAGGGGTCGATCGAGGCGGCGGTGCGCTGGATCGCCTATGCCGTCGAGACCGAGACGCTCATGGGCGAGATCACCGACGCCACGGCACGCATCGCGAACCTCGTCGGGGCGGCCCGCCAGTACTCGCAGCTCGACCGCGCGCCGTTCCAGGAGGTCGACCTGCGCGACCTGCTGAAGTCCACGCTGGTGATGATGAACCGCAAGCTCGAGGGCATCCGGCTGGTCAAGGAGCTCGATCCCGACCTCCCGAGGATCCCGGCCTACGCCGCCGAGCTGAACCAGGTCTGGACCAACATCATCGACAACGCCGTCGGCGCCATGCACACCCACGGCGACGGCACCGGGACGCTGACGATCCGCACCCGCCGCGACGGCCCGCACGCGATCGTCGAGATCGGCGACACCGGCCCCGGCATCCCTGACGACGTGCGCCCGCGCATCTTCGAGCCGTTCTTCACCACCAAGGACGTCGGCGAGGGCACAGGGCTGGGCCTGGACATCTCGTGGCGCATCGTCGTCAAGAAGCACCACGGCGACATCCGGGTCCGCACCGGCCCGGGCGGCACCACCTTCGAGGTCTGCCTGCCGCTCGAGGGGCCGGCCCGCGAGGACGCACCGGCCGAGGACGCCGCCGAGGCCGGGTGACATCGTCATGGCCTCTACTTAGTTACGCAAGCTAAGTATCTGGGCAGTCCTCCTCCGTCACCGTCGACGAGGAGGTCGTGGCCATGTGTGGCATCGCGGGAGCGGTGGATCTGGCGCGTGGGGTGGACCGCGCCGAGGTCGAGCCGATGGTCGAGACGATGAGCTGTCGCGGCCCGGACGACGCGGGGTTGTGGCTCTCCGAGGGCGACCACGGCCCGGCCGCCATGGGTCATCGCCGGCTCGCCGTCGTCGACGTGCCCGGCGGGCACCAGCCGATGACCGTCGAGCACGGTGGCGAGACGCTGCTGACGCTGGTGTTCTCCGGCGAGGTCTACAACTTCCGCGAGCTGCGGCGCGAGCTCGAGGACCGCGGGCACACGTTCCGTACCGCGTCGGACACCGAGGTCGTGCTGGTCGGCTGGCTCGAGTGGGGCTCCGCGGTGGTCGAACGCCTCAACGGCATGTTCGCCTTCGCGATGTGGGACACCCGGCGCGAGGAGCTCTTCCTCGTGCGCGACCGCATGGGCGTCAAGCCGCTGTACTACTACCCGACGCCGCACGGGGCGCTGTTCGGCTCCGAGCCCAAGGCGATCCTCGCCCACCCGCGCAGCGAGGCCGTGCTGGACATCGACGGAATGCGCGAGCTCCTGGCGCACGTCAAGACGCCCGAGCACGGGATCTACCGGGGCATGTTCGAGGTGCGTCCGGGCTCGTGGGTGCGCGTGCGCCGCGAGGGCGTCGACGTCCACCGGTACTGGCAGCTCGAGGCGCTCGAGCACACCGACGACCAGGAGACGACCGTCGCGCACGTCCGCGAGCTGCTCGACGACATCGTCGACCGCCAGCTCGTCGCCGACGTGCCGCTGTGCGCGCTGCTCTCCGGCGGCCTCGACTCCTCGGCGATCACCGCGCTCGCGGCGCAGAAGCTGCGCGCGCGGGACGCCGGCCCGGTGCGGTCGTTCTCGGTGGACTTCGTCGGCTACGAGGACTCCTTCGCCGCGGACCCCATGCGCGACACGCCCGACGGGCCCTACGTCCGCGAGCTCGCCGAGCACGTCGCCGCCGACCACTCCGCGATCACGCTGTCGAACGACGACCTCATGGACCCCGACGCCCGCGCCGCCGTGCTCGCCGCACGGGACGTGCCCGTGTCGATCGGCGACATGGACACCTCGCTCTACCTGCTGTTCAAGGCGATCCGCGGGCGCTCCACCGTGGCGCTGTCCGGGGAGTCGGCCGACGAGGTGTTCGGCGGCTACCGCTGGTTCCACGACGCCGACGCCGTGAACGCCGACACGTTCCCGTGGATGGCAGCCAGGCGGATGGGGCCGCTCGACCACTCGACCTCGTACTTCGCGCCCGGACTGCGCGACGAGCTCCACCTGGCCGACTACGTCGACGCCTCGTACCGGGACGCGCTGGCGGAGGTGCCGCACGTCGACTCCGACGCAGCGACGCGGAGCTCGACCACCGCGGACGGCGTGAGCGCGCGGGAGCGCCGGATGCGCGAGGTCTGCTACCTGCACCTGACGCGCTTCGTCCAGATCCTGCTCGATCGCAAGGACCGGATGAGCATGGCCAGCGGGCTCGAGGTGCGCGTGCCGTTCTGCGACCACCGGCTCGTCCAGTACGTCTTCAACACCCCGTGGGCCCTCAAGACCTTCGACGGCCGGGAGAAGAGCCTGCTGCGCGCGGCGACCCGCGACCTGCTGCCGGCGTCGATCGCCGACCGGGTCAAGAGCCCGTACCCGTCGACGCAGGACCCGGGCTACGAGAAGGCGCTGCGGGCCGCGATCGCGGACGTGGTGTCCGACCGCGACGCCCCCGTGCGCGAGCTCGTCGACGTCGACGCCCTGCGCTCGGTGATCGACGCCCCGCAGGACGGCCCGAGCATCGACACCGACCGGGCGAGGATGGAGTCGGTGCTGCAGATCGACTCGTGGCTGAGGCGGTACCGCCCGACGCTGGCGCTGTAGGCGCCCCGCTCCGTGGGTGTCGGCTACGAATCGGACGACCGTCCGAGATCACGTCCGAGATCACGTCCGAGATCACGGCCGAAGGGGCGCCCCCCGGTCACCGTGGGGCAGCACGGCGACCGGGGGACGCGAGACCCCCTGCGGCCGGGCGCGGTCGGTCGCAGGGGGGACCGGGTCGTCCCCAGCGGGACGGCTCGGGGGTCGGTTGACGGCCACGTCACCCCGGGGCGACCGACGACCGAGACGACCGTGCGGCGACTCCGGCGCGAACGGCGGCGACAACGGCATCAGTCCAACGAGCGAAGTCGCCCGGGCGATACGCACTCTCGCCGTCCTGCTCGCGATTCGCGCCGGACGGTGGCTCGGTTCACCGAAGCGAGGGACGAATCCGGCGTGACTCACGTCTCATCGGTCCTCGGTGGCGGGGCCGGCGGCGCCGCGCGCGCCCCTGCGCCACACGCCGCCGGTGGGACACTGGAGGACGTGCAGACCGCCCAGGGACCGGACCGCGGTGCCGGTCGGAGTGCGTCGGACCTCGATCCGGGGCTGGACCCACCGACGGACCCCCTCGTCCGGCCGGTGCCCGCCGCGCGTGCCGACGAGGATGCCCCACCGCCCCCGGGACCGTCACCGTCGTCGCGGCCCTCGTCGGGCGGCGCGTTCACGCCCACGGGCTTCGTCGACGACCCCGAGAAGCGCGCCCGCCTGCGCCGTATGAAGGCGGTGGCGTTGGGTTTCCTGCTCGGCGCCGCGGTCGTGTGGGTCGTCTTCCTGCTGTGGGAGAACAACGGGGGGCCGGCCTTCACGGGCTACGTGCGTGCCGCCGCCGAGGCCGGGATGGTCGGTGGGCTCGCCGACTGGTTCGCGGTCACGGCCCTGTTCCGCCACCCGCTCGGCATCAAGATCCCGCACACGGCGCTCATCCCGCGCAAGAAGGACCAGCTCGGGGCGAGCCTGTCCGACTTCGTCGGCGGGAACTTCCTCGCGCCGACGGTGGTCGGGGAGAAGCTGCGCGCCGCGCGGATCTCCGCGCGCCTCGGCGGTTGGCTCTCGACGCCCGGCAACGCCGAGCGCGTCACCGCCGAGCTCGCCACGGTGGTGCGCGGCGCGGTCACCGTGCTGCGGGACGACGAGATCCAGGCCGTCGTCGACCAGGCCGTGACGCGCCGGGTGGTCGCCCAGCCCTGGGGGCCGCCGCTGGGCCGGCTGCTCGAGGGCGTGCTGTCCGACGGCTCGCACCGCCGGCTCGTCGACCTCGTCTGCGACCGCGCCTACGACTGGGTGCGCAACAACCACGAGACCGTGATGGCGCTGGTCAGCAAGCAGGCGCCGAGCTGGTCGCCGCGGTTCGTCGACGGGATCATCGCCGACCGCCTCTACGCGGAGGCGCTGTCGTTCGCGTGGGCGGTGAAGTCCGATCAGGAGCACCCGCTGCGCAAGGCCATCGACCGCTTCCTCGTCTCCTTCGCCGGCGACCTGCAGGACGACCCCGAGACCGGCGAGCGTGTCGAGGCGATCAAGCAGCAGCTGCTCGAGCACCCCGACGTCCAGGCGCTGATCTCGCGGGCGTGGGCCACCGGCAAGGCGATGCTCCTCGACGCCGCCGAGGACCCGTCGTCGCAGCTGCGCCTGCGGGTCACCGACGGCATCGCCCGCTTCGGACAGCGCCTCGACAGCGACGAGGACCTCCGCGACAAGATCGACGGCTGGATCGTCGAGGCCGCGTCGTACGTCGTGGGCCGCTACTCCAGCGAGATCTCCACGCTGATCTCCGACACCGTCGCGCGCTGGGACGGCCCGGAGACGTCGCGGAAGGTCGAGCTGCAGGTCGGCCGCGACCTCCAGTTCATCCGCATCAACGGCACGCTCGTGGGCGCCCTGGCGGGCCTGATCATCTACTCGGTGGGCGAGCTGCTGGTGTAGCTAGCCCCAGAGCGTCGCGCCCAGGGTCAGGCCGAGGCCCGCGCCGCCGAGACCCGCGAGCGTCGAGGCGACGACGTTCATGACGCTCGTCGTGCGGGCGCGCTCCTCGGCCAGGCGGACGGTCTCGTAGGCCAGCGTCGACCAGGTCGAGAGGCTCCCGCAGAAACCGACACCGATCGCGGCGACCGCGACGTGCGGGGCCGGGCCGCCGACCACGAGGCCCAGCACGAACGAGGCGACGACGTTCACGAGAAAGGTGCCCCAGGGGAAGCCGGTGCCGTGGGTGGACTGCAGCCAGCGGTCCGTGAGGTAGCGGGTGGGCGCGCCGATCGCGGCGCCGAGGGCGACGAGCAGGACGGTCATCGCGCACCCCCGATGCCGGCGACCCGCCGGGACACGGCCATGGCGAGCGTGCACGCCCCCACCGCGCCGACGATCGTGGCGCCGAGATAGGCCAGCGCCGTCGCCCGGTGCCCGCCGTCCAGGAGCGTCTCGGCGTCGACGGCGAACGTCGAGAACGTCGTGAAGCCGCCGAGGACGCCGGTGCCGAGGAACGGGCGTACGAGCGGGTGGGCCGCGCGGACCTCGGTGACCACGACGACCAGCACGCCCATCAGCAGGCTGCCGAGCACGTTGATGCCGAACGTGCCCCACGGGAAGCTGCCGGGCGCGACCGGGACGAGCAGTCCCACGGCCCAGCGGGCGAGCGAGCCGAGGATGCCGCCGAGGGCGACCACGGCGACCGCCGGGCCCTGTCCGCGCAGCACCGCGGCGCCGGGCGGGCGGCCGGCGATCACGTCCTCGGCGTCGGGATCGGTCATTCGTCCTCCCTGGGCACACGCGTACTGCGGGTTCCAGGGACCGTTGGCGCACCGGCGCGCGGTTGTCGGCGGGCCCCACCGCCATCGTCCCGAAGCCTATCCCTGTGCCCCGTTCGTGTGTGCGACAGCCCACGTGACCAGCGCAAGCAGGGTGCTTGCAGCAGCTAGCACTCGTGTTAGCGTGGGTGTCAGCGAGTTCGGAGGAGGTGGTTTCCGGTGCCGGGGACGGACGGGGTCGAGAAGATCGGCCAGGCCGTCGAGGACATCGGGGCCTACATCCGCCGGCAGCGCGAGGGCGCGGAGGTCTCCCTCCGTCAGCTCGCCAAGGTCGCGGGGATCAGCAATCCCTACCTGAGCCAGATCGAGCGTGGGCTGCGCAAGCCGTCCGCCGAGATCCTGGCCCAGATCGCGACCGGCCTGCGGATCTCCGCCGAGGCGCTGTACGTCCGCGCCGGGATTCTCGAGCCGAGGGAGTCGTCGCCGGTGCTGGACGCCGTGGCCGCCGACCCGGATCTGTCGGAGCGCCAGAAGCAGGTGCTCGCCGACATCTACGAGTCCTTCCGCCGCGGCAACGTCGCCGAACCCGCGAGCAGCGCCGCAACCGGGGCCGAGGACACCGAGAACACGGTCGAGGCGGTGGTCGACGCCGCTGTGGCCGTCGGCGGGACCGCCCCGGTCCGCCGGTCGTCCTGACGTTCGAGACGCACACCTACCGCACACCTACCGCTTGAGCACCGACCAGGAGTGAGACGAACATGGCTGTCACCTTCCCGACCAAGTTCGACGTCCGTGAGGCCCGCGACCAGGCCAACAAGGTCGTCTCGGAGGCCATCGACCCGCTGCGCCAGCCCGCGCTCGCGGTGCTCGGCCTTGGCGACGTGGCCGTCGCGGCCGGCCGTGACGCCGTCACCCGCGTGCAGGCCGGCGCCACCGAGGTGCAGGCCCGCGTCGAGGACCTGCCGGCCGAGCTGCAGGAGCTGCGCTCCAAGCTGACGACCGAGGACTTCCGCCGCCTGGTGGACAGCTACCTCGCCGCCGTCCGCAGCGTCTACGCCGACCTCGTCAAGCGCGGCGAGAAGAGCTACCAGGACATCAAGAGCCAGCCGCAGGTCAAGCAGGCGCTGGACACCGTCGACCAGGTCTCGACCGAGATCGAGGGTCGTCTCGAGGACACCGTCGAGGGCGTCCGGGTCCGCGGCGAGAGCGCTCTCGCCGAGGTCACCAAGCAGACCCGCTCGGTCGGTGAGCGTGCCGCCCGCGCGACGCAGCGCTTCAGCGCCGAGGCCGCCGAGGCCGTGGCCGAGGCCGGGTCCGAGCTGTCGGAGGACATCAAGGAGGCCGGTGACGAGGTCGCCTCCGAGACCCGGAGCACGACCCGCAAGGCCGCGGCGCGCACGGCCCCGAAGAAGCAGGGCCCGAAGAACGCGCCGAAGTCGGCGGCCACCACGGCGGCGGCCGAGAAGAAGGCCCCGAAGAGCTGAACACCGGTCACGCGGCCATGACGCTGCGCTGACCCCAGCGGACCCCCGCTGGTCCGAACGGCCCCGGGACGCTCCGCCGTCCCGGGGCCGTGGTGCGTTCGGGGTTGACCGCGCGCCTGTCGCCCCGCCGAGGAGGACACGTATCGTGGTGGCGTGTCGGTCCTCTACAACCTCGACGGCTACGTGCTGCTGGTGCTGTGGCTGCTGGGGATTCCCGTGGGCCTCTATGCGTTCGTGCACGCCCTGATGCAGCGCTCCGACGCCTTCACCGCCGCCGACAAGCTGACCAAGCCGGTCTGGTGCGCGATCACCGGTGTCGGTCTCGCGATCCTCGCGATCTCCACGAGCGGCCCGTACAGCTTCCTGTGGCTCATCGGCATCATCGCGGTGCTGATCTACATCGTCGACGTGCGGCCACGCGTCGTCGAGATCCAGCAGGGCCCGCGCTGGTGACGGCCGCGGCCGACGCGGCCCGGGCGGTCGCCGGGTCACTGGAGCCCGAGCCCGCTCTCGACCGGCTCGACCTCGTCGCCGAGCCCGTCGCCGGCGCCCTGCACGCGCTGCCCGGCGACCTCGCCGCCGACTGCCTGGTCGCCGCCATCGACCCGGGGCTCGCCGACACCGCCGCGTTCTGCGAGGCCTACGGCTCGCCGCTCGAGGCCTCGGCCAACTGCGTCGTCGTGGCCGGATCGCGTTCGGGCGAGCGCCGGTTCGCCGCGTGCGTGGTGCTCGCGACCACCCGCGCCGACGTCAACACCGTCGTGCGCAAGCGCCTCGACGTCCGCAAGGCGTCGTTCGCGCCGACGGACGAGGCGGTCGAGCTCACGGGCATGGCCTACGGCGGGATCACCCCGTTCGGTGTGCCGCCGGGATGGCCGGTGCTCGTCGACGCCGCAGTGGCCGCGACGCCCGCCGTCGTGGTGGGCAGCGGACTGCGCGAGAGCAAGCTGCTCGTGCCCGGCGCCGTGCTGGCGGAGCTGCCCGCGGCCGAGGTCCTGGAGAACCTGGGTCGTTGAGCGCCCGCCGAGCCCTACCGGCCGCCCTCCACGCGTGCCCGCCAGAGCGCGGAGATCGAGGCGCCCGGCTGGTCGTACACCGGGTTGGCCGCCGTCGTCGGGAACGTCAGGTTCGACCCGGGCTCGGAGGTGAACGGGTGCCGGGCGACCTCCGCACCGTTGAGCGTGACGACGATCGTGCCGCTGGTCGCGAGGGTCCCCTGGTTGACCAGGCGCACCGTGATCGTGCAGGACGGGGTGCGGCAGGTGCTCTCGCCGCCCTCGACGGTCAGCGCGAGCCGCGGGCGCTCGATGAGCGCCAGGAGGTAGCTCTTCATCGTCGGCGCCTGCCCGGAGAGGTCCTGCACGTTCGCCAGGGCCGCCGGGTCCGCCCGGTTCACGGTGACGGGTGAGAGCCGACCCGAGCCGAACCCCGGGAGGTCGAGGCCCACGAGCCGCGGGGGCTCGCCGTCGACGACGGTGACCGTGCGGCCGTCGCTGCCGGGCGTGAGCACGCGCGCCTCCTCCCCGGCCACGACCACCTCGTCCTGCTCGGTGACGTCGGGTGCGGCGAGGCGGTTGGCGAGGGACTCCGGCGTCTGTTCCCACGACGTGAGCCCGCGCGGGAGCACGGTGACGGCGTCGGAGAGCCACTGGCCGGAGAGCCGGTCGGCGAGCTCCGGGCGCGGCGTGGCGCGCTCCCACCAGGCGCGGTCGCCGCGGATCGCCTGCTCGTTCCCGGCCAGGACGAACTCGGCGCGCCCGCCGCCGTCGCGAACGAGGGTGCCGGCCGCGTTGCCGGCCCGGTCGACGGTCATCTCGAGGTTCGTCGGGATGCCGTGGCCGTCGGGGATCCGGCCGGCGTAGGTCGCGCCCTCCCAGCCGCGCACGTCGGCGACCGTCGCCTCGAGGGTCGCCGACGGCGACGCCGGGCGGACGGCGATGAGGGCGGCCGCGGTCACGATCAGGAGCACGACGACCGCCGCGGCGATCCCGATGACCAGGCCGGTGCGGCGGGGGCCGGAGGTGCCCGTACCGGCTCCCGGCGCGCCCGGCGGCGGACCGAACGGGCCCGTGTAGCCGCCCGGCCCGGGCTGTCCGGGCTGTCCGGGCTGTCCGGGTGGTGACCCGTACCCGGGCGGCGGGTAGCCGGGCTGCCCCTGACCGGCGAACGGCGCCGTGCCCCACGGCCCGGCGCCCCCGGCGGCCTGCGGGGTGCCGAACGTGGGGCCGGCGGCCGCACCGGGCGGGGCGGCGAACCCGCCCGTTCCGGGACCGGTGTTCGGTGCTCCCGGTGGGGTGCCCCACGGCGAGTACGGCCTCGCCCCGCCCGCTCCGGGCTGCCAGGGGCCCGGCGCCTGCGCCGGCACGGCGTACTTCTGCGTGCCGTCGGTGCCGTCGGTGCCACCCAGGGTCTCCGGCGAGGCCGGGATCCCGCTCGGCGGTGTCGAGGTGTCGGTCGTGGCGCCGTCGCTCGCGCCGTCCGCGATCGGCTCAGCCGTCGGCTCGGGGCGCCCGGCCGATCCGGCGGGCTCCACCGGAGCGGGCGTCCCGGTCCCGGCCGATGCCTCGGTCTCCGAAGCGTTCCCGGTGGTGGCGTCGGGATCGGGCGCCGCTCCCGGGTGCTGGTCGTCGCGCCGGCTGTCGTCGTCGCCCGCCAAGGCCGCCCCCTGCCACCCGTGAGCACTCGCGCCGAACCAGTTGTGTGCGCACAGTAGCCCGATCGTGGGTCGCTGAGGAGACATTCAGCCCAGGAACGACGACCTCCACGCCGCGGCATGGCCGGGCCGACACCGAGCGTGCGTTCGGTGACCACCACGCCCCAAGGGCCACGAGGGCGATCCTCGGCGAGCGGGTCTAGCGGAAGACCACCGTGCGGCCCGCGTGCACCTGGACGCGGTCCTCGAGGTGGGCGCGCAGCCCGCGCGCCAGCACCAGCTTCTCGACGTCGCGACCCCGCCGGACCATGTCCTCCGGGGTGTCGGCGTGATCGACCCGGCTGACGTCCTGCTCGATGATCGGGCCGGCGTCGAGGTCGGGCGTCACGTAGTGGCAGGTCGCCCCGACGAGCTTGACGCCGCGGGCGTGCGCCTGGTGGTACGGGCGCGCGCCGACGAACGAGGGCAGGAAGCTGTGGTGGATGTTGATCGCGCGGCCCGCCCAGCGGTCGCACAGCGCGGGCGGCAGCACCTGCATGAACCGGGCCAGCACGATCGCCGCCGGGTCGTGCTCGTCGACGACCTCGGCGACCTGCGCGAACGCCTTCTCGCGGCCCGTGCGCTGCTCGTCGTCGTCGGCCCGCGCGGGGAACGGCACGTGGTGGAACGGGACGCCGTGGGCCTCGGCGATCGGGCGCAGCACATCGTGGTTGCCGACGACCGCGCGCACGTCCATGTCGAGCTCGCCGCCCCAGACCCGCCCGAGCAGGTCGTGCAGGCAGTGCGTCTCCCGGCTGACGAGCAGCACGACGCGCGGGGACTCGCTGGTGTCGCGGACCCGCCAGCGGACCGGCTCGCCGCCGGGTACCTCGAGCTCGGCGGCCACCTGGCCGACCACGGCGCGCAGCACGTCGGCGCCGCCGGGGACCGAGGCGTCGTCGACGACCTGGCGGGTCACGAACCAGCCCGCGGCGGTGTCCGCGTGGTACGCGGCCTCGGTGATCGACGCCCCGAGCGCGGCCAGCCGCCCGGTGATGGCGGCGACGATGCCGGTGCGGTCGGGGCAGGCCAGGGTGATGACGACCCGACGGATCACGCCCGACCCCGGGCCAGGCGCCGGCGGGTGAAGGCGTCCTCGGCGTCGAGCAGGTTGCCGACCTGTTCGACGACGACGCCCTCGATCTTCCCGCCGACCATCGGCACGCTCACCGTCGCCTGCCCGTCGACCTCGGTGACCGAGCCGGCGCCGTTGTCGCTGAGGCGCTGGGTGCCGCTCATCGTCCCCGGCAGCCCGCGGACGGTGACCTCGAACGTCCCGTCGTAGTCACCCCCGCCGCGCGGCGTCCAGGTCTCGACGCGATCGAGCACGAGGTCGTTCCCGGTGAACCGACGGACCACCGACGGCAGGAACTCGACCGGCACCGAGTGACGCAGCCGCAGGCGCGCCCCCGCGTCGTCGACGGCGTGCTCGAGCAGCGCCGGGTCGTTGCCACCGAGCTCGGCGAGGCGCTCGCGCAGATGGTCGGCGTCGACCAGCTCCGCGTACACCTCCTCGGCGGGTGCGTCCCAGGTGGCGCGGTGGGTGATGCGGCGTGGCACGGGCGGGAGGTTACCGTCGGACGTCGTGACACCCGGCCCGACCACTGAGACGACCCTCGAGACGACGCTGCTCGCCCCGCACACGACGCTCGGTCTCGGCGGTCCCGCCCGCCGGCTCGTACGGGCGACGACCGCGGACGAGGTCGTCGAGCGTGCCCGTGCCGCGGACGGGGCGGACGCGCCGTTGCTGCTGGTCGGCGGCGGGTCGAACCTCGTCGTCGGCGACGCCGGCTTCGCCGGGACGGCGCTGCTGCTCGACCACCGCGGGCACCACGTCGTCGACGGCGACAGCGCCGCCGACGACACGGTCGTGCTGCACGTCGAGGCGGGCCACGACTGGGACGAGCTCGTCGCCGACACCGTCGCGGCGGGGCTCGGCGGGCTGGAGTGCCTCTCGGGCATCCCCGGGCGGACGGGCGCGTCACCGGTGCAGAACGTCGGTGCGTACGGCGTGGAGGTCGCCGACCTGCTCGTCGGTGTCGACCTCTACGCGCGGCGCACCGGGTGGCGCGGTCCCGTGGCGGCGTCCGACCTCGACCTCGACTACCGCACGAGCCGGCTCAAGGGCGCCCGCAACGTCGACGGCGAGATCGTGCTGGGCGTGCGGTTCCGCCTGTCCACCGACGGGCTCTCGGCGCCGATCCGCTACGCCGAGCTCGCCCGCGTCCTCGACGTGGCGCCGGGCTCGCGGGTGCCGGCCGCCGACGCCCGGGAGGCCGTGCTGGGCCTGCGGCGCGCCAAGGGCATGGTCCTCGATCCCGCCGACGCCGACTCCCGCAGCGTCGGGTCGTTCTTCACGAACCCGGTGGTCGACACCGCGACCGCCGCGCGGGTGGCGGCCCGGACCGAGGAGCGGGGCCAGGTCCCGGTCACGGCGTGGCCGCAGCCCGACGGGCGCGTCAAGCTCTCCGCCGCCGCCCTCATCGAGCGCGCCGGCATCCCGCGCGGCCACCCCGGGGTGCACGCCCCGGTGCGCGTCTCGACGAAGCACACGCTCGCGCTGACCCACCGCGGCGGCGGCACCACCGACGACCTGCTCGCCCTCGCCCGCGACGTCCGCGACCACGTGGCCGTCGCGTTCGGCATCGTGCTCGAGCCCGAGCCCGTTCTGGTGGCCTGCGCCCTGTAGCTCTCCGCCGATAGGTCCGGAACGGCGGGGGATGTCGGCGCTGTCCTGACGCTGTCGGTTCCCGGTGGGAGGATTGGTCCGATCGTGTCGGGGGATCGGGGGAGCCATGGGTCGGGCGCTCGTCGCCGTGCTGAGCGGGCTGTTGCTGGTGCTGACGGCCTGCGGATCGGGGGCGCCGGGGACGTCGTCCGCGCCGCCGCCCCCGCCCCTGCAGGTCACGGTCACGCCGACCGGGAACGCCGCCGACGTCGCCCCGCGGGCCGAGGTCGCGGCCACCACCGACGGCGCGTTCGCCGACGTCACGCTCACGGCCTCGCCGGGCGGCCCGGTCGCGGGCGTCCTCTCGCCGGACCGGAAGCGCTGGACCCCCGCCGGCCCGCTGGCCTACGGCGCCACCTACATTTGGGGCGGCACCGCCACCGCGCCGGACGGGCGCTCCACGCCCGTCACCGGCGCGTTCGCCACGGTGGCGCCCGGCGAGACCGTGCGGGCCACGCTGAACATCGGCGACGGCCGCGAGGTCGGGGTCGGCGCGCCGATCACGATCCAGTTCTCGGCGCCGGTGCAGGACAAGGCGGCGGTCGAGCGGGCGCTGTCGGTGCGGACGTCGGTGCCCACGCAGGGGTCGTGGGCCTGGCTGCCCGACCAGGACGGCGGCTCGCGGGTGCACTGGCGGCCCCAGGAGTACTGGAAGGCCGGCACGCAGGTCGACGTGCGCGCCGACCTGATCGGTGTCCCGTTCGGCGGCGGCGCGTGGGGCCGCGAGGACCTCACGACGTCGTTCCGGATCGGGCGCGCCCAGATCGTCCGGGCCGACGTGAACAGCTTCCGCCTCGTGGTCGAGAGGGACGGCCGGCAGGTCATGGACGTGCCGGCCAGCTACGGGCTCGACTCCGACCCGGATCGCACCACGCGCTCGGGCATCCACGTGGTCACCGAGAAGTTCGAGAACAAGCGGATGGTCAGCCCGCAGTTCGGCTACGACGTCGTCATGGGCTGGGCCGTGCGCATCAGCAACAACGGCGAGTTCATCCACGCCAACCCCGGCTCGGTGGGGTCGCAGGGGTCCAGCAACGTGACCCACGGGTGTGTCAACCTGTCGACGGCCGACGCGCGGACCTTCTTCGACTCGGCGCTCTACGGCGATCCCGTCGAGGTCACCGGCTCCGGGGTCGACTACTCGGAGCGCGACGGCGACATCTACGACTGGACGATCCCGTGGGACCAGTGGCAGGGGATGTCGGCGCTCTGATCGGTCACGTGCGGTGGAACCGCATGCCCGTGGCCTGGTCGCGGGGCTTGAGGACGACGGTGTCGAGGTTGACGTGCGAAGGCCTGCTCATCGCGAACGCGACGACCTCGGCGACGTCGTCGGCCACGAGCGGGGTGATGCCCTCGTACACCTTCGCCGCCCGACTCTCGTCGCCGTCGAAGCGCACCAGCGCGAACTCGGTCTCCACCGCGCCCGGGGCGATCTCGGTGACGCGGACGGGCTCGCCGAGCAGCTCACCCCGCAGGGTCCGGTGCAGCGCGCCCTCGGCGTGCTTGGCGGCGGTGTAGCCCGAGCCGCCGTCGTAGACCTCGAGTCCGGCGATCGAGGTGATGGTGACGACGTGCCCGTCGCCCGACTCGATGAGCAGCGGCAGCAGCGCCTTGGTCACACGCACGGTGCCCAGGACGTTGGACTCCCACATCCAGCGCCACTTGTCCTCGTCGGCCTCGATGACCTTCTCGGTGCCCTGGGCGCCGCCGGCGTTGTTGACCAGGCCGCGCAGGAGCTGCCCGCCGGCGACGAGGTCGCGCACCGCGGCCGCGAAGGCGGCGACGGAGTCGGCGTCGGTGACGTCGAGAGGCAGGGCGGTGCCGCCGGTCTCGTCGGCGATCTCCTGCAGGCGGTCCACCCGCCGGGCGCCGAGCACGGGGTGCCAGCCGTCGGCGGCGAGGGCGCGGGCGGAGGCCGCACCGATGCCCGAGCTGGCTCCGGTGACGACGACGAGGGGGCGGTCGGATCCGGGGTTCGGCGCGCTCACGCCCCGCACCCTAGGACGTCCCGGATCACCGTCGACGCGGCCGGACGGTGGCCGCGCACCTAAGCTGGCGGGGTGACCCCGGCGGCGACGACGGCGACGGCATCGACAGCCCGTTCCCAGAATCGGGTCCTCCGTCATCAACCGGGACGTCCCCGGCGCGTCGCGGTCATCTCGTTGCACACGTCGCCCCTCGCGCAGCCCGGCACCGGCGACGCCGGCGGCATGAACGTCTACGTGGTCGAGACCGCGCGGCGCATGGCCCAGCGGGGCGTCCAGGTCGAGATCTTCACCAGGGCGACGTCGTCCGACCTGCCGCCGGTGGCCGAGCTCGCGCCCGGCGTGCTGGTCCGTCACGTCACCGCCGGCCCGTACGGCGGGCTCGGCAAGGAGGACCTGCCCAGCCAGCTGTGCGCGTTCACCGCCGGAGTGCTGCGCGACGAGGCCCGCCACGAGCCCGGCTGGTACGACGTCGTGCACAGTCACTACTGGCTCTCCGGGCAGGTCGGGTGGCTCGTCCGCGATCGGTGGGGCGTCCCGCTGGTGCACACCGCGCACACGCTCGCCAAGGTCAAGAACGCCTCGCTGGCCGACGGCGACCGCCCGGAGCCGCTGTCGCGGGTGGTCGGCGAGGAGCAGGTCGTGGCCGAGGCGGACCGTCTGGTCACCTCCACGCAGGCCGAGGCGGACGACCTCATCGGCGCCTACGGCGCCGATCCCGACCGGGTCCGCACCATCGCCCCCGGGGTCGACCTGCGCACGTTCACCCCGGCCCGCGACCGCGACGAGGCCCGCGCCGCGCTGGGGATCGCCCCGGACGCCGTGACCCTCGCGTTCGTCGGGCGCATCCAGCCGCTCAAGGCCCCCGACGTGCTGTTGCGCGCGGCCGCAACGATGATCGCCCGCCGCCCCGAGCTGCGCGCGCGCCTGGCCGTCCTCGTCGTCGGCGGGCCGTCGGGCACCGGGCTGGCCGAGCCGGAGTCGCTCGTGTCGCTGGCCCGCGAGCTGGGTATCGCCGACGTCGTGCGCTTCCTGCCCCCGCGCGGCGGCGACGAGCTCGCGCAGGTCTACCGGGCTGCCGACGTCGTCGCCGTCCCGAGCTACTCCGAGTCGTTCGGGCTCGTCGCGCTCGAGGCGCAGGCGTGCGGGACGCCGGTGGCCGCGGCCGCCGTGGGCGGTCTGCCGACCGCCGTCGCCCACGACCGCTCCGGGCTGCTCGTCGGCGACCACGACCCGGACCGCTGGGCGGACGCCCTCTCCCGGGTCGGGCTCGACCAGGCCGAGCGCCAGCGCCTGGCGGCCGGCGCCGTCGAGCACGCCGCGATGTTCTCGTGGGACCGCACCGCCGACGCGCTGCTCGCGACCTACGCCGAGGCGTCGCGCTCCCTGGCCCGCGACCGCGCGGCGGGGGTGGCGGTGTGAGTGCGCCGGACGCGGAGCAGTCAGGGGAGCACGCCGACAAGGGAGCCGGACCATCGACACCGGACCTCGCCGAGCTGGAGAGGGTTCTGGTCGCCGCGCTCGACGAGCGCGAGCTGACCTACCTGCGGCGCGGGCCCGGGCGGCTGTTCGTCACCCTGCCCGGCACCAAGAAGCTCGCGACGCACTGCTGGCTGGTGCTCACGCCGCACGCGCTGCTGGTCGAGGCGTTCGTGTGCCGGCACCCGGACGAGAACCTCGAGGGGGTCTACCGCTTCCTCCTGCAGCGCAACGCCCGGCTCTACGGCGTGCACTACACGATCGACCGCGCCGGCGACATCCACCTCGTCGGTCGGGTGCCGCTCGTGGCCGTGGTGGACGAGGAGATCGACAAGGTCCTGGGCCAGGTGCTCGAGGCCGCGGACGGCGACTTCAACACCCTGCTCGAGCTCGGCTTCGTCACCTCGATCCGCCGCGAATGGGCCTGGCGGGAGTCGCGGGGCGAGTCGCTGGCGAACCTGTCGGCGTTCGCGCACCTGGTGGACGACCGGCCTGACCCGGCCTGAGGCAGGGGCCACGCCGCCGGCGTGGGACGGGGGGCATCCGACGCCGGCGACGGGCGTAAGGGAGCCGCTCGGGGCGGCCGACTCGTGACCGATCCGACGAAAGTGGATCGGCGTCCGGTTCCGAAGCCTCCCACCACGCAAAGCACAGGACAAGGCATCGTCGGCAGTCGAACGGGTGACAGGAAGCCGGTCGTTCGGTCGTCCACGATCACTCAGGGAACGCGCGCGAGGTCTGTCGTGGCAGGTTAGGTTGACCGCACCTCACCCCGCGGCCCGACGAGGAGACGCTCCCGCATGATCGTTCGCAGCCCGTACGACGACATCGATGTCCCCGACATGGGCCTGCCGGAGTTCCTCTTCGGCGACCTGGGTGATGCGGCCGGGCGCGTGGCGATCATCGACGGACCCTCCGGTACGGAGACGACCTTCGGTGAGCTGGCCGCCGCGGTCGAGCGCTTCGCCGCGGGCATCGGCGAGCGCGGCCTCGGGCCGGGCGACGTGATCGCGCTGTTCGCGCCCAACAACCCGTACTACCCCGTGGTGTTCCACGGCGCGCTGGCCGCCGGGGTCGCGGTCTCGACGGTCAACGCGCTCTACACGCCCGACGAGCTCGCCTTCCAGCTGCGCGACTCCGGGTCGAAGGTGCTCGTCACCGTGTCCGCCTTCCTCGACCGGGCGCGCGCGGCGCTCGACGAGGAGGGCCTCGTGGTCACCGAGATCATCGTGATCGACGGGGCGCCGAGCGTCTCCGGCGTCATCACCGAGACCTCGCTGTCCGACGTGCTGGCGACGACCGCCGAGCGGCCCTCGGTGACGCTGTCCGGTGACGACGTCGCCGCGCTGCCGTACTCGTCGGGCACCACGGGGCGGGCCAAGGGCGTCGTGCTGACCCACCGCAACCTGCTCGCGAACCTGCTGCAGATCGAGAAGATGGGCACCCACGTCTCGCCGGACACGAGGATCCTGGCGGTGCTGCCGTTCTTCCACATCTACGGCATGACCGTGATGATGAACCAGGGCCTGCACGCCCGCGCCACGGTCGTGACCATGCCGAAGTTCGACCTGGCCGAGTTCCTGCGGATCGTCTCCGAGCACCGCGTCGACCGCGTCTACATCGCGCCCCCGATCGCCGTCGCGCTGGCGAAGCACCCGATGGTCGACCAGTACGACATCGACTGCGTCGACATCGTGTTCTCCGGGGCCGCGGCCCTCGACGCCGAGCTGGGGGCGGCGGTCGGCCGGCGCCTCAACTGTACGGTGCTCCAGGGCTACGGCATGACCGAGCTCAGCCCCGTCAGCCACTGCATGCCCGACGACCGGCCCGACATCGACCTCGGCTCGATCGGCGTCGCGCTGCCGAGCGTCGAGTGCAAGCTCGTCGACCCGGAGACCGGGCAGGAGGGCGTCGAGCGCGGCGAGCTGTGGGTCCGCGGTCCGAACGTCATGCGGGAGTACCTCAACAACGCCGAGGCCACCGCCTCGACGCTGGACGCCGACGGCTTCCTGCACACCGGCGACGTCGCCACCGTCACCGACGAGGGCGTGTTCTACATCGTCGACCGGGTCAAGGAGCTGATCAAGTACAAGGGCTACCAGGTCCCGCCGGCGGAGCTCGAGGCGCTGCTGCTGACCAACGAGGGCATCGCCGACGCCGCTGTGATCGGCGTCAAGGACGCCGAGGGCGAGGAGATCCCGAAGGCGTTCGTCGTGCTGCAGCAGGGCGCGGAGCTCTCCGGCGACGACGTGATCGCGTTCGTGGCCGACCGCATCGCCCCGCACAAGAAGGTCCGCGTCGTCGAGTTCATCGAGCAGATCCCGAAGTCGGCATCGGGCAAGATCCTGCGCAAGGATCTTCGTGCTCGCGAACAGGCCCCCGCGTAGGGGCGTCGACCCGCTCCTTCGGGCCTCTGACCTGCGACGACGCTGAATGACCGATGTGAAGTCTCTGTGAGCCACTGTGGTCGTGCGTGGTCCTACGGCGGGATTCGCGGCACAGGCACGACACACTCGGCGGTTGGTGATCATCAGTTCTCCCCGTCGAGCAGGTTCTGGATACGGGTGTTGTAGGCGTCGCGCTCGCCGTCGAGGCACGCGGCATAGACCGAGAGCAGGACCTTGACCGAGTGGCCGGCCCGCTCGGCGACGTCGGTGGGCGGCACCCCGGCGTTGAGCCAGGAGGACAGCGCCGCGTGCCGGAGGTCGTACGGGCGGGCCGCCAGCGGTGAGGCCGCCTGCGTCGGGCTCAGGCCGATCTCCCGGGCCTGCTTCCAAGTCCGTGTGTAGACCGACTCCCGGATGCGTCCGCCGGTCGTCAACGCCGGGAACAGCCGGCCGTCGGGCGCTGCGCCGTAGAGGTCGAGGTGCCCGCGCAGGATCGCTACGAGAGCTGGCGGGGCGGGGACGCGGCGGACGGCCTCGCGGCGGCGACGCTTGAGCGGGCGGGCGTCGGGGTCACGCAGGCCGTCGTTGTAGTGCTCGCCCGAGACACCGGTCAGCGACCCGGAGAGGACCAGCTCGCCCCAGCCGGCGACTGGGAGCTTCGCGTCGGTGTCGCGGAGTTGCTGGGCCTCGCCGGGACGTAGGCCGGCGTAGTACAGGCAGGCGAAGAACGCCCGCAGCCTCCAGCCACGGTCTCGCTCGGTGCGCCGATGCCCGGAGACGTACGTGACCGCGGCGAGAAGCTGACGCGCCTGGGCAGGATTGACCACCACTCGCGGGTCGACGCCCCCGGTGGCCTGCGCTGTCCCGGTGCGCCGGCCCGTGACGGGGTTGGCGGCCAGGACGCTGGTGTCCACCGCGTAGCCGGCCACCCGGTGCAGCACCGCGCGGCGCTTGTCCAGAGTTGACGAGGTGACGGCTCGTCCGTCGGCCGCGTTGCCGAGGTCGTGCAGGAGCGCGCCCAGGGCGAGGGAGTCGGCAAGGTCGGTGGTCGGTCGGGATGCGCGACGCAGCCAGGACGCCACGGCGCGGTCCCGGGTGCTCAGCTCACGGCTCCGCAGGGGCGGCGGCAGAAGATGCGTGCTGGCGATGCGCTGGAGGTCGGTCTCGTCGGGAGCGTTGTCGAGCGGGTTGACGAACTTCGGGGTGATCGCGGCGAGGTTGACCACCGCGGCCCGCCGGGTGTTCGGCGGCGCAGTCGCCCAGATGTGGTCGATGTAGGCGACCGCCAGCTCGAGGAACGTCCGCGACGCTCGCTTGCGGAGCATCGAAGCCGGGAGACCGGAGTCGATGTCGAATGCCTCCCCGGCCCGCGCCGCCTTGACGAGGTCCGCCCTGAACGCTTCGGCGAGCGGCTTGGTGATGTAGGACTCCGAGTGCGGCTTGCCCGCCGTGACCCACCGAACTCGCCACGGCCGGGACGCCCTGTCGGTCTTGCGGATCGACCAGAAGCGCACCTGGAAGGTGGTTTCCTCGCTCATGCGGCGTCGTCCCGTAGTGCGTCGAGCCAGTCGAGGAGATCGCCCCGGCGGACCCGAAGGTGCCCGTTCGGGAGCCGCAGGCACGGCGGGGCGACTCGGCGCTCCCGCCACTCGTAGAACGTGTCCCGCGAGACGTCCCCCAGTTCAGCGAGGACCTGGCGCACGGTCAGCAGCTCGTCGCGGTCGACCTTTGCGCTGGCAGCCATGGGATCAGTCCTCCGGGAGTCGGCGACCGAGGTGGCCGAGGTGGTTGTGGGCGTTGTCGAGCTGAAAGGCGACGAGGTCGAGGTCGCCGGTGGCGGCGGCGATCGCGTAGGCGGCGGCGTGGAGCGTGTTGATCGGGTCGGCGCCGCGGTCGTCGTAGTGCGCGGCGGGGTCGGCACGGCGCAGCCCGCGACCGAGGTAGTCGAGGAGTTGGGGCAGGCGGTGGACGAGCTCGGCCAGGTTGCCGACGACGACGTAGGCGTCGTGGCCGGTGACGGGACCGAGGGCGGCGTGGTTGGCGACGCGGATCGACTCGGAGGCCTGGTCGACGTGCCGGGTGAGGGTGGGGTTCATCAGGTGGCTCCGGTACTGGCGTCGGTGAGGGCGTCGCCGATGCCGCTGGCGATGGCGGCCAGAACGTGGCCGACGCCGGTGACGACGTCGGGGGCGAGGGCGGCGAGCAGGGCGACGGTGATGACGCCGAGGACGACCGCGGCACCGACGGCGCGGGTCTGCGCGGCGATCACGGTGAGCAGGGCGGTGATGATCACGGCGGCGATCACTTCTGCCCCCGTTTGGTCGTTGGTTGATCAAGGCGGGCCGCAGCGACGTGGTGGAGCTCCCGGCGTTCGGGCCGCGTGGCGACGACCTGTCGGGGGTTGTGTTCGGTGCGGTGGTCGGTGGTGGGCGGGGACTCGAACTGGCATCTGTGGCGTGCTTGGTGGCGTCCGGCGAGGGTGAGCAGCCCGCAGAGGCCGTAGGCGGCGGCGAGGAGCCCGAGCCCGGCGAGCACGAGCCAGCGCGGCGTGTCGGCGGTCAGGAGAGCTGCCAGCAGCGCAGTGGGGGCGTTCATGCGGCCTGCCCTCCGCTCTCGCCGCGGCCGTTGCTGGTGCCGGGGCGCTTGTTGCGGGTGGCGAGCGCGGGGACCTCGACCTGTTCGGGTGCGGGATAGGTGGCGGCGAGGTAGCCGAGTTCGGTGTCGGAGACCCAGTTGCCGCGGACCTTGACCGGCTGGCGCTTGCCGCCGTCCTCGTCGACGACGAAGCCCATCCCGGGGCAGTCCTCACCGATGAGGTCGCAGTGCGCGCCGCGCTCGTAGGCGGAGTCGGTGAGCACCATGCGGGTCTCGACGTCGGAGTCCAGCCGCAGACCGACCCGGTAGCCGAACATGTCGCGGAACGAGAGGACTTCCTTGCGGGGGTCCTGCACGCACCCGATGACCACGACCCCGGGCGCGCGGCCCTGGGAGAGCATCCGGCGCACGGCGGCGTTGGCCCGGTCGCGCAGCTCGCGGTTGGCGATGTAGGTGGTGAGCGCGAGCAGCTCATCGACGAGGATCACGTAGAGCGGGTAGTCCCCGAACATCCGCGCGAGCAGCTTGCGGACGTTGCCACCCAGGGCTTCGGCGCGCTGACGCATGAGGTCGGCGGCGAACTCGAGGGCGGCCACGAGGTGTTCGTCGTCGCCGTAGGCGAGCATGTAGAACAGCTCGGAGCACATGCGGTACTCCATGCCGCCCTTGGGATCGATCCCGATCAGCCGCACCGTCCCGGTGTGAATGGCCGGGGCGAGAGCGCGGATGATCGCGGCGACCAGTCCGGACTTCCCGGCGCCGGTCAGCCCGGCGATCAGGACGTGGGTGCCCATCAGGCGCAGCCACCACGGGGCGCCGTCCTCGCGGCGCCCGACGCGGACCCAGCGGAAATCCGGGGTCACCAGCGGCTCGTCCTCGGTGGGGTCGTCGGCCAGCACGTCGCGGTAGACCACGCGCAGCAGCACCCAGCCGGCGCGATGCGGGTGGGCCAGGACCCGGACCTCCAGGGCGTTCCACTCACACGCCAGCGCGTCGGCCTGGCGGGCGAGCACGCCAGGGGTGACCCCGGGGCAGAGCTGCACGTGCAGCTCGTCGGCGTGCTCGCCCAGGGCGACCCACAACAGGCGGGGCACGATGACGCGGTGCGAGGCGTCGGTGGCCTTCACCCCGGTGGCGGCGCACACGTCGTCCCACGACCAGCGATACCGGGTGCGGCGGGCGAACCGCGCCACCCGGGAGACCACCGCGCGGTTCCAGGTGGCCGGGCGCAGCCGTGACCACAGCCGGCCCACCAGGGCCCCGACGACGAGGACGGCGAGAAGGCCCCACGGCCCGAGCGCCAGGAACGCCAGCGCGGCGGCGGCGAGGCTGGCGCCAGCGGCGGGGACGTAGACGGTGAACCAGGCGGTGACCAGGGTGAGCCAGCCGGCCCACCATCCGGCGGTCAGGGCCCAGCGCACCAGCCGGGAGCGCTCGTGGAGGCGTTCGGTGCGCATCACATCGGCGCGGGTGCGGATGGTCTGGCCGCGCCACAGCCGCGCGGTGCTGATCTCTCTCATCGGGTCCTCCCCGTGTCGCTACGGCTGGTGGTGTCGGTGCCGGTGGTGCGGGCGCGGCTGCCGAGGCCGCCGCGGGTGATGCGCTCGCGGGGGGCGTGGTTGGCGAACTTGCCGCCCTTGCCCTTGCAGGCCGCGCAGCGGCCGTGGGAGCGCTCCCAGCCGCGGTGGGTCCAGGTGCGGGTGGTGCAGGAGCCGGTGCCCTGGCAGGCGGTGCAGAGGTGGTAGCCGCCGGTCGACAGGCCGGGGGCGCGCATCGGACGGGCCATGGTCAGAAACCTCTTCCGGAGTGGGATGAGCGGTGGGAACGGCGCGAGGCGCGGCGGCGGCGCACCTGCGCGGAGGGGGAGCCGGCGACCTGGCACTCGGTGACCTCCCAGACCGAGGAGCCGCACGCTGGGCAGACCTCGACCGACAGGGCGATCACCGGCGGACCGCCAGGGCCGTCCTTGGTGACCGGGGTGGGGGTCCACTGGGCCAGGCAGTCGCCGTCCCGGCAGGTCAGCACCAGCAGATCGAGCGCCGCGGTGGTGTCGACCCGCACTGCGGAGCCGGACGGGCGGGTCGGGGCGCCCATCACCGACCACCCCCGACGACCTCGACCACGTCGAACAGGGCGTGTTGGTCGCGGCACGACGGGCAGAGCCGGCTCTGGCCGTCGCGGTCGAACGCCCGGGTGCATTGGGTGCAGCGCGCGAGGTGGCCGGTGGCGCAGGCCGGGCACCACCGTGGGTCGCGGTGGCTGGTGGTGAGCGGGTAGAGCTGGGCGCAGTCCCGGCAGGTCCGTTGCCCCCACGGGGCCCGACTGCCCGCCGAACCGGACCCCGTGGAACCGTTGGGCGCCATCACCGCTCACCGCCCCAGCGCTGCTGCGCGCCCTGGCGGGTCACGTCGAGCTGGCGGGCGACCTCGGCCCACGAGTAGCCGGCCTCGCGTAGCCCACCGATGGCGCGGCGCATCGCGGTCTCCCACGCCTTCCCGAGGGCGTCGAGGTCGCGCAGGCCCTCGATGTCGCCGGTAGCGACTCGGCGGCTGTGCGCGGTCACGACCCGGCGGGCGAAGCGGGCGAACTCGTCGTTCTCCACCACCGGCCGCAGCCGGTGCATCGTCAACCCGGTTTTGACGCTCGACGGACGGGTAGACCCGCCGCGGGGTGCCAGTCCCGGCGTGGACTGCGGGGGCATCAGGCGGCCTCAGAGCTGGTCTGAGAGTCGGCCTGGCGCCGGGACTGGCGCTGCGGACCACCCGCCGCCGGGCGCACACCCTCGGCGGTGAAGCTGATCTCCACGCCCCGCCCGGACTTGTGCTGCTTGACCCGAGCACGCAGCCCGTCGAACTCCACGAAGCTGTAGGGCTCCGGCGCCGGGACCTCGTGCGAGGCCACCGTCACCCCGAACACCAACGGCTGCCCGTCGCGACCGAAGGGCAGCACCACGTCCAGCACGTGCTGCGGGCGGTTGAACTCATCCAGCTCCGGGTTCTCCGACGGACGCCGCTTACCGTCCGGCCGGTCCTCCCACGCCATCTTCGTGACCACATGCCCGGTCGCCCGGGCGGCTTCCTCCAGCTCCACCCGGCTCACGAACTCCCACACCGGCTCAGCCATGACTGGGTCCTCTCCCCGTTGGTCGTTCGCAGGTTTGCATGCAAACCTGCGAGGTGTGAGCAAGGTAGCACGCCGTCACGTGGGCCGGTAGTGGGTTTGCATGCGAACCGTGGCGCTCGTAGCCTTGCGGAGTGGAACCCCAGGTCACGACTGCTCTGCCACCGCTTCAGGTTCAGATCGCCGACGACCTCCGCATCCGCATCGAGGTCGGTGAGCTTCGGCCGGGCGACGCACTGCCGACCCTCGCCGAGCTTCAGCAGCGCTGGGGCTGCTCGATGAACCCGGTCCGCTCTGCCGTCGAGCTGCTCAAGCAACAGGGGCTCATCACCGGTGGACGCGGGAAGGCTCCAACGGTCCGAACCCCCCCACGCCAGGTCGTCCGTTCCTCCGAACGCCACCAAGAAGAGAAAGACATGGTCCGTCGCCCCGAGACGGAACGCGCGAAGCAAGGCACCGCCGAGGTCGAGTCACAAGTCCCGATCGAAGCGCTCGACTTCAGGCCGCACTACGCGGTTGTCGAGGCAAACGACGACGTCGCTACAGCCCTTCGCATCCCGGCCGGTACTCGCGTCCTTCGTCGCGCGTGGGAACTTGCCGATCCCGCTACCGGCCGCCGCGAAGCATGGAGCGTCTCCCACATTCCTGACGAATATGTGTCCTCGAACCGCGCGCTGTATGACCCGGGCAACGAGCCCTGGCCTGGCGGCACTCAGCATCAGCTCTACACCGTCGGTATAGAGATTATGAAGATGATCGATGAAGTGACTGCTCGGATGCCTACGACCGCCGATGCCCAGCTCTGGGAGCTTCAACCAGGAGTGCCGATCTTGCGCTGCCGCCGCATTTCAGTTGATCAGCACGGTCGGCGTGTCGAAATCTCCGACGCCGAGTATCCCGCTGATCGCACCCGACTCGACTTCGTCACGCCGCTGCGGCCTTGGAGCGAGGACGCCTGACGTGCCCACCATCTCAGTCTTGACAGCCGTCCATCGCCCGCTTCCCGAGCACCTCATCGAGGCAGCCAGGTCCGTCCTCGACCAGACCCTGCCCGCCGAGTGGTCGCTGGAGTGGATTATCCAAGAGGACGACGATGTCAATCGCTCCCACGATCTGCTGCCTACTCATGAGGCGATCCGGTACGAGTGCAACAGCCGCCACCTCGGGGTGGCAGCCACCCGGAACGCTGCGCTTGCGCGGGCGTCCGGTTCATTAATCCAGGTGCTGGACCAAGACGACGTCCTGCTGCCTGGAGCACTTGCCGCTCTGCTCCCACACTTTGACGACGCGCGTATCCATTGGGCTGTCGCTCAAGCGGATGATCTCCACCCCGACGGCGGCCGCACGTCGTGGCCAGCTGCACTGCCATTCGGTGTCCTCCCGCCGGGTGTGGTGAACGCGCAAGCCATCGAGCACGACGGGAACTGGCAGATTCACTGCGCCGGACTCATGCTCCGCGCGACCGTCCTCCGCGCCATCGGTGGGTGGGTTGCGTCCTACGGCGACGATGACATCGCGATGTTCGCGGGACTCTCAGAGATCGCCTTTGGCTACCACGAGCCACTCGTCACATGGCTCTACCGACAGCACCCTGGTCAGATGTCCCGCACACCCGAATCGCAACAACGCAGCGTCGCTGGACGGCAGGTGGCGCTGCAACGCGTCATAGCCGCTCGCGCGAGTGGGCTGAGCGTGACGCAGGCACCGATCCAACCGCGCCCGGTGCCTGTCGCGGGCCGGGCTGAGAAGGAGAAGCCTCGGAGTGCATGACGACGCCCACTCCGAGGCCGACTGTCTACCGACAGTCAGGGGTCCCTAGGCCGTGACGGAGTCTCGGCTGCGCGCGGCGGCGGGCTGTCGTCCCAGTCAAGATCACGCAGGGAGAGCCAGTGGCGGGCGGCGTCGAGGCCGCCCGTCTCGGCGGCGTCGAGCAGCGCGGGGTACTGGTTGTTGGCGCGCAGCCAGCGGGCGGTGTCGTCGGGCAGCCCGAGGCGCTCCTCTGCGTCGAGGGTTTCGTCGGCGACTTCCTGGTCGTTCTTCTCGACGCCGAGCTGCGCGAACGCGCGCAGGGAGCGGCGGCCCTGGGACCAGGTGAGCTGTTCACGGCGTTCGGAGGCGGACTCCCATTCCCACCAGCGGGCGACGTCCTCGGTCCGGTAGGTGTCGACGGCTTCGGCGAGGAGCTGCATCGGGGTGCGGCCACCGCGGCGGCGGCCTTCCTTGCGGTGTGCGCCGGTGATCTCGTGGGCCTGCTTGACGAAGTAGGAGTGCAGGTTGTCCCCGCCACCGCGGTAGGTTTTGCGTAGGTCCCAGCCGTGCTCGTCCGAGGAGTCGAACCCGAGCGCGCGGGCCTTGCGCGCCCAGCGGGCGTGCATCCCGCTCACGATCTTCGCGGCCACGTACTCCTCGGACAGGTCGTCTTGGAAGCACAGCAGGACGTGGACATGCACGTGCCACCCGTTGCCGGAGTAGCCGTGCCCGGCCGGCTGGGCGGCCAGGATGGTGGGGGTGGCGCCGTCGGTGACCTCGGTGACCTTCGCCCACCCGAGCATCCCCGCGTCGTCCTGGTCGGGGCCCCAGTCGCGGCCGCCGGTGGCCGCCTGCCAGCAGGCGGTCACCGCGTCCCAGCAGCCCTGCCGGGCGTTCAGCTCGGCGAGGTCGCGGGTATCGGTCTCGCGCTGCTGCCGGGCCTGAGCCCCGACCGAGATGAACGCGTCGTCCTTGTCGGCGATCTTCTTGCGGATGCTGGCCTCTTCGATGTCGTCGGCCTCGGCCTGGTGCTCGTCGACGTCCCAACCGCGCTCCTCGGCTAGCTCCCGGCCCATCCGCCGCTGGTCGATCTTGTCGAGGCGGTTGCGCCACTTGCGGCGCCGATCGAGCACGTAGCGACGTTCCCGCTCCTCGCGAGACAGCCCGAGCCGGTCCCCGGCCTGGTGGCTGATCGTGAACGTGCCCATGAACGCCGAGCCGCCCGCCGCATGGACGGCGTCGAGCACCGTCGCGAGTTCGTCGGCGCGCTTGGCGGCGACCTTGGCCGCGCACACCGGGCACGCCCACACCGACCCGCAGGTGACCATGCCCTCGATCCCCGCGCGGCGACCCTCCGGGCGCTGCGAGACCGCCAGCACCGTCCCCGCGTCGGGGTCGCGCTGGAGACCACACCGGCGGACCCGGCCGATCGAGCTGATCCGCTGCACCTGCGAGCGACGACGCCAGCGAGCGGCCCGACCCTCCCGACGAACCACCTCATCGACCCCGACGACCTCGACCGCCTGGCCGGGGGTCTGGCTTTGAGACGGGTCCCGGAGTCCGGTCGGAAGAGTTGTTCGCCAGTTACCGAGAACCCGCCCGCTCACCGGGCACCACCAGCCAGTGTCGGGGCCGGCGCTGGCGCGCCGGCGCGGCCCGGCGTTGCCGGTCCGCGCCTCGCCGCACTCCTGTCTTCGACCCGTGCGGCGGGCGCTACCCGGCCGCCTGGCCGCGAACGGTGCGAAGCGGCGGACCCAACCACGCCAGGGGTGACCGGGAGCGGTAGGGGTGTCGGCCTCCGGCGGCCAGGCGCTCCGCCCTGGACCAGGGCACCGACCTCAGGAGAGCCCCTTCCAGCGACGAGCTCACGGGTGGCGGGGCGGTGGTGGTGGTCGGGGCGGGGTCTCACCCACGACGACGCGCCCCAGGGCTGCCAGACCGCCCGCACGACCGCAAGCGCCAGTTGACAGCACCCGCGCCCGCCAGCGTGGACAGGGGCGCTTGCACCCGCACGAGCAGCCCGGCAGGGCAGAGCCCGCGCCGCCGAGGGAGAGACCCCGAGCCGGACCCGTGCGAGTTCATAAGCCCGCAACCCAGACGCTAGCCGCTCTGCCAGCGGCGTGATTACAGTGTTGCGATGACTCCGACCCTGTACGAGTGGGCGGGTGAGCGAGTGGCGTTCCGTCGCTTGATCGACGCCTTCTACGATCGCGTGGAGAAGGACGACCTCCTCGGCCCGCTGTTCCCGGGCGGCGTCTCCGAGGAGCACCGAGCCCACGTGACGCTGTGGTGGGTCGAAGTGTTCGGCGGCCCCGCGGACTACACCGCCGAGCTGGGCGGCTATCCCCGCATGCTCGCCCACCACCGCGAACTCAGGATCACCATCGAGCAGCGACGACGGTTCGTCGAGACGATGAGCCGGGCCGCCGACGACGCGGAGCTGCCCGACGACCCGGAGTTCCGCGCGGCCTTCCTCGGCTACGTCGAGTGGGGCACCCGCCTGGCAATGCACAACTCCCACGCGAACCCCGACATCGTCGAAGAGGCACCCGTCCCACGCTGGGGCTGGGGAGTGGCGCCGCCCTACCAGCCCTAGCTCCGACTCCGCGTCCTCGAACGCGAGAGACGCAACCCGTGACAGCTGACAGCGATGGCTGACAGCAGCGGGGCCACACCGGGGGAGACCTGGACAGTCACCGAGCAGGGTGACGTCCAGGCGAACGGCCCTCGTGAACCCCGGCCAAGCGCCTGGCAGTGTGACGGTTGCTAGTCGGTCAGGGTCAGCGTCAACCGGAGCTTGCCGACGCGCCACGCGGCCCCACCACGACACACAAGCCGAAGTGCGACGGCTCCCATCCTGGATTTCCGCAGGTACGAGGCGTGCGGCGCGCAATCCTCCGAGGTCTTGCGCAAGGATCTTCGTGCTCGTGAACAGGCCCCGGCGTAGGGTCGTCTCCACCCGCGGGGACCGCCTGGGCGCCGCCCCGTTCCTGCGCAGCGTTTCGAGAACGTGTTCGCCGGAGCCGAACGACGCCGTTGACCGGCCCGTCCGGACGAGGATCGTCCGGACCCTGGTCCGCGAACGGTGCCGCTCGCCGGCTCCCGAGCGAGGTCAGCGGTCCCGCCTCGTGCCACTCCCCCGCGGCCGAGGCGGGATCGTCAGTACGGCACGTCGATCCGAGGACGGCCCCTCGCGCGCGAGAGCGGCGACCGCGCCGGCCCCGGGGCCGCCCGGATCCGTCGAGAGCTCGCGTGGCGACGGCACGGATCGGTCGAGGTGGCTCGCGAGAAGGACGCCGTGCTCCGCGAGCGCCTGTCCGGGTTGCGCCCGGACGGCGGGGCCGACCGATCGTGGTCCTGGGAGCGTCGAGGGACTACGGTCGTGGAGTGGGGCGCCACGAAGTAGCGGTGCAGACGCCTCTGAGCGCGCGCGTGCGAGCCGAGGTGAGGGCGTCGCGCGCGCTGAGGGTCCGTGCCGAGGACCGGGCCCGCCAGCAGAAGAGGTACGCGGCGACCATCCAGGGGCGCGCACGCCTGCAACGCTGCCGGGCCGTGAACGCCTGGCCCGCCGCACACGGGCTTGCCTCCGTCGCCGGCACGTCGACGTACGAGGACGTCCTCGGGCTCGTCCTCGAGGCGGCCACGTCGCTGTACGACGGGTGCCGGTCGGTCAGCCTGACCAGCATCGACCAGCTCTCCGGCGATCACTGCTCGTACAGCACGGCGGCATCCACCGGCGACTCGAGCGTCGTCGACGCGGCGCAGTACTGGCTCGACGAGGGCCCCTGCATCGACGCCGCGGAGATGGACCTGGTCGCGTCGGTGCGGGCGGACGACCTCGCGAGCGCCGAGGGCGCGCGGTTCTGGCCGCGCTTCTCCGAGGCCGCCGGGGCGTTGGGGGTGCGGTCGTCGCTGTCGATCTCGCTGCCCTGGAGCGCGTTCCGCGTCGGCCTGCAGGCCGAGCAGCACGCGGTCGGCGCCATCAACTTCTACGGCGCCGAGGCCCACGCCTTCGACCGCTCTGAGATCCAGGCGGCCATGCTCGGCGCCTGGGTCGGCTCGGTCCTGAGTGGCCGAAAGCCTGCCGAGGTCTACGAGGGCACTCCGGCCTGATTCGAAGCCGACGCCGCGCCGACGCGGGGTGGACGAGCGCAAGTTGCTCGTCCACGGTACCCAGAATGCGCTCAGTGGATACCACTCGGGGCGAGGGGGGAATACCTTCCAGAACGATGGACCTGCGCCTGAGACCAGTCTCCCGGCGTCACGTGAGGACCGACGATCCCGAGGTGGCGGCGGAGCACCAGCGCGCCTACGCACGCTTCCGCCACGAGCCGATCCCGCGGGAGGGCTTCGCCTTCGACCTCGCCGGCGCCTTCGCCGGGCGCCTCGGGGTCAGCCGGATGCGGCACACCGGGCGGTTCCGCGCCTGGGCCGAGCCGCCCGGGGCGCTGATCGTCATGGAGGTGCGCGGCGGGGGCCTGTGGGTCACCGACCAGGGTCGCGACGTCGCGGCGCGGGTGATGCTGGCGCCGCACTGGTCGCCGCACTCCGCGGGGTGGGACACCGTCGATCTGCGGATGACGACGCTCGACCTCGACGAGGTCGCCCGGGTCGGCGCCGAGATCTCGGGACTCGAGCCGTCCGGGGTGATGTTCGGGACGATGACGCCGCGGTCGGCGGCGCTCGCGCGCTACTGGACGGATCTTGTCGACCACGTCGACCGGTCGCTGCTCGCCCACGACGAGCTGATGGAGCTGCCGCTGATGCACGCCGAGGCGTTGCGCCAGCTGGTGGCCGGCGTGCTCGCCGTCTTCCCCAACAGCACCCTCGACCACCATCCGGAGCAGGACCGGGAGGCGGCCGAGCCGGCCACGGTCCGCCGCGCCATCGAGTTCATGGACGCCCACGCGCACGAGGACGTCAGCCTCGCTCAGATCGCGGAGGCCGCCCGGATGGGCCCACGCGGGTTGCAGGCGGCGTTCCGCCGCCACCGCGAGCAGTCCCCGCTGGACTACCTGCGACGGGCGCGGATGGAGCGGGCGCACCACGACCTGCAGGTCGGCGACCCCACCCGTGGCGACACCGTGGGCGGCATCGCCGCGCGCTGGGGGTTCGCCAACGCCGGGCGGTTCGCCGTCGACTACCGGCGGACCTACGGTCACTCCCCGAGCGACACGCTACGTCGCTGAGCAGGGTGCTTCCCGCTCCCCGGCCGGTGGTGACGATCGATGGCCACGATCCGGGTTCAACCGCGAGCCGCATATCGTGACCACTCTCCGTGGGGGACCGATACGGCTCGAACGCGACCTCTGGGACGTCCTCGCCGACGCCCGCCCTGACCGGCCCGACGTCCGCCCCGATGACCGGCCCGACGTCCGCCCCGATGACCGGCCCGACGACCCTGCCGAGACGCGGACCGCGTTCTCGGAGTGGCTCGGCGACCGCGATCTCGAGCAGCTCGCGGCGGTGGCCCGCATCGCGCGCTTCACGGGTGGCACGTTCGGCCGTCGTCTGCGGGCGGACCGGCGGGGGGAGTAGTCTGTAGACGCGGAGCGCACGGACTGCTCACTTGACGAGCCCCTTCCGAGGGAGGACCGTCACAGTCGGGCCGTGAGCACGTCTCGCAGCCCGGCGCGGCCGGTGGTCGATGCCCGGGCCCCGTCGGTCGCCCTCCCCCCGCGTGACCGACGGGGTTTCGCCGCGCTCGTACCGTGGCGTGCGTGGAGCCGCTCGGGATGCCCGTCGCCGCCGTCACGGTGACGGCCGCGCTCGCCGCCGCAGGGCTCGCCACCACGATGCTCCTCGTGGGCCCGGGCGGTCTCGGGGCCGCGCTGACGGTCGCGCTCACGGCCGTGCAGGTCGCGCTCCTGCTCGTCGTGCGTCGCGGCGCCCTGCGGGCGCGGCAGTTCCTGCTCGCGTGGTCGGGCCAGGCCGGCCTGACCTACCTCGTCGCCGGTGACCCGGGAGTTGAGTCCGCGCTGGTGTACCTGGGCGTCGGGCTGGTGTTCGCCGCCGTCGTCGTCGCGGGGCTGGCCCTGTGGCGACCGGAGCCGGACGTGGAACCGGGGCCGGGGCCGGACGGGCGCGGCGGTGGCACTCAGCCCCTCCCGGTGGCCGACGGCGACTGATCGGCCGTCCCGTACTCGTCGTGGCGGCGCCACCAGACGTACGGGTCGGACCGCGGCGTGCCCGCCGGCGAGTCCTCCCAGGCCTCCTGGCGCCCGAACGGCGTGATGTCGAGGAACGACCAGACGCTCCCGAGCTTCTCGACGCCGCGACCGTCGACCAGGTAGGTGCGGTAGACGTCGTCGCCGTCGCGCAGGAAGACGTTGAGGGCGAAGCCCCCGCCGAGGCCCAGGTCGGTGTCGAGGTCGCTGCCGGCCGCCGAGTACCAGGGCACGGTCCATCCCATGCGCGCCCGGTAGGGCAGCGTCTCCTCCAGGGGGCCCGAGCTGATCACCGCCCGGGTCACGTCGCGCGCCGCGAGGTGGGCGGCGTGGCCGAACTGGTCGACGAACATCGAGCACCCCTCGCACGGGCTCGCCGGGTCCGACCACATGAACTTGTAGGCCACGAGCTGGCGGCGGCCCTCGAAGGCCTCGACCAGGCGGACGGGACCGTCCATGCCCTGCAGGACGTAGTCGCGCTCGAGGCGCACCATCGGCATCCGGCGCCGCGCCGCGGCCAGCGCGTCGTTCGCGCGGGTCGCCTCCTTCTCGCGCACGAGCAGCTCCTGGCGGGCCTGCTCCCACTCGGCGGCGGAGACGACGGGGCGCGCGCTGAGGTCCACGCCGTCGATCCTAAGTCAGGACTCTTTAGTCCTGTCAAGGTCGAGGCGCGAGAGTGTCGGAGACGACGGAGGGGGAGGACGAGGGCCTCGGCCTGGACGAGGTGCTCCTGCAGGGCGTCGCGTGCGCGCAGCGCAGGTACTCGCCGGCTCCCCGGGCTCGACGACGGGCCGACGTCGGGCACGCCGTCACGGTAGCCGCGGCCCCCGACGGGCCCGGCTCACTTCCCGAGCGAGGCGTCCAGCGTGATCGTGGTGCCCGCTAGCGCCTTGGAGACCGGGCAGGTCTGCTCGGCGGTCTTCGCGAGCTCCTGGAACCTCGCCTCGTCGACACCGTCGACGTCGGCGCGCAGCGTGATGGCGATGCCGCTGATCTCGAAGCCACCGCCCTCGGCCGGGGCGAGGGTGACCTCGGCGCTGACGTCGATGGAGTTCGCGGTGAGGTTCTCGCCGCCGAGCACGCCGGAGAGGTTCATGGCCAGGCACGAGGAGTGCGCCGCGGCGATGAGCTCCTCGGGGCTGGTCTGGCCGTTGGGGTCCTCGGCGCGGGTCGGGAACGAGACGTTGAACTGGCCGGCGTTGGACGAGTCCAGGGTCACGTGACCCGTGCCGTCCTGCAGACCGCCTTCCCAGTGCGTGGTCGCGTCGCGGCTCGGCATCGTCGCCTCCTGGGGCTTCGGAGTGGGTGTCAGCTGACGGACGACTCCCCGTCGACGCCGCGGAAGGCGATCGTCGAGGCGGTGAGGGTCCGGAGGAGCACGATGAGCTCGCGGCGCTCGCGGTCGTCGAGACCGAGGGCGCAGCCGATCGTGGTGGGCACGTGGGCGACCCGCTCGCGCAGCGCGCGACCGGTGCCGGTCAGGTGCACCGTGACCGTGCGCTCGTCGTGGGGATCGCGACGCCGCTCGACGAACCCGGCACCCTCCAGCCGCTTGAGCAGCGGCGAGACGGTGCCGTAGTCGAGCGCCAGCGCGGCACCGACGTCCCGGACCGTCCGCGGCTCGGACTCCCAGAGGATCAGGAGGACCAGGTACTGCGGGTAGGTCAGCCCCAGCTCCGAGAGCAAGGGGCGGTAGACGTCGGTGACCGCGCGGGACGCCGAGTAGAGCGCGAAGCAGGCCTGCTCCGAGAGGAGCAGGTCGTCCTGCGTGCCCTCGTCGGTGCTCACGCCACCGAACCTAGTGCACGATTTAATCGTGCACTAGCTAGCGCTGCACCTTCTTCCGTCCCGTCACCTTGTTGTAGACCACCAGCAGGATGATCGCGAAGATGATCGAGCCGATCCAGCCCACGGGGTTGGACAGCGTGATCTGGCCGGTGAACAGCGAGAACACGAGGCCGCCGACGACCGAGCCGAGGATGCCGAGGCCGATGGTCGCCAGGATGCCGATGTTGTCCTTGCCGGGGACCAGCGCGCGGGCGATGAAGCCGACGACGAGGCCGAAGACGATCCAGCCGAGGATCGCGAAGAGGGTGCTCATGTGAGCTGCTCCGTTCCGGGAGTGCTTGCCGTGCAGCGGCCACCTTCCCGCGTATACACAGCCTCAACCAGTGTTGCGGCCAAGCGTTTCGAGCGTTCTCCTTCGGTTCACACGACCGTGCTGGTCACGCCCACCCCGGCCGGCGCGCCGACCCCGGCCGCGAGGTCGACGAGATCGAACACGCGCATCGACGCCGCGCGCCCGGCCGAGCAGGTCAGCGGGGTGGGTGAGGCGACCCACCGCTCGCGCACGACGACCGTCACCGGCCCGCGCTCCGGGCCACCGTCGAGACGGACCGCCGTCGAGCCGTCGTCGTGCCCCTCGACGTCGAGCACGCGCAGCGCGTCCACGCGGGGTTCCTGGAGGATCAGCCGCGCATGGTGCTGGGCCGCCTGGGCCGGTGGGGTGAGGAACGAGCGCCCGCGGACCCAGATCGTGTCGACCTCGCCCGCGTCGTAGCGCTCGACGACGGCGACCGCCTCGGGGGCGGGCACGCGGCCGAGCACCAGGCCGTGGGGGAGCAGGACGACGTTGGCGGCGAAGCGGTCGCCGCCGGTGTGGGTGGTCTCCCACGTGCGTTCCGGGTAGGTGCCCGCGAGCTCCGCGGCGACGGGGCGCCCGCGCATCGCGCAACACGCGTCGTGGCGCCCGTGCGCGCACACGAGGTAGACGGGCTCCGGTGACGGGGACGTCACCGCCTCGACGTCCGCCAGGGCCGCGGGCAGCTCCGCGGGCGAGCCGACCCGCCCCCAGCGCACCGACTCCGCGCCAGGGGTCGTGTCCACCAGCGCGAACCGGCCGCGGTCGGCGAGGGGCTCGCCGCGCAGCCGCGGGGGCCGGATCAGCTGGAAGCGCGCGCCGCGGGCGCGGCAGAACGCGTCGATCGCATCGACGACCTCCGGCGCGTAGCCGGCGTCGCCGAGCGCCTGGTGGCCCCACGGCCCGGGATGCTCGACGAGCAGCCAGCACCGGGCGGGCGGTGCCGTGGCGACGAACGGGTCGTCGCGGTCCCGGGCGGCGTCCGAACAGCGGAAGCCACCCGACTCGGTCGAGGTCATCTCCAAGTCATACCCCGCGCGGGCGCCGGTGGACACCCGTCGCGGGGCGCCGAGTGAGGGTGACCTCACTCGGGCACGAGAACGCCTTCCTTCAGCAGCCGCCGGACGACGACCGCGCCGTCCTCCGGGCTGAGTCCCGGCAGTTCCTGGGCGGTAGCCGGCCGACCCTCGAGCAGCCGCTCGCAGGCGGCCCGGGTGCCCGCGGGCAGGGTCAGGGTCCGGTCGGCGAGGTCCAGCACGACGCTCTCGTCGTCGCTCGCCGGCCGCAGCCGGTGATGCAGGCCGAGCCGCAGGCGCACGGACGTCGTCGCGTCCGCCGAGGTGGCTGCGGCCGCCTGGACGAGCGGGGCGACCGCCTCGGGACGGTTGCCCGTCCACGCACGGCGGCGCAGGCGCCGGGCGACGCCCTCGGCGCGTCCGGGATCCGGCGCGGCGAGGGTCTCGGCCAGGCGTGCGGCGATCGCGTCGACGTGCGGGGTGAGCGCCGCGGGGTCGGACGCCTCGATGCCCAGCGGCAGCGACCCGCGCAGCTCCGGGTCGGCGGTGAGCGCGTTGACCAGCGCGTCCACCACGGCCCAGCGGGTGAGGACGTGCACGCCGATCGTCAGGTGCGCGCTGACCTCGCCCTGGGCGGTCGCCGAGTGCAGGTAGCCGCGCGGGAGGTAGAGGGCGTCGCCGGGCTCGAGGACCTCGTCGATCAGCGGCTCCTCGGCGGCCCGGGCGGCCACGGCGTCGGCGTGGTCGTTCCAGGGCTGGGAGCGCAGCGGGTCAGGGTGCACGGGCGCGTGGACGTGCCAGCGCTTGGTGCCCGCGACCTGCAGGACGAAGACGTCGTGGACGTCGTAGTGGGCGGAGAAGCCCTGCGACGACGCCGGCGTGACGTAGGCGTTGGTCTGGGCGGGGTGCCCGAGCTCGGCCGCGAGCGCGGTGACGAGGTCGGCGACCGGGGCCCAGGTGCGGTGCACGCCCTGGAGCACGACGGTGTGGCCGTCGGCGAACAGCGCGGCCACGCGGTCGTCGTGGATCTGGTCGGCCACCTCGGCGCCGACCCCGCCCTCGCCGGTGAACTGGCGCGAGTCCACCACGGTGCCCTGCTTGGCGATCCGCAGGAACGGCGTGCGCAGCCCGCGCCGGGAGAGCAGCTCGTCGACGGCGCCGAGGTCGAAGAGGTCGCCGAAGGCCGGCGGGTGCTCTGCGTCCGCGTGCTTCGCGAGGTCCGCGGCCCGCGACAGGCGGGCCTCGCGGCCCCAGGCGGCCGCGGCGAACTCGTCGAGGTCTCCGGCGACGAGGCGCCGCAGCGCCGGGCGGTCCGGGGACCGCCCGGCGAACGACTCGGTCGTCACAGGCCTCAGGCTCCCCCGTCGGCGCCGCCGTCCGAGCCGCCACCGCGGGCGCCTCCGTCGGCCGGGCCGTGGGCGCCACCGTCGGCGCCGCCGCCGCGGGCGCCGCCGTCGGCCGGGCCGTGACCCGCGCCGTGGTCGGCGCTGCCGTCGGCCCCGCCGTCCGCACCGCCGTCCGCACCGCCGTCCGCACCGCCGTCCGCACCGCCGTCGGCGCCGCCGCCGCGGGCGCCGCCGTCGGCCGGGCCGTGACCCGCGCCGTGGTCGGCGCCGCCGTCCGCACCGCCGTCCGCACCGCCGTCGGAACCGCCGCCTGCCGCTCCGCCGTCGGCCGGGCCGTGGGTGATGTCGTCGTCGTTCACGTCGGTCTCCTGAAGAGTCGTGTCGACCCGGGAACGCCTCGGGTCGGGTGGTGGGTCGCGAGCAACCTGCTCCGACGAGGCAAGCCGTACCCGGCCCAGGGTGATCTCACGCGCGAGTGCCCCCGCTGGCGTGGTGCCGCCGCCGAGCCGCTGGCATCGTCTCTCGCCATGACCTCGGAGGGAACCGTCGGCACGCTCGTGCTCCTGCGCCACGGCCAGAGCGACTGGAACGAGAAGAACCTCTTCACCGGTTGGGTGGACGTCGCGCTCTCGCCGAAGGGCGAGCAGGAGGCCCGCCGCGGCGGCGAGCTGCTCGCGGACGCCGGCCTCCTGCCCGACCTGGTGCACACCTCGCTGCTGCGCCGCGCCATCAACACCGCGAACCTCGCCCTCGACGTCGCCGACCGCGGCTGGATCCCGGTGCGGCGGGACTGGCGCCTGAACGAGCGGCACTACGGCGCCCTCCAGGGCAAGGACAAGAAGCAGACGATGGAGGAGTACGGCGAGGAGCAGTTCCAGATCTGGCGTCGCTCGTACGACACCCCGCCGCCACCGATCGACCCCGGCGACCCGTACGCCCAGACCGGTGACCCCCGCTACGCCGACCTCGGCGACGCGATGCCGCGCACCGAGTGCCTCGCCGACGTGCTCGCCCGGCTCCTGCCCTACTGGCAGTCCGCGGTCGTCCCGGACCTGCGCGCCGGCCACACCGTGCTCGTCGCCGCGCACGGGAACTCCCTGCGTGCGGTGGTCAAGCACCTCGACGGCGTCGACGACGCCACGATCGCCGGGCTCAACATCCCGACCGGGATCCCGCTGCGCTACGACCTCGAGACCACCGCCGACGGTGACCTGCGCCCGACCGACCCGGGCGGGACCTACCTCGACCCCGAGGCCGCGAAGGACGCGATCGCCGCGGTCGCCAACCAGGGTCGATAGCTCTTCCGGGGGTGCTCGGAGGGCGGAGTCCCGAGTGTCGGTGAACGGGAGCCGAACGGCAGGCCAACCCTGTCGCTCGAACGCGTCGGACAGCTCACGAGGAGCGCACGGTCGGGGTCACGACGCCCCTACCATCGAGATGTGACCGTCCCCGTGCTGGTGGCCGTCGTCGTGGCCCTCGCGGCCGCGGCGATCGGTGCCGTCGCCGGGGCCGCCGTCGTGCGCTACCGGCGGGACGAACCGGTCCGCCAGCGTTCCCGTGGGGCGCGCGGCCCGACGGTGGCCGAGCTCCTGGCGCGGCTGGTGCGCCGCTCCCAGTCGGGCATCGCCGTGATCAACCGCTTCGGTGACGTCGTGCTCGCGAACGAGCGCGCCGAGGCCCTCGGTGCCGTGGCCGACGCGCGCCCCGACCCCCGGGTCGCGGCCGCCGCCGAGCGTGTCGTGGCCGGCGGCGAGCCCGCCGAGGTCGACCTCTCGCCGGCGACCCACCCGCCCGGCTCGACGCCGCAGACGATCGTCGCGCAGGTCCGCCCGCTCGGGGACGGCTTCGTCGTCGTGGACGCCACCGACACCTCGGCGGCGGTCCGGCTGGAAGCCGTACGGCGTGACTTCGTCGCCAACGTCGGCCACGAGCTCAAGACGCCGGTCGGGGCGCTCGCCGTGCTCGCCGAGGCCGTGCTCGACGCCGACGACCCGGACGAGGTCGCCCACTTCGCCACCCGCATCCTCAACGAGTCCCACCGCCTGGGCGCGCTGGTCACCGAGCTGATCGCGCTCTCGCGGCTGCAGGGCGCCGAACGGCTGCCCGAGCTCGTGCGGGTCGACGTCGACGAAGTGCTCACCGAGGCGCTCAAGCGGGTGCGGGTGCCCGCCGAGGCCGCGAGCGCCGCGGGAACCGAGGAGGCCCCCGACCCGCGCGAGCGCTTCCTGCTCGACGAGCCGAGCGGCCTCGAGGTCGCGGGCGACCGCACGCTGCTCGTCACCGCGCTGTCCAACCTGCTCGAGAACGCCGTGGCGTACTCGCCCGTCGGCACGCCGGTGTCGGTGCGCCGCCGCCGGCAGGGCGACCGCGTCGAGATCTCGGTGACCGACCGCGGCATCGGCATCGCTCCCGAGCACCAGCAGCGCGTGTTCGAGCGCTTCTTCCGCGTCGACCCCGCCCGCTCCCGCGCCACCGGCGGCACCGGGCTGGGGCTCGCCATCGTCAAGCACGTCGCCGCCAACCACGGCGGCGAGGTCCGGCTGTGGAGCCAGCCCGGCGTGGGGTCGACCTTCACGCTGCGGGTGCCGGCCACCCCCGCCGACGACGACAGCGACGCCGACCTCGACGCCGACCTGGCCCTCACCACGGCGGGGTCCGGACCGGACCCGGCCCCGTCCGCCACCGGAGGTTCCTCATGACCCGCGTGCTCATCGTGGAGGACGAGGAGTCCTTCGCCGACCCGCTGGCCTACCTGCTGCGCAAGGAGGGCTTCGAGACCTCGGTCGCGGGCACCGGTGCGGCGGCGCTCGCCGACTTCGAGCGCCACGGCGCCGACATCGTCCTGCTCGACCTCATGCTCCCCGGGATGAGCGGCACCGACGTCTGCAAGGCGCTGCGCCAGCGCTCGTCGGTGCCGGTGATCATGGTGACGGCACGCGACGCGGAGATCGACAAGGTGGTCGGCCTCGAGCTGGGTGCCGACGACTACGTCACCAAGCCCTACTCGGCCCGCGAGCTCATCGCGCGCGTGCGGGCGGTGCTGAGGCGCGGACAGGACGGCGAGGCCGAGGGCGGGGCGGGGAACGGCGTCACCGGCGAGCGCCAGCTCCTCGAGGCCGGCCCGATCCGCATGGACGTCGACCGCCACGTGGTGAGCGTGGAGTCCGAGGGGCGCAGCATCGAGGTGCCGCTGCCGCTCAAGGAGTTCGACCTCCTCGAGTACCTCCTGCGCAACGTCGGCCGGGTCCTCACCCGCGCCCAGCTCATCGACCGGGTCTGGGGCGCGGACTACGTCGGCGACACCAAGACCCTCGACGTCCACGTCAAGCGCCTGCGCGCGAAGCTCGAGCCCGAGCCGTCGGCGCCGCGGCACCTCGTCACGGTCCGGGGGCTGGGCTACAAACTGGACGCCTGAACCCACCGTTAGACTGCCGCCCGTGCGACTCGGGGTGCTGGACGTGGGGTCGAACACCGTTCACCTGCTGGTGGTGGACGCCCAGCGCGGAGGTCATCCGACGCCGACCCACTCCACCAAGACGGCGCTGCGTCTCGCCGAGCACCTCACCGGGGGCCGGCTCGAGGACGCGGGCGCCGACGCGCTGGTGGAAGCGACGGCGCAGGCGCGGGCGCAGGCCATCGAGCTGGGCTGCGAAGACCTGCTCGCGTTCGCGACGTCCGCGGTACGCGACGCCTCCAACTCGCCCGCCGTGCTCGAGCGCGTGCGCGAGGAGGCCGGGGTCGACCTGCAGGTCCTCTCGGGTCCCGACGAGGCGGCGCTGACGTTCCTCGCCGTCCGGCGCTGGCTGGGCTGGTCCGCGGGCCACCTGCTGGTGCTCGACATCGGCGGCGGCTCGCTGGAGATGGCGGTCGGGCGCGACGAGGCGCCGGTGCACGCGATCTCGGTGCCCCTGGGCGCCGGCCGGCTGACGCGCGACTGGTTCACCACCGACCCGCCGCAGCGCAGCGAGCTCAAGTCGCTCACCGAGTACGCCCACGAGGTGCTGGCCCCGGCCGCGAGTACGCTGCTCGGCGAGGGCGCGCCGGACCGCGCGGTGGTCACGTCCAAGACCTTTCGCTCGCTGGCCCGCCTCACCGGCGCCGCGCCGCGCAGCGCCGGCCCCCGGGTGCGGCGGCGGCTCAGCGCCGCGGGCCTGCGTCAGGTCGTGGCGTTCATCTCCCGCATGAGCTCGTCCGACCTCGCGGAGCTCGAGGGCGTGTCCGCCAGCCGCAGCCACCAGCTCGTGGCCGGCGCGATCGTCGCGCACGAGGCGATGACGGCACTGGGCCTCGAGGAGGTCGAGGTCTGCCCCTGGGCGCTGCGCGAGGGGATCATCCTCGGTCGTCTCGACCAGCTCCAGCCGGGCGGTGGGATGCTGTCGACCGACGGTCCCCTCGCGACTGGACGACCGACACTGCACGAGGCACGGTAGGTGGCGTGAACAGGGACGACGGGCCCCGACCAGGAACCCAGCGCAGTGTGGCCGAGCTGCTGGCGGCCTACAGCGCGGAGTCCCAGCAGGCCCGGCGCCGCCGCTCCGAGGAGCCGGCCGAGAGCGCCGCACCGGAGCCCTACCGCGCGCCCGAACCCGGTCCGTACGACACCTCCACGAACGGCGGGTACGACACCGGTGGAGGCACCGGGAGCTACGACACCGGCGGGTACACCGGGGGCTACGACACCGGCGGCTACGACACCGGGGGCTACGACACCGGCGGCTACGGCGCCTCCACCGCGTACCGGGCCGGGGGTCACGACGCCGGCGGGTACGGCGGGTACGGCGGGTACGGCGCAGGCCAGGGTTCCTACGGCACGAGCTACGACCCCTACGGCGCCGGCTACGACGGCCAGGGCTACGGCAACCCGACCTACGACGGTCAGGGCTACGGCGGCGGCTACGACGCGGGGCAGCAGTACCCGCCCCGCGACCCGTGGGCCGGTGCGCAGGCCCCGTCCGCGCCGCCGATGCCGCCGCCCGGACCCCCGCCCGGACCCCCGCCCGGCCCGCCCGCGCCCCCGCCGCCACCGCAGCAGGCTCCCCAGCAGACCGCGCCCCCGGTCACCGGCACCCGGGCGTTCGGTGGCCCGCCACGTCCCCCGGGGCCCCAGGCACCGCAGGGCCCGTTCCAGGGCGCCGGCCCGGGTGTGCCCGCCGCGCGCGTGGGCGACGGCGGCCCGTCCACCGCCGCCTCGCCGGCCCCGATGCCGCCGGGTGCACCTCCGCCCCGGGGCGGGCCCGCCGACGGCGGACCGCCGACCGCGGCGTCGGCGATGGCGCGTCCCGACCTCGACGACGACCTGCACGACGACGACCTCCGCGACGACGATCTCGACGACCGCAACGACGACGGGCCGGACGATGTCCCCGCGGGCCTCGGGCGTGCCCCCGGTCGCACGCGCTTCTCCGACGTCGACGCCGACGAGGACGAGGACGACGAGGACCTCGACGAGGAGCGCGAGGCGCCGCGCAGCGCGGCGCGCGACTGGGCGGTCATGATCGTGCAGCTCGTGCTCGGCGCGCTGCTCGGCGCCGTGCTGTGGACGGTCTTCTCCTACCTGTGGCAGGAGCAGCCGGTCATCGCGCTCGTGCTCGCCGCCGCCGCGACCACCGGGCTCGTGTTCGGGGTGCGCGCGCTGCGGCGCTCCGACGACCTGCAGACCACCGTGCTGGCGGTCGTCGTCGGACTGGTCGTGACGGTGTCCCCGGCCGCGATCGTGCTGTTGAGCCGCTGATCCGTGGCTTCCCGCCCGTCCCCCCGCGGGGGCCCGCCCGTCGCGCTGTCGACCGCGTCGGTGTTCCCCGAGGACATGGACTCCGCCTTCGAGATCGCCGCCGAGCTGGGCTACGACGGCGTCGAGCTCATGGTCTGGACCGACCCGGACAGCCAGCGGCTCGCGTCGGTCGCCCGCGCCTCGGAGCGCACCGGGATGCCGGTGCTCGCGGTGCACGCGCCGTGCCTCGCGATCACCCAGCGCGTGTGGACGCCGGACCCGGCCGAGCGCCTGCGCCGCAGCGCCGTGCTGGCCGCGAGCCTCGGTGCCGCCACCGTGGTGCTGCACCCGCCCTTCCGCTGGCAACGGCGCTACGCCCACGGGCTGACGCGTCAGGTCGACGAGCTCGAGCGCGCTCACGGCGTGCGCATCGCGATGGAGAACATGTTCCCGCTGCGCCGGGGGCGGCTGCGGTGGTCGAGCTACACCCCGGGCCACGACCCGACGCGTCCCGGTGCGCGCTGGTACACCCTGGACCTCTCCCACACCGCGACCGCCGGCGACGACGCCCTGCAGCTGCTCGAGCGCATGGGCGACCGCCTGGTGCACCTGCACCTCGGTGACGGCACCGGCCTCGACCGCGACGAGCACCTCGTTCCCGGACGCGGCACGCAACCGTGCGCCGAGGTGTGCCGGCGTCTCGGGGCCTCGGGCTTCGGCGGCACTGTCGTGGTCGAGATCAGCACCCGGCGGGCCCGCTCCCGCAACGAGCGGCTCGACGCGCTCGCCGAGTCGCTGCTGTTCGCGCGCCTGCACCTCGGCACCGACCTGCCCCGGTCTCCCGTCTGAGGGCTGGGGCAGGATCGCGGCCATGACGACGGTGGCCGTGCTGGGTGGCGGGAAGATCGGCGAGGCGCTGCTGGGCGGGCTGGTGTCCGCCGGGCGCGACCCCGGGTCGCTGCTGGTCGTCGAGACCGCCGCCGCCCGGGCCGCCGAGCTCACCGGCCGCTACGGGGTCGCGGGCGTCGACGCGCCCGAGGCCGCGCGCCGCGCCGACGTGCTCGTCGTGGCGGTCAAGCCGGCCGACGTGCCCGCCGCGCTCGACCAGGTCCGCGACGTCCTCGCGGAACGGGCCGACCGCCCGGCCGTGATCTCGCTGGCCGCGGGCATCCCCACGGCGGCGCTGGAGGCCCGGCTCCCCGCGGACACCGCGGTCGTGCGCGTCATGCCCAACACCCCGATGCTCGTCGGCCGCGCGATGTGTGTGCTCTCGCCCGGGGCCGCGGCGGGCGAGGCGGAGCTCGCGGCGGCCGAGGACCTGCTCGCGGCGGTCGGGCGCACGGTGCGGGTGCCGGAGGCGCAGCAGGACCTCGCGACCGCGCTGTCGGGCTCCGGGCCGGCGTACGTGTTCCTGCTCGTCGAGGCGATGATCGAGGCCGGGGTGACGCTGGGGCTGGCGCGCCCGGTGGCGACCGAGCTGGTGACCGCCACCGTCGAAGGCGCGGGCGGCCTGCTGACCACCCCGGGCAGCGACGGACGCGAGGGGGCGGCGCCGCATCCGGGCCTGCTGCGTGAGGCCGTGACCTCGCCCGGCGGCACCACGGCCGCCGCGCTCTCCTCGCTCGAGGCCGACGGGCTGCGCGCGGCGCTGGCTCGCGCGGTCACCGCCGCCCGCGACCGCTCGGTGGCGCTCGGCCAGCAGTACGGGTGACCGCCTGTACGGGTGGGCGCCTGTACGGGTGAGCGCCTGTACGGGTGAGCGCCAGGACGGGTGAGCGCGGCGGGCGACCGTAGGGCTCCGTTCGTCGTGACGAGATCGTGTCGGGTGGTCACGGCGTGGACGCTTGACGCGCCAGCCTGCACGGCCGCCGCACGAGCGGGTGAGGTCGAACCAGACGTCACACGCGTCCCGCTACCCTCACCCGCACAGCACGGCGTGTCGAACCGTCGGGAGGGGAAGCCCGGCGGCACGGCCTGTGCTCGAAAGGCGTGAGACCCATGCCCAACAACACGACGGGCCCCGGCCCGCGGCGGGCGGACGGAGACAACCTGGCGAGGGTGCAGTTCCTGACCGTCGCCGAGGTCGCCGCCGCCATGCGGGTGTCGAAGATGACCGTGTACCGGCTGGTGCACAACGGCGAGCTGCCTGCGGTCCGGGTGGGCCGCAGTTTCCGGGTGCCCGAGGACGCCGTCCACGAGTACCTGCGCGGCTCCTACTTCGACGCGGGATAGGCCGGCTGCGGCGAGACGATCGCCGCACCCTCCACACCGGCCGTCACGTCGACGGCCGGTACGGTGGTGTGTCTGCGACCGGACGGTCGCCTGCTGACATCAAGAGCGGTTCACGAGAGGTTTCCTATGGGTTCGGTCATCAAGAAGCGTCGCAAGCGGATGTCGAAGAAGAAGCACCGTAAGCTGCTGCGCAAGACCCGCGTGCAGCGTCGCAAGCTCGGCAAGTAGGGCCGGGCCCCGGCTCCTCGCCGGGAGGGCCCGCCCGTCCGCGAGACCGCAGGAGATGCCAGCTCATGTCGGAGGCGCCGTCCGTCGTTCTCGTCACCGGGGTCAGCCGCTTCCTGGGCGGCCACCTGGCGGCACGGCTCGCCGCCGACCCGTCGATCGAGCGGGTGCTCGGGGTCGACACGACGCCGCCGTCGCGCGAGATGCGGCGGCGGATGGGACGCGCGGAGTTCGTGCGGGTCGACATCCGCAACCCGCTGATCGGCAAGGTCATCTCCACGGCGAAGGTCGACACCGTCGTCCACGCGTCGCTCTCGGGCAACCCGGCGCACGCCGGCGGCCGCTCGATGATGATGGAGATGAACGTCATCGGGACGATGCAGCTCCTCGCCGCCTGCCAGCGTTCCGACACGGTGCGGCGCCTGGTGGTCAAGTCCACGAGCGCCGTCTACGGCGCGAGTCGGCGTGACCCCGCCACGTTCACCGAGACCACCGAGCCCAAGGCCATCCCGCCCGGTGGCTACGCCAAGGACGCCGTCGAGATCGAGGGCTACGTCCGGAGCTTCTCGCGGCGGCGTCCCGACATCCCGGTGACGACGCTGCGGTTCGTCAACCTCATCGGGCCGCGGATCGACACGTCCTTCGTCCGGTACTTCTCCCTGCCGGTGGTACCGGTGGTGATGGGCTACGACGCCCGGGTGCAGCTGCTGCACGAGGAGGACGCGGTCGCGGTGCTCGAGCGGGCGGCGGCGCAGGACCTTCCCGGTGTGTTCAACGTCGGCGCGGCCGGGGTGCTGATGCTCTCCCAGGCCATCCGCCGCGCGGGCCGGATCCCGCTGCCGGTCCCGCAGCCCGCGGTGCCGCTCGTCGGGCGCTTCACCCGGCGTGCCCGGCTCGTGGACTTCTCGCCCGAGCAGCTGCGCCTGCTGAACTTCGGCCGTGTCGTCGACACGACGAAGCTGCAGGAGGAGTTCGGCTTCACCCCGCGCTGGACGACGGTCCAGGCGTTCGACGACTTCGTGGCCGGGCGCAACCTGCGCCCGGTGATCGACCCGGCGACGTGGGGCCGGGCCCAGGACGCGGCGCTCGCCGTGGCCCGTGCCCTGCCTTCCGGCGCCTGACCGGCCCGCCCGACCCGACCGCTCGTCCGCTCCGCGTTCCACCAGAGGTGACGTCATGCCCGAGGCCCGGGTGATCCCGCTGCGCTCCGACGGCGGACGCCCGCGACCCCGCCCGCGCCCCGCGCCGCGACGGGCGAGCCGCCCGGGCGTGGGGTCCCTGCAGGAACGCACCGCGGCCGCGCGGGGCGTGGAGCCGGGCGAGACGGGGGACGGAGTCGTGGACGCCGTCGACACCGGCGGCGAGCTCGCCGCCCTGCCGGCACCCGAAGGCCCCAGCGACCTCGAGGCGCGCGTCGCCGAGGTCGGCGAGTTCCTCCAGCGGCGCGTCACCGGCCGCTACACCGTCGACGACTTCGGCTTCGACCGCGACCTCACCGAGCACGTCGTGATGCCGCTCCTGCGCCCGCTCTACGAGCACTGGTTCCGGGTCGAGACCATCGGCACCGAGAACGTGCCGCTCTCCGGCGGCGCGCTGCTGGTGGCCAACCACTCCGGCACGCTGCCCCTCGACGCCCTCATGACCACGGTCGCGGCCCACGACGACCTGCCGGTGCCCCGCCACCTGCGGATGCTCGCCGCGGACCTCGTCTTCGGCCTGCCGGGCGTCGGCGCCGCCGCGCGCAAGGCGGGGCACACGCTGGCCTGCAACGCCGACGCCGAGGCCCTGCTGTCGTCCGGCGAGCTCGTCGGCGTCTGGCCCGAAGGGTTCAAGGGCATCGGCAAGGACTTCGCCGACCGCTACAAGCTGCAGCGGTTCGGGCGGGGTGGCTTCGTCTCGGCGGCACTGCGCTGCGGCGTGCCGATCGTGCCCTGCTCGATCGTCGGCGCCGAGGAGATCTACCCGAAGATCGGCGACCTCGGGCCGCTCGCCCGCCTGCTGGGCCTCCCGTACTTCCCGATCACCCCGACCTGGCCGCTGCTGGGGCCGCTCGGCCTCGTGCCGCTGCCCTCGAAGTGGTACATCGAGTTCGGCGAGCCGATCCCCACCGACGCCTACGAGCCGGGCGCGGCCGACGACCCGATGCTGGTGTTCAACCTGACCGACCAGGTGCGCGAGAACATCCAGCAGACCCTCTACCGCCTGCTCGCGGGTCGCCGGAACGCATTCCTCGGCTAGCTAGGGCGTGTCTCCCACGTCGTGAGCCGGCCCGGCTCACGATCCCGGTGTGGGTCGTGGACCGGCGGAGTCGTCCTGGCGGCGATCCAGCTCTGACTCCGACCTACTGCGGCGACGCGCCCTGGTCTTCTCCGGTGCGGGCCTCGTTGTCGGGGGTGGCGCTAGTCTGGGGTTGTGTTCGAACAGGTGTTCGCATCGTTGCCGGAGGGTGTCGCCACCACCCCGCCCGGTGCGGCGTTGGGCGCCCTGCTCGAGCAGGTCGACCCCCGTCAGGTGTC
>NZ_JBXUHE010000010.1:0-171237 GCF_057180585.1 Actinomycetospora sp. 2LY8.5
GGGGCCACCCCCGCGCGGACCAGCCCCCACGGGGTGGCCAGCCGGTCGAACATGTCCACCCGTACGTCCAGATCCGCGTCGAGCAACGCGGCCGCGGCGTAGAAGCCCGACGGCCCGGAACCGACGACGGCGACGTGGTGGGGTCGCGTCGCGTGATTCTCCACCGGATCATCGTGGCCCACCCCACGGCGGGCCGCACCCGTCGGTTTCCGGCGTCGTCGGTCGCCACGCCGAGCGCGACACGCCGTCGGACAGGTGATCCCGAGTCGGGGCGTGGCTCGATCCCGCCTCGGTCGAGTGGTCACTCCATGGGCTCATCGAGTGGGAGATCGCCGCGTCACCAGGACTAACGTCCCCATCGATGATCGAAGACGAGCTCGGCGCGCTCGACGAGACGGGCGCGACGACCGGGACCCCGTGGCGGCGCGGCCGCGACGTGCTCGACGACTACGCGGGCGGTGGCGTGCTCTCCGAGGAGCTCGCCGACGACCTCGTCAACGACCTCGTCGGCCTCGTCGGCAGCAGCGCGCGCACCCGCCGCCCCCGGCGCGGACCGCACACCGGCACGCGCCCGGGACCGCAGCCGAGCCGGCCGGCGACGACTCCGGCCGCGGCCCGGCCGCGCCTGGTGCTCGTGCGTGGTGGCGAGGGCTAGCACTCTCGCGGCAGTCGCCCCGGCGCGACGGATCAGTCCTTCACCGCGACCAGGACCAGGTAGGTCAGATCGTCGCCGGCCATGCTCACGCGGTGCCGGAAGCTGCGCCGCACGAGGGTGCGGGTCCGGTGCGCGGATGCGCTGGTCGCCTCGAGCATCGCCTCGACGTCGGTGATGTCGTGGTCCTTCTCGCCGCCGGCCAGCGTCAGCGCGAGGAACGATCCGGGCGGGAACGCGTCCCACAGCTGCGCCAGCGAGTCCACCGGCACGTGCCCCTCGCCGACGGCACCCGCCGCGACGAGCGCGGTGAGGCGCTCCGCGCCGACCAGGGCCGTCACCTGCTCGACGTCGAGACGCTCGCCCACCAGGTAGTGCTGGTAGAGCCCGGGCCGGTCGCGGTGCGCGGCCTCGCGGGCCTCCGGAATGCCGTCGGCGCCCGCGACGACGGTGACGCCGCGGGCGCGCAGCTCCTCGCCGACGACGCCGTTGCCGGCGCCGAGGTCGAAGGTCCGCAGGTCGGCGGGGTCGCGTCCCTCGTCGGCCGCGGCCTCGACGAGCGCGGCGGCCACGGTCGCCGGTGACGCGCACTCGAGGCGGCGCTGCACGACCTCCTCGTACAACCCGGGAACGTCGTACACGCGGGCGTAGTCGTGCAGCGTGATCCGCTCGTCGGTGCCGTCGGCGTGGTGGAGCAGGAACTCCTCCTGCGCCTGACGGCGCCCCGGGGTCGTGTCGAGCTCCACGGTCCACCCGGCCGTCGGCTGCTCTGCTGTGGCCATGCGGAGCATCATGCCGGGACCTGCGGGCCCGCTGCTGTGGCGAACGTCCCCGTCCCGCCGCTGTGGCCTGGGTCCCGCAGCGGTTTCCCGCTGGTCCCCCAACGGCCACTCTCGGTGGGGTCAGGCCACGCGTCGAGGTCGCCGCTGCGCACGACCCGGGTCGGCCGGAGCTCCGGCCGCCGCAGGGGAGGTCCGCCATGAGTGTCGTACCCGCTCACTCGCCCGTCGCCCAGCTGATGCGACCGGGAGCGCGCCCGCAACAGGCGGACGTCCCGGTCGGCGACCGGGAACACGCGATCACCGTCGTGTGCCACCTCCTGCACGCCGAGTGCGAGCAGTGGAGCTGGACCAGCCACCGCGCCGACGCGCACCGCCGGGAGGCGGTGCGCATCGTCGGTGCGCTCACCCGAGAGGGGTGGGCACCCCGCTCAGCCGCCTGAGAGGACGTGCTCATCAGCCCGGACGGCCGGTAGATTGCTGCTCTGATCGGCCCACCGGGCCGGAAGGGGTGGGCATGGCCATCGAGGTGGACGGCGTCGAGCTGCACGAGACGTCGCGGGGGTCGGGCGCGGCGTGGCGATGGAGCTCCGGCGGACCCGACCCGATCGACTACGAGATCCAGTGGGTCGAGAACAAGGACACGTTCCTCTACGGCACCCGCGTGCGCCCGGGCGGCTGGAACCTCTCACAGCTCGACCCGAACACCTGGCTCGGCGACGGGACGCTCGAGGGCGCGCGGGACATGGTGAAGCGCGGCCTTCCGACGCTGCCGCACTGACCCGCCTGGAGAACGAGCGGCGCTCCCGCTGGTACGTGTGCGGCAGCGAGAGCGCCGTTCGCTCGTTCCGGGTCGGGCTCAGCCGCCGAGCGCGCCCACCGCGCTCAGCTTCTTCATGACGGCGTTCGGGCCGTCGAACTGCTCCTTGTCGAGACCCTTGATGGTGTCGACGAGCCGCTGGTCGGCGCCCTGCGAACTGGCGTGCTGCGCCAGGTCGTCGGGGCCACCCGGGTACTCGAACCCGGCGAGCGACTTCTGCACCTGCGTGACGTCGTAACCCATGACCGGCGGATCCCCGACGGTCCGTCCCTCGAACCGCGACACTCACCGGCGTGACGACGCCCCCGTTCCCCGCCGTCGTGTTCGACCTCGACGGCACGCTCACCGTCCCGGGCACGACGCGCTCGGCGCCCGGGGTCGCTGCGCTGGTCGAGGCCTTGCACGCGCGCGGGGTGCGCCTCGCGGTGGCGACGTCGGCGAGCACGGCGACAGCGCGCCGGGTCCTCGACGACCTCGGCCTCCGTCGCTGCTTCGCGAGCGTCGCCGGGCGCGGGGTCGACGGGCGCTACCCGGGCAAGGCGGCGGTCGTCGGCGAGGCGCTGCTCGGGCTCGGGATCACCGAGGCCGCCCCCGGCACCCCGATGGTCGGCGACAGCCCCGCCGACCTCGAGGCGGCCCTCGCGCACGACCTCGTGCCGGTCGGCGTGGGCTGGAACGGCGCACGGGAGGAGGCTCTGTGGGTCGCCGGGGCGACGGTGGTGCTGCGTCGCCCGGACGAGCTGTGGTCGCTCGGGGCATCCTGAACCCGTGCCCCGCTGGGTCCTGCACCTCGACCTCGACTCGTTCTTCGCGTCCGCGGAGCAGCTGACCCGTCCCACGCTGCGCGGGCGTCCGGTGCTCGTCGGCGGCCTCGGGCCGCGCGGGATCGTCGCGGGCGCCAGCGGCGAGGCGAAGGTGTTCGGGGTGCGCTCGGCGATGCCGATGGGCCAGGCGCGGCGGCTGTGCCCGCACGCCACGGCGCTGCCCCCGCGCACCGCGCTCTACCGCGTGCTCTCCGAGCGCTTCTTCGGTGTCGTGCGGGCGTGGGCGCCGGTGCTCGAGCAGATCGCGTACGACGAGACCTTCGCCGAACCCGAGGCGCTCGCCGACGCCGGCGCGGACGACGTGCGCGCTTTCGCCGAGAAGCTGCGGGCGGAGGTCCGCGCGGTCACGGGGCTCGCGGTGTCGGTGGGCGCCGGGTCGGGCAAGCAGGTCGCCAAGATCGCGTCCGGGCTCGCGAAGCCGGACGGCGTCCACGTCGTGCCCCAGGGCGGCGAGCGGGCCCTGCTCGACCCGCTGCCGGTGCGCGCGCTGTGGGGGATCGGCCCGGTCGCCGAGGCCACCCTGCACCGCAGTGGCATCGAGACCGTCGCCGCGCTCGCCGCCATGGACGCCACCGACGTCACCGCGCTGCTCGGGTCGGCCGTCGGAACCGGGCTGCACCGGCTGGCCCGCGGGCTGGACGACCGCCCCCTGGTCGAGCGCGGCGAGGCCAAGCAGGTCAGCGCGGAGACCACGTTCGACGAGGACCTCTCGGACCTGGGCGCGGTCCGCGCCGCGGTCGCCGAGCTGGCCGAGGGCGCCCACCGGCGTCTGGTGGCCTCCCACCGGGCCGCCCGCACGGTCAGCGTGAAGATCCGCAGCGCGTCGTTCGGCACCACCAGCCGAGCCGAGACCCACCCCGACGCCACCACCGACCTCGCGACCCTCACCGGCACCGCCCAGCGCCTCGCTGTCGCCGCGCTGCCCGACGCCGGCGTGCGGCTGGTCGGCGTCTCGTTCTCCGGGCTCACCACGGCGGTGCAGGGGGCGCTGTTCCCGGGGACGCCGACGCCCGAGCCGACCCGGTCGCCGAACCCGGAGCCCGAACCGCAGATCGAGCCCGAGCCGGAAACCGGCCGCGGGTGGCGCACCGGCGACGATCTCGCCCACCCCGAGCACGGCCACGGCTGGGTGCAGGGCAGCGGGCACGGGCGCGTCACCGCCCGCTTCGAGACCGCGACCACCGGGTCCGGGCGCGCCCGCACGTTCGCCGCCGACGACCCGGCGCTGACCCGCGCCGATCCCGTCGCCAGCCTCGCGTGACCCGCGGGCCGGGACCGGTCACGGGACGATCTGGACGGAGTCCCCGACCTCCAGCTCGTTGAAGAACCTCTCGGCCGCCACCCGGTCGAGACGAATGCAACCCGCGGAGGGCCGGGTGAGATCGCCCTCGTGGAAGGCGTATCCACGCTCGTCGTCGAAGAACACGGCGAAGGGCATCGGGGTGTCGTAGATCGCGCTCACGTGGTCGATCGACTTCCGCGTGACCGAGTAGTCGCCGGTGGGGCTCGGGTGCTGCGGCGAGCCTGCGGTGAGAGGGACGGGACCGAAGATGACACGACCCTCACGGTCCCGCAGCCACGCATACCGGGCGCTGAGGTCAGCGCACGCGCGGATCGTCGGCGCGCACGGCGGTGACGCGGTGGGTTCCGCGGCCGCCGACGGCGCGGATTCGCCCAGGAAGTGATTCCCGGTTCGATCGAGCCACGGCAGCGCGGAGAACGAGATCGCGAGCACGACGGCGAGCATCAGGGCCTGTAACAGGAATCGTCGCGGTGAAACTCGGAATCGGCGAGAACGCCCGGAGAGGTGATGACGACCCACATGTTCTCCCTCGTCGGCCGAGCCGCCTCGCGAGTGCGAGCACGAATCCCTCGGTGTGCCCGAGTGTGGGGTGGGGCCGGTCGACCTCTCCAGGCGGAACGGCCGTGATTACTCCAAGGAGTGAGACCGAGTCGCATTCACTCGAATGCAACCTCACCCACCTCGGTGAGGAGAGCGGTCACGCGTTGACCCGGGACTCTCGGCGACTGTTCAGTTTGTGCGCCGAGCGGTCGGCGGGGTGAGTCGAATCGACAAGATCTTGCGCCAGGGGGGGGAACATGAGCAACGTCAGAGCCATGATGGTCGGTCTGGCCGTCGTGATCGGGGGTCTCACTGCGGGTGCACCGCTCGCTCATGCGGGTGAAGATCCTGTGGCTCCGCCCGCGGAGCCCGTTCCTGATCCTTCGAGTCCCGCGCCGAAACCTCCGAGCGGCGAAGAGACGCCACCCGCTGGCGGCGCGTCCTCCCCGATCACCGACCTTCCGCCGGAGCTCCAGGGCCCGAGTGGCCCGGATGCGGGCGGTGCGGGTGCCGGCAGCGACGACGGTGCCGCAGGCGGTGCGGGCACCGCGAGCGATGCTGGTGCGGCGGGTGCCGGAGGTGACGACGCTGCCGCGGGCGGGGCGACCACGCCAGGCGATGCTGGTGCGGCGGGTGCCGGAGGTGATGACGCTGCCGCGGGCGGGTCGGGCGCCGCAGGTGACGACGCTGCCGCGGGCGGTGCGACCACGCCAGGCGATGCTGGTGCGGCGGGTGCCGGAGGTGACGACGCTGCCGCGGGCGGTGCGACCACGCCAGGCGATGCTGGTGCGGCGGGTGCCGGAGGTGATGACGCTGCCGCGGGCGGTGCGACCACGCCAGGCGATGCTGGTGCGGCGGGTGCCGCGAGTGATGACGCTGCCGCGGGCGGGTCGGGCGCCGCAGGTGACGACGGTGCCGTGGGCGGTGCGGGGACCGCGGGTGGTGCGGGCACCGCAGGCGATGCTGGTGCGGCGGGTGCCGGCGGTGACGACGCTGCTGCGGGTGACACGGGTGTCGCCTCCGACGACCTCTCCGCCGGCGAGCCCCTGGGAGGGCAGTCCGCCCCGCTCACGGTGCTCAACGGGCTGAGCGCGCTCACCGTGCTGCTCGACGAGGACGCCGAAACCGACGGCGTCTCGCAGGACGTCGGGGCGATCCCGGGCGACCCTGACGCCGCCGGGGCCGGCGATCAGCCCGGCTCGGGCACGTCGGACGCCATCCAGGTCGCTCCCGGCGACGTCGTCAGTGCCGGGTCCGGGGGTCCGGTGGTGGTCCCCGGACCCTTCGAGCCCGGACCGGTGGCTCCCGAGACACCTCCGGGCCAGATCGGGGGCTCGAGCGAGTCCGACGTCGGCAACAGCCCCGTCCTGCTGGCTCCGGACGATCCGGCCACGGCCCCGGACGGCGCCGCTGTCGGCGCGCCTCCGGCGTCAGGAACGACACCCGAGCCGGCTCCGGTCGATTCCGGGACCGCCCCCTCGGCGCCCCTGCAGCTCCTCAACGGCTTGAGCGCGCTGAGCGAGCTCCTCGACGAGGAGGTGGATGACGCCGCCGATCCCGGCGGCGTGGCAGGCACCACCCCCGACATCCCGGTGGGCACCGCGCCCGGCACAGCGCCCGGCCCAGCGCCCGGCCCAGCGCCCGGCCCAGCGCCCGGCACGGTCGGCGGGTCCATGACGCCAGGCGGAGCGGTCGGGACCGCACCGCTGCCCGGTGCCGGGACCGGGGGGACGACACCGACCGGAGCCGGGTGCGCGTGCGCGCCTCCGTCCTACCCGTACGCGCCGACCGGCGGGTACCAGCCCTGGCCCGTCGCGGCGGCGCCCGGCTACCCGACGATGCCCGCGGCGCCGCCCGGCGTCGCCTACGGTTATCCCGGCCCCGGGTACGCCGGACCGGGGCCGGGCTACGTGCCCGCGTACCCGGCGATGCCGGGCTACGGTGCGCCCGTCCCGGGCGGGTGCGCCCCGGGCTGCGGCGGCTCGGCCGGTCCCGGCCCCTACCCCGGCGCTCCGATGGGGTGCGGCGGTGGATGCGGTGTGCCCTCGACGGCCGCCCCGGTCTCCGGGGTCGCGCCGGGCTCGGCGGCGTGCGCGTGCGGTCCTCGCGACGCACGCGACGCACGTGACGGGAACCCGTCCGATCGCGGCCGTCACGACGAGGGGTCGGGTCTGCTCCGGGTCCACGATCTCACCGCCGTCCCTGCGCGAGACGTCCCGCAGCACGGCTGAACCTCGCCATCGTCGACCATCGACAGCGGCTCCTCTGCTCGAGTTCCGGAGTGCGCGTCCCATTCATCGGAGTCATGCCATGCGTCGTCGAGCTGTCCTCGGCGTCATTCTCCTGACGTTGTTCATCGTCATGTCCGGCTTGTTTCACGGCAGCGCCGCGTCCGCCGCGGCGCGGGATATCAGTTCCTACAACTGGGCCGGCTATGCCGTTCGGGGACCGTTGATGGACGCCGTGGTTCTCGAATTCTCCGTGCCGTCGGTCACCTGCGCCCGCGACCGGCAGGCCCTGTCGATCTGGGCGGGTTTCGGCGGCCTGGTCGAGAAATCGTTGGTCCAGGCCGGCGTCCAGGTCGTCTGCGAGGGGACGAATTCGCGGTACAACCTGTTCCAACAGTTCACGAACGGTACCGGCGCGTCCACCGAGGGGCCGCAGGTCGCGCCCGGGGACTACGTGCGGGTCGTCATCTGCCCCGGACGTGGTGGGGCGACCACGGGGATCTGCGTGCCGTCGGCCCCACGGGAGACGGACTACATGACCTCGGTCGCCTTCAAGCGCGGCGGCACCGGCGACTACCAGCTCTGGAGCGAGAGCCTCCGGCCGCTGGCGTGGACGAACACCCGGCGGGAGGCGGAGTGCGTCATGGAGCGTCCCCGGGACGCCGTGTCGTTCGAGCTGCTCGACAATCCTCAGTTCACACCGCCCGCCCTGAAGTGCCTCCCGTACCGCTCGGTGAGCCCGATCAGCCGCGTCAACATCGCGGAGGGCGGGGGCGGCTACGCCGCCTACCGATTGAGCCTCGTCCCGGGCAATCCCGGCGAGTCCCGGTCCGAACCGGCGGGCCCCGCGATCGCTCCGGGCCGGCTCGGCGAGCCGTCGGCCGGGGCCGCTCCGGGGCTCACCGCGACGGGCGGCGCGCAGCCCGTCACGCCGTCGACGGCCTCGCGGGTGCCGTCCTCGGACACGCCCCTGACCGCGGCCCCGCTCGGCGGCTCGCCGATGCTCAGCGCCCCGTGAGGCGGACCCCGCCGACCGGCGGCGTCCACCGCACGGCCGGAAGTGAACCGGCGAGCACGCCGGAGCGACTCCGCCTGCTCGATCAGCCCACGCCACACCAGCTCGAATCCTCGGGAGGACGACATGCAGTTGCGCACGATTCTCGGAGGCATCACGGTGGCCTTCCTGGCGGTCCTGCTGCTGGCAGCGGGCGCATCGGCGGCCCCCAGCGCCCAGGTCTCGCTCGGCCCCGTCGTCGTCCCCGAGGGGCCGCTCCGGGTCTGCATCGGTGACCGCTGCGAGGTCACGCCGCCCGTGTCGTCGGTGTCGCTGGCGCTCAGCGCAACGGCCCAGCCCGAGGGGTCCGGTGCCCGTCCGGCCGTGGCGGCCATGCCCTGCCCGTCGGGCAGCGGCGTGGCTGCGCAGATCGTCGGGGCGTCGGGCGCCACGGTGGCCTCCGGGAGGCTCACGCTCGGGGCCGCGGGTGGGTCGTCCGCGGTCCTGCCCGTGCGCCGGACCTCGGTCGCCGGTGCCCCGCCGCTGACCGTGTCGGCCTGCACGCTGCGATAGGTCGCGGCGCGCCCGGGCCGCCGGCGCTCAGGGTGTCGCCGTGTCCACCAGGAGCCGCGCCGCCGCCCCGGCGGCGCCGGGCGCCCCGGGCTCCGCGGCGACCGCGCGCGTCACGAGCGCGCCCTCGTGCAGCAGGAGGAGCTGCAGGGCGAGGGCATCGGGGTCGTGGACCCCCGCCTCGGCGAGCTCGGTGGCGAACAGCTCCCGGAGCCACCGCTTCTCGTCGTCGATGACGGCCCGCGCGGGGTGGTCGGCGTCGTCGAGCTCGGCGAAGGCGTTGACGAACGCGCACCCCCGGCTCGTGCCCTCCGCGACCCAGTCCGCCAGCACCGGGAACGGGGCCAGCACGCGGCGCGCCGGCTCGCTCTCCGCCTCGACCGCGGCGCGCACCTGCGCGCGCCAGCGCTCGTCGCGTTCGCGCAGGTAGGTCGCGACGAGCACGTCCTTGGAGCCGAAGCGGTCGTAGAGCGTGCGCTTCGTGACGCCGGACTCCGCCGCGATCGTGTCCACCCCGACCGCGTGGATCCCGTGCGCGTAGAAGAGCTCCGAGGCGACGTCGAGGATGCGCCGGGCGCCGGGGGTCATGGTCGTCATCTGCCTCCTTCACAGATCTGTGTACTGTGAACTTCACAGACCAGTGTAGTCGGAGGTGGGCATGATCCCGGAGAAGATGAGCGCCGCGGTGCTGACGCGGCACGGCGGACCGGACGTGCTCGAGGTCCGGAGCGTCGCGGTGCCGACGCCCGGCCCGGGCGAGGTGCTGGTCCGCGTGACGGCGGCGGCGGTCAACAACACCGACCTCTGGACCCGGCGCGGCGCCTACGGCCTGCCCGGAGACCCGGACGCGCTCGCCGGCTGGCGGGGCCCCGTGACCTTCCCGCGCATCCAGGGCGCCGACATCGCCGGCGAGATCGCCGCGGTCGGCGACGGCGTGGACGCGGCGCGGGTCGGGGAGCGGGTGGTCGTCGACCCGGCGTTCTACGACGGCGACGGTCCGGACGCGGGACCGATCGGGCTGCTCGGCAGCGAGGCCGACGGCGGCTTCGCCGGGTACGTCGTCTGCGGCGACGCGCGAGCCCACGAGGTCGGCGCCTCACCGCTGACCGACGAGGAGATCGCCTGCCTCCCGACCGCCTACGGGACGGCCGCAGGGATGCTCGCGCGTGGTCGGGTCGCCGCGGGCGAGACGGTGTTCGTCACCGGCGCCTCGGGCGGCGTGGGCCTCGCGGCCGTGCAGCTCGCGGCGGCCCGGGGCGCGCGCGTCGTGGCGCTCACCGCACCGGGCAAGGAAGAGGCGCTGCGCGAGGCCGGCGCGGCGGGGGTCGTCCTGCGCGGACCGGCTCCGGACGCGGTCGCCGACGCCGCGACCGAGGCGGCCGGCGGTCCCCTCGACGCCGTCGTCGACGTCGTCGGCGGCCCGCTGCTACCCGCGCTGCTCGACCGCATCCGTGACGGTGGCCGGTGGGTGATCGCCGGGGCGATCGGCGGGCACACCGTCGACCTCGACCTGCGTCGGCTCTACCTGCACAACGTGAGCCTCGTCGGCTCGTCGATGCACACGCCGACGCACTTCGCCGACCTCGTCGCCGACGCCCTCGCCGGGCGCGTCCGCCCGCGGATCGCCGGCCGCTACGCCCTCGCCGACATCCACGCCGCGCAGGAGGAGTTCGCCCGCGCCGCGCACGTCGGCAAGATCGTCGTCCTGCCGTGATCAACGGGGACCTTGCGCGCATAGAAGCAGCGAACACCACGTTCGCTGCGGATCAGGCGAGCGCGAACGCCGCCCGCAGCTCGTCGACGAAGTCGCGGGGGACCTCCAGCGAGGCGAAGTGGCCGCCCGCGGGCAGCACGTTCCAGTAGCGCAGGTCGGTGTAGCGCGCCTCGACCCACGCGCGGGGCAGCTTGACCATCTCGGCGGGGAAGTACGAGACGGCGCTGGGCACGGTGACCGGGCTGGCGAGGTCGACGCCACCGAAGCTCTCCCAGTACAGGCGCGCGGACGACGCCCCGGAGCCGGTCAGCCAGTAAATCGTCGCGTTGTCCAGGACGCGGTCGCGGGGGACGCCGCCGAAGCCGTCGCCGTCGGTCCAGGCGACGAACTTCTCGGCGATCCAGGCGAGCTGGCCGGCCGGGGAGTCGACGAGCCCGTAGCCCAGCGTCTGGGGGCGGGTGCGCTGCTGGGCGGAGTAGCCCGAGCCGATCTTGCGGAACTCCTCGCCCTCGGCGAGCCAGCGCCGCTCGGTCTCGTCGAGCTGTGCGTCGATCCGGGCGTCGTCGAAGCCCTCCGGTCGCCGGGCCCGCGGCATCGTCGTGTGCATCATCGCGATGCGGTCGGGGTGACGGACCGCGAGCTGGGTCGTCACCATCGCGCCCCAGTCGCCGCCCTGGGCGAGGAAGCGGTCGTAGCCGAGGCGCGTCATGAGCCCGGCCCAGGCGTCGGCGATGCGGTCGACGCCCCAGCCCGCCTCGGTCGGCTTGTCGCTGAACCCGTAGCCGGGCAGTGACGGCGCGACCACGTGGAAGGCGGGCAGCGAGTCGTCGCCGGGGTCGGTCAGGGCGTCGAGGACATCGAGGAACTCCACGACCGAGCCGGGCCACCCGTGGGTGACGAGCAGTGGCTCTGCGTCACGGCGTGGTGACCGAACGTGCAAGAAGTGGATTCCGAGACCATCGATCGCGGTCCGGAACTGGCCGCGCCGGTTGAGCTCGTCCTCGACCCGGCGCCAGTCGTGCTCCTCGAGCCACGCGCGGCACAGCTCGGTGACCGCGTCCAGACCGATGCCCTGGCCGGGGTCGGTCGCCGGTTCCGGCAGACGGACGCGGCGGAGTCGTTCTTGCAGGTCAGCGAGCTGCTCCTCTGGGACGTCGAGGACGAACGGCACGACCTCGTTCGACGGATTCCCGGCGGGAACGGGTGCGTCAGCGGCCACGACACCGCACCGTATCCATCCGCGGGCGGGCCCGCCGAACGATCCCGATCAACAGGTCCGAACGCGTGGCGACTCGACACGCCGACGGCTGGAGTTCGTGACCCGAACGAGCCAACTTCGCGTCGAGGTGTCACACCGGGCCCCATGGTGGCGATGCACGAGGTGGAGGTGATCAGCGTGCTGAACGATCGATCGGCGGCTCTGCTCGCGGCGGCGGCGGACCTGGACGAGTGCGACGGGTACGTCGTCCTGGTGTTCGACCCGGAGACCGGCGAGCTCGACGCGCACGGGCCGTACGAGGGTGTCGAGGCGACCCTCCGTGCGGAGGAGATGCGGCGCGAGTTCGACGGCGACGGCCTGCCGGACGTGGTCATTCGCATCTCCCGGCTCCACAGTCCCCGCTGAGGGGTACACGTCCTCGGGCAACGGTGTCGACGGAGGGGAGAGCACGCGGACGGCGCAGGGACCCACCGTCCGGGAGGCCTCGTTCGAGGTGTTCCGGGCCCACGGCATGACGACGGTGTTCGGCAACCCGGGGTCCACCGAGCTACCGATGCTCGCCGAGCTCCCCGACGACTTCCGCTACGTGCTGGGCCTGCAGGAGGCCGCGGCGCCGGAGCACGCCGCCCTCGAGGCGCCCCGCACCGCGGGCGAGGGGCGGCTCACCGCCGGGGAGGTCTTCGCCACCATCGCCGAGGGGCGGCCGGAGGACGCGGTGCAGGCGCTGGCGTCGGCCGCGTCGCTGCAGGTCCCGGTCACCGTGCTCGTCCTCGACAACCGCGAGTACGCGATCCTCGAGTGGTTCGCCTCGCGCGAGCAGACGTCGAAGGTGCTCGGGCTGGACCTGCCCGCGATCGACCACCTCGCGCTCGCCCAGGCCTACGGGGTGCCGGCCGAGACCGTCGACACCGTCGAGGAGTTGCGCGAGGCGGTTGGGCGCGGGTCCGGGGCCGCGGCTGGTGCACGTGCCGGTGCCGACGTCGTCTTGACCTTGACCATCGTTCAGGTCTCACCCTGACGGGCACCACCGAAATCGACAAGAAGCGTGTCGGATCCCCGGCGTAGCGTCGCGACGGCGTTCGCCGAAGGGTTCGGCGCACGGGGGAGGACCGCCGGTGAGCACGCAGACGACGACGCGACCGTCGGCCGGGAGCGAGGCCGACGAGGCCGCGCCGGCGGTCGAGGTGGCCGATCTGGTGAAGCGCTACGGGCGCAGCACCACACACGCGGTCGACGGGCTGAGCTTCGCGGTCCGGCGCGGCGAGGTGTTCGGGCTGCTCGGTCCCAACGGCGCGGGCAAGACGACGACGGTCGGCGTCCTCACCACGCGCGTCACCAAGACCGCGGGGCGTGCCACGGTCGCGGGCATCGACGTCACCTCCGATCCGGTGTCGGCGCGCGCCGTGCTGGGGGTCGTGCCGCAGCGGCCCAACCTCGACCGCTCGCTCGACGCCCGCGGCAACCTCGTCTGGCACGCCGCGTACCACGGGGTGCCGCGCTCGCGGCGCCGTGCGCTGGCCGACGAGCTGCTCGAGCGCATGGGCCTGTCGGAGAAGGCGACCACCAACCCCGACGAGCTCTCCGGGGGCCAGGCCCAGCGCCTGATCATCGCCCGCGGCCTGATGCACGCGCCGCAGGTCCTGTTCCTCGACGAGCCCTCCACGGGGCTCGACCCGCAGGCGCGCCTGTTCGTGCACGACCGCGTCGAGGAGCTGGCGGCGTCGGGTGTCACGGTCGTGCTGACCACCCACGACATGGACGAGGCAGCCAAGCTCTCCGACCGGGTCGGCATCGTCGACCACGGCAGGCTGCTCGCGCTCGACACGCCGTCCGCGCTGGTCGCGAGCCTGCCCGGCGAGGCGACCATCGACGTGGTGCTCACCGGGGCCGACGTGGGCGCGCTGCAGGGGCGCATCAAGGAGGTCCGCGGAGTGGCCGGGGTGGAGGACCGGTCCGACGAGACCGACACGCGGCTCCGGGTGCGCGCGGAGGGCGAGGCCGGCGCCGCGCTCGCCCCGGTGCTCGGCGCGGTGGCCGACGGCGGCGGCACCGTGTCCCAGGTCGAGCTCGGCGAGCCGACGCTGGAGGACGTGTTCATCGATCTGACGGGGAGGGGCTTGCGGTGAGCGCGCCGACGATGGCGGGGCCGGGCCAGGGCCGGGCGTTCCTCGGGGTGCTGGGCCGCGACATCGCGGTCACCGGCAAGGAGTTCGGCACCTTCATCAGCCAGGTGCTGATGCAGCCGTTCTTCCTGCTGTTCGTGTTCGGCGTGGTGCTGGGCCAGCTCGGCTACGTCACGCCCGGCTACGCCCAGCTGCTCCTGCCCGGGCTGCTCGCGCTCAACGCGTTCTTCGTCGCCGTGCAGGCCACCGCGATCCCGCTGGTGATCGACTTCTCGTACACCAAGGAGATCGAGGACCGCCTGCTCGCGCCGCTGTCGACCCGCCTGGTCGCGGTCGAGAAGATCGTGTTCGGGGCGTCGCGAGGCCTGTTCGGGTCGCTGGTGATGATCCCGGTCGGCTACCTGGTGCTCGGCGACGTCGACTGGCAGCTCTCGGGGCTGCCGTTCTCGGCGCTGCTGCTCGTGCTGGGCTCGCTGGCCGGCGGGGCCGCCGGGCTGTGCATCGGCACGCTGGTGTCGCCGCGGAAGATCAATGTCGTGTTCGCGCTGGTGATCACGCCGCTGCTGTTCACCGGCTCGACGCAGTTCCCGTTCCTGCAGCTGGAGAACCTGCGCTGGTTCCAGGTGGTCTGCGCGCTCAACCCGATCACCTACATCTCCGAGGGGCTGCGCGCGGCGCTGACGCCGTCGGTGCCGCATCTGGCCGGCTGGGTGTGTCTGCTGGCGCTCGTCGGCTCGTGCGCGTTGTTCGGGGCGATCGGCATCCAGGGGTTCGTCCGGCGGGCGCTGGACTGAGGTGTCGGCCTGGGAGGCGCTGCGGCAACGCCTCGCGCCGGTTCTCGACGGGCTCCCCGCGGGACCACGGCGCGCGGAGCCCGGATCGCTCCCGGTGCTGGTGCACCTCGACGACGCGCTCGCCCGGGCGGGCGAGGAGGTCGACGACGAGCTCGCCGACATCCTGCGCCCGCTGGCGACGGGTGTGCCGTGGCGTCGGACCGCGGCGTACGTCGCCGACCCGCCCGACGCGTCGTTCCTCGCGGGCTACGCGCACGCGACCCTCGCCGAGGCGCCGGATGTCGTGGCCGGACTCCTGCTGCTCGGGCCCGGCGTGCGCTATCCGCCGCACCGCCACCCCGCCGCCGAGCGCTACCTGCCCACGGCGACGATCCGCTGGACGCACGGGCTCGCCGACGCCATGACACCGCAGCCGGCGGGGACCTGGATCCACCACGCACCCTGGCAGCCGCACGGGATGGAGACCGACGACCGCGCGGCGCTGATGGTCTACGTGTGGACCGGTGAGGTGAGGACGTCGTCCGCGTTCTGCTGAGGGGTACGGGGGACGGCGCGTCGGGTAGGCCCCGATCATGCGACACCAGGAGTTCCTCGCGGGCGTCGCCACCCGGGGTGGCTTCGCCTCGACCGACGAGGCCCGCCACGCCGCCGACGCCGTGCTGGCGTCCGTGGCCGCGCACCTGCCCGCCGACGACCGAGACGCGCTCGCGTCGGCGCTGCCGAATCTGCTCGAGCAGGAGTCCGGCGTCGACCGTGGGGGCGGCGGAGAGGCGTCCACGGAGACCGGCCTCGTCGACGACGTGGCGAGCCGTACCGGATGGCCCGTCGAGCGGGCCCGCTACGCGCTGACCGCGGTCACCGGGCAGCTCCGGGCGGAGGACGGCGACCTCGGCGACCGGATCACCCGCGTCCTGCCGCCCGCGCTGCTCGGCACCGGGCCGACGCTGCCACCCGACGCCGCGTCCGAGGGGGCGCAGGGCCGCCCGCAGCCGGTCGACGCCGACGAGCTCGACCGCAGGCTGGCGCGCGAGCTCGCCGACTGGTCCGGCGACCGCGCCGGCATCCAGCGCACCGTCTCGCTCCCGTCCGAGCACCTCGACCTGCTGCTCGAGCGCCTGCGCGTCGTCGAGAGCGAGACCGGCACGCGCCTGCGCATCCTCGACCGCACGCCCACCTCGCTGACGGTGCGCGCGCGGACCGAGCGCCAGGGGGTCGTCACCGCCGGCGACCTCGACCTCGCCGCCCGCTTCGACGACCTCGTCGCCGCGGTCGGTTCCGCGGCCTGACCCATCAGACCACCGAGAAGCCCGGGGGCAGCGGGCCGCGACCGGTGAGCGCGTCGAGCAGCGTGCGTCCGTGCCCGAGGCGCACGCCGGTCCGTGCCAGCACCGTCGCCACCTGGGTGATCGTGTGCTCGGTGAACGCGACGTCGAGGCCGGTCGCGGCGGCGATGTCGTGGCCGTGCACGACGAGCTCGACGGTCCGCGTCGGCACGTAGGACGCGACGCGCAGCCCGCCGGCGATCGAGCTGATCAGCGCGTCCGGGTCGGCGGCGCGGGCGGCCGCGACGGCCCGGCCGGCGAGCGCGGTGAACGTCGCCGCGGGGTCGTCACCGAGCGCCTCGCCCGCGTCGCGCCCGCGCTGGGCGACCGCCGCCTGGTCGAGACCCTCGCCGGTCATCGACGGCAGGAGCGCGTAGTAGCCCTCGGGCGAGTCGATGTCCTCGGTGTCCGCCGGCCGCCCCAGGTAGGTCAGCACGGTGACGAACGACCGGCTGGTGTGCCCGACCAGCGCGCGCAGATCCCACTCGCCGAGCGCGGGGGCGTCCCACGCGCCGTCGGGAATCCGCCCGACCAGCCCGCTGACCGCCTGCGCCGCCTCGGCGTACCCCTCCAGCATGCGAGCGATTCTCCCGGTCATCGGCGGGAGAACCGCTCCCTGACGACGGTCAGTCCTTCAGCTTGTCGGCCACCTGCGCCAGCCGCCGGCCCTGGACGCGGGCGGCGTGCAGCGTCTCGTCGTCGGGCGCCGCCGACTTCCGCGACACCCACGACGCGCCGTACGGGTTGCCGAACGACATCAGCGCCGGGTCGGCCGCGTAGCCGAGCGGCATCACGATCGTGCCCCAGTGGTAGAGCACGTTGTTCATCGCCAGGATCGTCGACTCGAGCCCGCCGTGGCCGGTGGAGGCGCTGGTGAACGCGGTGCCCACCTTGTCCGCGAGCGTGCCCTGCGCCCAGAGCCCGCCGGTGGTGTCGAGGAACGCCTTGAGCTGCTCGGCGGCCGCGCCGAACCGGGTCGGGCTGCCCAGCGCGATGCCGTCGGCCCACTCCAGATCGTCCAGCGAGGCGACGGTGTCGTACGGGTTGTCCGCGACCCAGGCCTTCCAACGACGGTTCGCCTCGATCGCCTCGGCCGGGGCGCGCTCGGTGACCGGCCGCACGCGGGTCTCGGCGCCCGCCTCACGGGCCCCCTCGGCCAAGGCCTCGGCGAGCGCGGCCACGTTGCCGGTCGCCGAGTAGAAGACGACGGCGATGCGGGGAGCGCGATCAGGCACGGTGTCCTCCCGGGTCGGTGTGGAGCCTCGATCATGACCCGTCCGGACGATGCGGGGCTGAGAGGGGTCGGGGGCGCGCTGTCGGTGCCGACTCGGTTCTGATCGCCGCACGATCCCCGCGAACGGCCGTGACAGGGGAGAATGCGGCCGTGACGACGAGGGAGGTGCGCGCGACACCCGCGGACACCCCGGGCGCCGACGCCCCGAGCGCGCGCGGTCTCGTCGCGCTCTACCGCCGGCTCTCGGGTCTCGTCGCCGCGCCCTCGGTCGACGCGCAGGCCGTCGCGTCGGTGATGACCGGTGAGCTCGGGGTGCTCGCCGCCGTCGTCGGGCCCGGGCGCGAGGTGCTCGCCGCCGCCGCGCCCGGTATGGGCGTCGCCGAGGCGTCCGCCCTCGTGCGCGCCGACGCACGCAGCGCCGTGTGGCCCCGGACCCTCGAGGTGGCGGCGACCGCCGGGCGCGCCCTGCGGGTGCCGGGCTCCGGACGGCGCGTGCAGGTGATCGCGCCGGTGCTGTTCGGTCGCGAGGTGCCCGCGTTCCTCCTGGCCGAGGAGGACACCGCGGCCCGCGACCGGCCCGAGGCCCTCGCGGGTGACGACGTCCTGCTGCTCGTCGCCGAGCACGCCGCCACGGTCGTCGGCGTCATCGCCGGGCGCGACCGGGTACTCGCCACCGCCGCGGGCCAGGTGCGCGGCGACCTCGTCAGCGGGCTGCTGCTCGACCGCGCCCGCGGCCCCGACCAGGCCGCCCAGTGGGCCGAGCACGTCGGTTACGACCAGGGCGTCGACCACCGCGTCGTCGTCGTGTCCCCGGACGACGACGGCGCCTACGGCGCGGGGCCGGCGAGCCTGCTGGGGGAGGCCGAGGAGCACCTGCTCGCCGCCGCCCCGTCCGCGCTGACCGTCGTGCGCGACACCGAGACGGTCGCCGTCGTGCCCGAGACCGACGACCCGGCCACCGTCGGCGCCGCCTGCGCGCGCCGCCTGGCGCGCGGCCGCGTGCCCGACCCGGACGCCCAGTGGCCGGTCACCGTCGCCGTCGGCGGCCCCGTCCGCGACCCGAGCGAGATCGCGACCTCCTACGACCAGGCCCGCCGCACCCTCGTCGCCGCCCGCCGGCTCGGGCGCGCCGGGCGCGTGCTGCGCTTCGACGACCTCGGCGTGCACCGCCTCCTGCTGCAGATCCCCGACCCCGAGGCTGCCCGCACCTTCGCCCGCGAGGTGCTCGGCCGCCTCGCCACCGACCGCTCCGAGCGCACCGTCGAGCTGCTGCGCACGCTCGCGCGCTACTTCCGTGAGGACGGCAGCCCGCAGCGCGTCGCCCGCGTGCTCAACGTCCACCCGAACACCGTCGGCTACCGGCTGCGGCGCGCCGAGGAGCTGGCCGGCCTCGACCTCGACGCCTACCGCGACCGGCTCGCCGCGCAGATGGCGCTGGAGATCCTCGGGGAGATGGAGGCGTGACCGAGTCGTTCACCGAGGCCCTCGGGCGCCGCGTGCTGCTGGGCGACGGCGCAATGGGCACCCTCGCCCGGGCCAGCGGCGGGCTCGTCGAGGGCCACGGCGCCGAGCTGTGCGTGATCGCCCCCGAGCTGGTCTCGGCGCTGCACGAGCGCTACCTGGCCGCGGGCGCCGACGTCCTGCAGACCCACACCTTCGCCGCCTCGCGCCCCCGCCTCGAGCGCCACGGGCTGGCCCGGCGCGTCCGCGAGATCAACCTCGCCGGCGCCCGCCTCGCGGTCGGCGTCCGCGACACCGCCGGGCGCCCGGCCTGGGTCGCGGGGTCGGTGTCGCCCGCGACCCCGCCGGGCCTCGCCCTCCCGATCGAGGAGGCGCGGGCGGCGATCGCGATCCGGGAGCAGGTCGAGGCGCTCGTCGAGGGCGGCGTCGACCTCGTCGTGCTCGAGACGTTCAGCCGCGCCGGCGAGCTGCTCGCCGCGATCACGGCGGTGCAGGAGGTCACCGACCTCCCGATCGTCGCGCAGGCGACCTTCGTCGACGAGGACGGCGACCTGCTGACCGCCGCGGGGGAGTCGCCCGCCGAGGTCGTCGCCCGCCTCGCCGACGCGGGGGCCGTCGCCGTCGGCACCAACTGCACGCTCGGGCCGCAGGGGCTGCTCGACGTCGTGCGCCGCATGGGCCCGACCGGTGGGCCCGCGCTCTCCGCGCAGCCGAACGCCGGCCTGCCCCACGTCGTCGCCGACCGCAGCGTCCGCTTCGCGGGCGACGCCGAGCACTTCGCGCGCTACGTGCTGCGCTACGTCGAGGCCGGCGCGCGGCTGGTCGGCGGGTGCTGCGGCACGACGCCCGAGCACACGGCGGCCGCCGCCCGGGCGCTGACCACGCACGACGCGTGGTCCCCGCCGACGACACCCCGCGCCGAACGCGTCGTCCCCGCACCCCGGGCGGTGCCCGACCCCACGCCCGCGCCCGACGAGGAGATCGACGAGCCGGGCCCGGGGCGTGGCGCGGTGGAGCGCTGGCTGCGCGGACGCCCGGGGCCGCGGGACTTCCTGATCGCCGCCGAGGTCGCCGGCGCCGGCGGCCCCGACGAGCACCTCGCCCGTGCCCGGCGCGCGGTCTCGGGCGGCGCGTCGGTGCTGTGGGTCAGCCGGTCGCGCGCCCGGCGCGCCACCACGAGCACCACGGGCCTCGCCGTGCACCTGCACGACCGCATCGACGTCGACACCGCGCTCACGGTGACGAGCTGGCAGACGAGCCTGCTCGCTCTCCAGGCCGACCTGCTCGGGCTGCACGCGCTGGGCGTCCGGACGCTCGTGTGCGAGACGGGCAACCCGCCGGTGCACGCCGAGCAGGCCGTGGGCGACGGCGTGTGGGAGGTCGACGGGCTCGAGCTGATGCGCCTGGCCGCCGACCTCAACCATGGCGTCGACGCGGACGGCCAGGAGCTCGGCACGGCGACGGCGTTCCGGCTCGGCGCACGCATCACGCCCGGTGCCGACGACCTCGACCACGAGGCCGCGCGGGCGGTGGCGAAGGTCGAGGCGGGGGCGGAGTTCCTGGTCTCACGGCCGGTGTTCGAGCTCGAGCGGCTGCGGACGGTCCTCGACGCCCTCGAGGCCGCCGGCCGACGGGTGCCGGTGCTGGCGTCGGTGGGCGCGCTCACCGGCTACGCCCAGGCCGAGCACCTGCGCCACGAGGTGCCCGACATCGTCGTGCCCGACGCGGTGGTCGAGCCGATGCGCCGGGCCGGCGACGGTCCCGACGCGGCGCGGACCGGGCTCTCGCTGGCGGCGGAGCTGGTCGGCCACGCCGCCGCGCTGGTCGAGGGCGTCGTCGTGCGCTGGCCGGGGTCGGCCGTGCCGGGCCTCGACCCGACGACCGCCGTGACCCGACTGCGCGCCGCCGCCGACGGAGCCGGCGGGGCGAGCGTCAGGCGCTGACGGCCTGGATCGGCCGCTCGACGGTTCGCTCGATCGGCCGCTCGACCGCGCGCGGGGTCGGGAGGACCGGTGCGACCGGGGCGCCGCGCAGGCGGGCCACGGTGGCGCGCAGGTAGGCCACCTCGCGGGTCAACGACGCGACGGTCTCGCCGTCGAAGTCGTAGGACATCTCGCGGGGCATGACCACGACACCGCAACAGGGGCACGTCGTCGGGGCGTTCATCCGGGTCACCTCGAAGTCGATCGGCGCCTCGCGGGCCTGGTGGACCCGCCTACCGACCAGTCTTCGGGGAGGGACCCCGGCCGGGCACTGTGCCCGCCCACAGAGATCACGACGGCACCGTTGTGGCGTGGCACAGGGTCGGCCGGCGGTTCCCCCGGACGGCCGCAGTCAGGCACCCTCGACGAGGCGAGCGCGCCACGCGTCGAGATCGGCGTCGGGGACACCGGCGTCTCGCAGCGGGGCGCGGGGATCGTCGTCGAGCAGGTCGAGCACCGGCTCGATGTGCGCCGGCGTCACGCCGATCCGGCTCGCCTCGACCGACGGGTCGATCGCACCCTGGACGACCAGCCGGTCTCGCAGCGCGGCACGGTGCTGGTTGGTGGCGGCGAAGTCGGCGGCCACGGTGGCGCGGTCGACGCCGGCGGCGCGCAACAGCAGCGCCACGGCGACGCCGGTGCGGTCCTTGCCGGCCGCGCAGTGCACGAGCAGCGGGCCGGGGCCGTACGCAGCGATCCCCACCAGCTGGGGCAGCCAGGCCGTGCCGATCGTCTCGACCAGCAGGAGGTAGAGCTCGCCGGCGTCGAGCTCGCCGCTGCGGCCGCGCGCCTGCTCGGCGGGGGCCAGCGACTGGAGCAGCGGCAGCGTCGTCAGCTCCGACCCGAGCGCGGGCAGCGGGTGCACCGCGGGCAGCTCGGTGGGGTTGCGCAGGTCGACGACGCTGCCGGGCGGCCAGGGCAGGCCGCCGGGGCCGCGGGTGTCGTCGCCGGCGAGGGGGGCGTCGGAGCGCCACAGGACACCGCGGCGCGTGGTGCCGCCGTCGAGCGTCCGCATCCCGCCGACGTCGCGCAGGTTCGACAGCGGGGGGTGGTGGGGGGCGACCAGGTCGGGGGCGGATCGATCCGTGTGCGTGGCCGGCACCGCGGGTCTCCTTCGGCTGGGACCTCCATGGTGCCCCGACCCCGGCTCCTCCTCGGCCGGTCGTGGGCGACTTCACCTCGGGCGGGCAGGCTGGAGACCGTGTCCGCCGCCCTGGTCCTCCGTGCGCCCCTGCCCAGCGACGAGCCGATGGCCCGCGAGGCGCAGGCCGCGCTGACCGCCGACGGGTTCGACTTCGGGCTCCGGCCGGTCGACGAGCCGTGGCTGGCCTACCTCGACCGGCTCGACCGTGAGCACCGCGGCGAGGGCCTGCCGCCGGGGCGCGTGCCGAGCACGTTCCTCTACGCCGATGTCGGCGGCCGGGTCGTCGGCCGGGCCTCGATCCGACACACGCTCATCGACACCCTGTGCGTCGAGGGCGGGCACGTCGGCTACGCCGTCCTGCCCGCCGAGCGGCGGCGTGGCTACGCCACCGCGATCCTGCGCCGCAGCGTCGAGCTCCTCCGCGCCCGCGGTGTCGGGCCCGTCCTCGTGACCTGTCGCGAGGACAACCCCGGCTCGCTGGAGGTCATCCGCCGCTGCGGCGGCGTCCTCGACGCCGGCTGGCCGTCGTCCCGCCCCTACGGCGACCACGTCGCCCCGACCCTGCGGTTCTGGATCCCGCCGTCCTGAGCCCGCGCCCGGGAGCGATGCCGCGAACCCGTGTCCCGGGGACACGGGTCGGCATCTCCCTCCACGCCCTCGGGACACTGGTCCCATGGGATGGACGGTCACCGACGACGTCGAGGTGTTCCGGCGTGCGACCGCGGACTACCTCCGCGCGCACCGCGTCGTGTGCACGGTCGTCCTCTCGATCGTCGAGCGGCTGCGCACGGACGGCACCGCCGCCGGCGACGGGCCGCCGGAGCTGGCCTGGTGGGACGGCGACGAGGGGGCGGTCGTCGCCCGGACCCCGCCCTACCGGCCGGTGGTGACCGCGATGCCGGCGGCGGCCGCCGCGGCGTGGGCCGCCGGGCAGGCGTGTCCGGGCAGAGTGCTCGGCCCGGTCGTGACCGTCGAGCAGCTCGCACAGGGGTGGGGCGCCACCACCGACGTCGTCGTGACCGAACGGCTGCACCGCCTCGAGCGGCTCCGGCCGCCGGCCGACCCGCCGCCGACGCGGAACGCCGACACCGACGACGCGGACCTCCTCTGGTCCTGGCTGCTGGAGTTCCACGACGAGGCGACACCGGACGACCCGATGCCGCCGCGGGCCGCGATCGATGCGGCCGTCGCCGAGGGGCGGGTCGTCGTCGCGCTCGCCGGGGACGAGCCGGTCGCCTACGCGTCGGCGTCGCCGGTGATGCTCGGGACCGCCCGGATCGGCCCGGTCTACACGCGCCCCGAGCACCGGGGGAACGGCCACGGGGCGGCGGTCACCGCCGCGGCGGCGCAGCACGCGCAGGAGCGCGGCGCCGAGGAGATTCTGCTGTTCACCGACCTCGGCAACGCGACGAGCAACGCGCTCTACGCGCGGCTCGGCTTCGTCGGCGTCGCCGACATCGTGGACGCGAGGTTGACGCCGGTCGCGCGGAAGAACGTGTAGCTGAACGTGCCGCCGGGCTCGGTGGTGCGCACGAGGTCGCGCACGCCGGCGTCGAAGCGCTCCGGGGTGATCAGACCGGCGGCGACGGCGGGCTCGCGCACCCCGGCGACCATCGCGGTGAAGGTCCGGCGCACGAGGCTGTCGGCGAGGTCGGGGCGCCCGGCGTGCGCGTGGGCGGTGCGCGGCACGACCGTGACGTCGTCGAACCCGGCCCCGGCGAGCAGCGGATGCAGGCGCCGGCCGATCCCGGCGTCGCCGCCGGCCTGGCGCTGGAGCACCTCCTGGCACCGGATCACCGCGCGGGCGTCGGCGCTGTCGGGGTGGAACGACGTCGAGCCGTGGTCGCCCTCGACGACGGTGATCGTCCCGCCGGGCCGCAGCACGCCGCGCAGCGCGCGCAGGGCCTCGTCGGGCCGGGGGAGGTGCTCGAGCAGGAAGAACACGACGACGTGGTCGACGGGGCCGGGCGGGTCGTGGACGTCACCGGCGCGCACGGCGACGCGGTCGGCCAGCCCGGCGGCCTCGACGCGAGCGCGGGTGGCGGCGACCTGGCCGGCCTCGAGGTCGATCGCCGTGAACCGCGCGCCCGGGCTGCGCGCGGCGAGCACGACGGTCTGGGCACCGACCCCGCAGCCCGGCTCGAGGACGTGGGCGCCGTCGGGGAACGCGACGCCGTCGTGGAGCAGGTCGGCGAGGGTCGCGGCCTGATCGCGTAGCCGCGTCGCCTCGGTCTCGTGATAGCCGTGGACGTAGGACCCGACCATGGTCATCTCCCGGAGCACGGTGGACAGGACGTCGTCGCCGGGGCCGGCGAGCGTCTCGGCGAGCCGGTCGCGCACCACGCGTCGCCGGCGCAGGTCGGCGTCGATCCCGGCGAGGTGGGATCGCAGGGTCGCGCCCGGGTCGGGGTCGGCGCCGTCGAGCAGGGCCGCGACCTGCTCGAGGCGCAGCCCGAGCGCGCGCAGCGTGATCGCGCGGTGGAGCCGGACGACGTCGGCGGCCGAGTACAGGCGGTGCCCCGCCGGCGTGCGCGATGGCGAGACGACGCCGCGCTCGTCCCAGTGTCGCAGGACGCGCACCGACAGGCCGGTGGCCTCGGCGAGCTCTCCGACCGTCCGCCCGGGTGTCATGGCGAGCACACTAGGACCTCACATCGTGAGAGGAGCAAGCGTCCACCTAGGGTTGACGAATACCGCTATCGTCAACCTAGAGTGGACGCATGGCAGAGAAACCCGCGGCCTCGGTCCGCCTCGACGACCTCATCAACGCGATCACCTCGGTCCACTCCGACACCCTCGAGCAGCTCCAGGACGCCGTGCTCGCCGCCGAGCACCTCGGTGAGGTGGCCGACCACCTCATCGGCCACTTCGTCGACCAGGCCCGCCGCTCCGGGGCGTCGTGGACCGACATCGGCAAGCGCATGGGCGTCACCAAGCAGGCCGCCCAGAAACGCTTCGTACCCAAGGGCCCGGGCGAGGAGATCGACTTCGAGGAGGGCTTCGGTCGCTTCACCCCGCGCGCCCGGAACGTGGTGGTGAAGGCCCAGGAGGAGGCCCGGTCGGCCGGCCACGCCGAGATCACCCCGGCGCACCTCGCGCTCGGCCTGCTCCACGAGCCCGAGTCGCTGGCCGTGCTGACCATGAAGGAGCTCGGCGTCTCCCCGGAGACGGTGCGCCGCACGCTCGTCGGTACCCTGTCGGCGCGCTCCGACGAGGTCGGCGCGCTGATCCCGTTCGACGGCACCGCCAAGAAGGTCCTCGAGCTGACGTTCCGCCAGGCCCTGAGGCTGGGCCACAACTACGTCGGCACCGAGCACATCCTGCTCGCGCTGCTCGAGCAGGAGGACGGCGCGGGCACCCTCACCGGGCTGGGGCTGGGGCGCGAGGCCGTCGAGGGCCAGGTCGTCCGGACGCTGTCCATGCTCTCCGGCGCGCCGCAGGACCCTCAGACGCCGTAGATCCTCGTCGGCGTCACGAGCACGGCCGCCCGGCGCTCGCGTGCCATCGTCGCGTCGTACTCCGCCCAGTCGTCGTGCGTGCCGCCGGCGGCGACGAAGATCTCGCGCAGCAGGGCGGGGACGTCGCCGACCCCGACGAGCGGGTCGTCCGGCCCGGCGATCTCGGTGGTTCCCTCGACGCTCGTCCAGCGCCAGCCGGCGCGCACCGTGACCGTCGTCCACGGCCGGACGCGCAGGTGGGCGAGCTTGGCCGATCCGCCCGCCGCGACGAGCGCCACGACCGGCGTTCCGTGCACGGGGTGGTCCATCACGCCCGCGTTGACGACGGACGACTGGATCGAGCCGTCGGCCCGGGCGGCCGACACGACGACGAGGAAGTGCTCACCGGCCGCCCGCTCCCGGAAGTGGTCGAGGTCCATGCCGTGAGCCTGGCACGCACTCAGTCCAGGGCGAACCCGAACGGCAGCTCGAGGCGGTGCGCGGCGAGGAAGTCGGCGTCGGCGAGCAGGTCGCGCGTCGGGGCGTCGGCGACGACCACGCCGCCGTCGATCACCACCGAGCGCGGGCAGAGCTGCAGGGCGTAGGGCAGGTCGTGGGTGACCATGAGCATCGTCCGGTCGAGGCCGAGCAGCACGTCGGCGAGCTCGCGGCGGGCGACCGGGTCGAGGTGGGTCGACGGCTCGTCGAGCACGAGGATCTCGGGGTCGCAGGCCAGGACGGTCGCGAGCGCCGCCCGGCGTCGCTGACCGCCGGAGAGGTGCATGGGAGAGCGGTCGGCGAGCTCGGCGACCCCGACGGCGTCGAGCGCATCGGAGACCCGCAGCGACAGCTCCGGCTCGGTGACCCCGAAGTTGGCCGGCCCGAAGGCGACGTCGTCGGCGACGGTCGGCATGAACAGCTGGTCGTCGGGATCCTGGAAGACGATCCCGACCCGCCGGCGGATCTCCTGCACGTTCTCGCGGGTCACCTCGAGCCCGCCGACGTGCACCGTCCCCGCCCCGGCCCGGTGCACGCCGTTGAGATGCAGCACGAGGGTCGTCTTGCCCGCCCCGTTCGGGCCCAGCAGCGCCACGCGCTCGCCCCGCTCGATGCGCAGGTCGACGCCGAAGAGCGCCTGGTGGCCGTCCGGGTAGGCGAAGGCCAGGCCCGAGACGTCCAACGAAGCGGTCACCGGGCCCAGTATCCGGACCCCGCCAGCAGCACCGCCGCCACGGCGGGCACCAGGGCGACCGACCACGTCACCGCCGACGCGGGCGCCGTGGTGAACGCGGGCATGGCGCCCGTGTAGCCGCGGGACAGCATCGCCAGGTGCACGCGCTCGCCGCGCTCGTAGCTCCGCAGGAACAGCGCGCCGACCGACCGCACGGTCGCGCCGAGCTGCCAGACGAAGCGCGGGTCGTGACCCCGTGACACGCGGGCCAGGCGCATCCGTCGTGCCTCGGCGGCGATGACCTCGAGATAGCGCAGCATCAGCGTCGCGATCACGCACACCATCGACGGCACGCGCAGTCGCGAGAGCCCGGAGACGAGGTCGCGCAGGGGGGTGGTGGCGGCGAGCGTCACCGAGACGAGGACGCCGAGCGTGCCCTTGATCAGGATGTTCCAGCCCGCGAGCAGCCCGTCGACCGACAGCGACATGCCCCACCACTCGACCCGCGGGCCGGTGGCGAAGAACGGCAGCAGCACCGCGAGCACGACGAACGGGGCCTCGATGAGCGCGCGCGTGGCGAGCCAGCCGGGCGGGATCCGGGCGGTGATCCAGACGCCCACGAGCAGCAGGAACTGCAACCCGAACACCGCGAACGCCTCGCGCGGCGTCGCCACCACCGCGAGCACGAAGACGAAGGCGACGACGATCTTCACATGCGCCGGCAGCCGGTGGACCACCGAGTCGCCGGCGCGGTAGAGCGGGTGCGCGTGCCCGGCGCTCACTACTCGACCCGGCTCGTGGCGTCGTCGCGCGACCCCCGGTGGCGGAGCAGCCAGAACAGCCCGCCCGCGACGACCAGCGTGGCCAGCACGCCGATGACCCCCGCGATGCCCGTGCTGCCCTCGCCACCGCCGACGGTGTAGTCGGCGAGCGGGCTGCCCGCGGTGGCGTGCTCGCCGGCGTTCTGGGCGATGCACTGCCCGCCGACCGGCTCGCCGGCCTCGTCGAGCCGGCACCCGGTCTGCGTCACCGTGTCGAGCCCGTCGGGGCTGCTGCTCGCGGCGTAGGAGACGACGCCGGCCAGCAGCAGGGCGACGACGAGGAAGCCGGCGTAGAAGGCGATCGGGAGCTTCGTCATGACCGTGCTCCGGAAGTCTTGATCGTCAGCGACGGTGCGGCCGAGCGCGTCAGGTGGAGGAGGTCGGGGCGCACCGCGGCGACGGCGCCGACGGTGAGGGCGGTGATGATCCCCTCGCCGATCCCGATCAGGGCGTGGAGCCCGACCATGAGGCCGAAGACGGTGCCGAGTGCGAGGCCCTGGCCGCCGATCGCGTACTCGAGCACGAAGCCCAGGGACGCGACCACCGTGTTCACCCAGGCCGCGACGAACGCCGTGGCGATCAGGCCGCCGCGGCTGCGCAGGGCGATCCTCCGCAGGGCGACGGCGACGCCGTAGCCGACGAAAGTGCCGATCAACGCCATGTTCGTGATGTTGGTGCCGAGCGCGGAGAGCCCGCCGTCGGCGAAGAGCAGCGCCTGGAGCAGCAGGACGATCGACACGCACATCGCGCCGACGTACGGACCGACGAGGATCGCGCAGAGCGCGCCGCCGAGCAGATGGCCGCTGACCCCGGGCAGGATCGGGAAGTTCAGCATCTGGACGGCGAACACGAACGCGGCGACCAGCCCGGCCATCGGTGCGGTGCGGTCGTCGAGGTCGCGCCGGGCGCGGGCCACGCACACGGCGAGGCCGAGCACCGCGACGACGCCGAAGATCACCGAGGTCGGCGCGTTCACGATGCCGTCGCTCATGTGCATGGCGACGAGGTCGGTGTGCGGTTCCACGAGTCACCCCCACGTGGTGGGTTCGGCACCCGGACGGGTGGCGGCGACCAGTGTGTCGCAGGACGTTCCCTGTCGCACTATTCCTGCGACAACCGAAATCTGGCCGAAGAGAGGGTGTGGCCGCGGCGCGGTCGTGAACGCCCGATTCCCCGGCGGGCTCGTCCGAGGGCACGGCAGCGCTCGACGTGTGCATGGGCGGAGGTCAGCCCGCGAGCGCGAAGAACTCCAGCGCGTTCCCGTCCGGGTCGGTGAAGGACAGCGCCCAGCCGTAGTCGGCCTCGACGACGCCGCTGTGCGCGACGCCGATCTGGTCGAGATGGGTCTGCCACGCGGCGACGGCGGGCCGGTCGACGCACGCGAAGCCGACGTGGTCGAGCCCGGGGGAGACGACGTCGAACCGGTCGCCCGAGCGTGCGCTGTCGTGCGCGGTCAGGCCGAACAGCTGCCCGCCGGCCAGCGCGAACACCTTCCGCTCGAACGGACCGTCGGACAGCGTCATCGCCGGCTCGACGCCGAAGAGCCGCTCGTACCAGGGCTGGCTGGTCGCGAGGTCGGTCACCGACAACGCGACGTGGGAGATCGAGGGCAGCTCGGGCATCGGGGCCTCCGTCGGGGTGAGGAGCTCGGGTCAGGACGCGGCGAACGTGGCGTTCGCTGCTTCTATGCGCACGAGATACCCGTTCGTTGCGACGGCGCGCGGGGTTCAGTCCGCGCGGACCGGGAAGCGTCGGGGACCGCGCAGGACCGTCGCGATGCGCGGCACGGGGCGTCCGGCCGGGCGCAGGCGCGGCATCCGTTCCGCGAGCATCTCGAGCGCGACCTCGCCCTCCATGCGCGCCAGGGCCGCCCCGAGGCAGTAGTGCGCGCCGCCGGAGAACGCGAGGTGCGCGGTGGTCTGCTCGCGTCGTGGGTCGAAGCGGTCGGGGTCGGGGTGCGCGGCCGGGTCGCGGCCCGCGCTCGCCAGCAGGACGAGCACGCCGGTGTCGCGGCGCAGCGTCCGGCCGCCGAGCTCGACGTCGGAGTGCGCGAACCGGGCCGTGAGCTGCACCGGCGGATCGAAGCGCAGGGTCTCCTCGACGACGCCGGCGGCGAGGCCCGGGTCGGCGGCGAGGTCGTCCCACGTCCCGCTCGCGTGCAGGGCGCGGACGGCGTTGCCGACGAGGTTCGTCGTCGTCTCGAACCCCGCGATCAGCAGCAACTGGGCCAGCGAGACGAGCTCGTCGAGGGTCAGCGTGCCCTCGTCGAGCGCGTGCACGAGCTGGGAGATGACGTCCTCGCCGGGGTCGGTGCGGCGGCGCTCGACGAGGTCGGCGAACAGCGCGCGCAGGTCGGCGGTGGCGCGCGACAGCGCGTGGGCGTGGCGCACCGAGTGGACGCCGTCGAGCGCCGCGCCCACGACCCGGCCCCACGCCGCGAAGCGCGGGGTGTCGACCTCGGGGATCGCGAGCAGCCCGGAGATCACGCTGATCGGCAGCGGCGCGGCGAGCGTGCTGACGAGGTCGAACGGGCTCTGCGTCGGGGCGGCGTCGAGGAGCTTCCCGGTGACGGTCCGGGCCGTGTCGCGGTACTGCGCGAGGCGCTTCGGCGCGAACGTCGGCTGCGCGAGGCGCCGCAACCGGGTGTGGTCCGGCGCGTCGAGACCGAGCAGCGAGAGGTCGATCGGCTCGAGGAGCGCGGCTTCGGGGTCCGTCGGGTCGCTCCCCGACGCCCCGCTCGCGTCGTCGGACCCTGAGGCGCCACCTCCCCTCTCGGCGTGCTCCCCTGATCGCTCCGCGTCGCGCGGGTCGAAGGGCATCCGCCCGTCGGCGAGCCGGACGCCGAAGCGGCGATCGCGCAGCACCGCCGTCGCGGCCTCGTGCGAGGCCACCGCGCGGATGCCCGTCCGGCTGCGGGCGACGCCGCCCTCGGCGGCGGCGTCGGCACGGATCCGTGCGTAGGTGGGGTACGGGTCGAGGCGCCAGGGGCGGTGCATGAGCCGCGCGACCGGGTCGCCGCGCAGGGCCAGGACCAGGCCGCCGGCGCGCATCATCGCGATCCGCGTGCCGAGGCGAAGGTCCGACCGCCACCGCGGCAGGGGTGTCGGCGCCGTGCGGGGGCCCGCCTGATCCGTCGTCACATACCCAGAGTATGACGGTGCGGCGAGTCACGCCCCCACCGCTGGACCGGGCGTCACCCGGCGCGGAGGGTGGAGGGCCGGGCGGCGTGCGCCGATCCTGTGCACCACGATGGCCACGGACGCGGCACGACGGCAGGGGGAACGGGGACCGTGACGAGCACCAGCCCGGCGGCACGCGCGCCGCTCGGCACCGTCGCCGACCCGGCGCGCCTGTTGCGGTCCTGGACACCCGGCGACGGCTCCTGGTTCTCGGGCCCCCGGGGCGCGCTGTTGACCCGTGGCACCCGCACCCGGCTGCCCTCGGGTGACGCCGACGCGGTGCTGCGACGCCTGCGGGAGATCGGTGGGTCGGCCCTCGCGGTCGGCGCGCTGCCCTTCGACCCCGCCGCGCCCGCCCACCTCGTCGTGCCCGAGGACGTCGAGCGCGCCGACCCCCTCGGCGCCGTCCTCGTCGCCGGCCCGGGTAGCGCGCCGGTGTCCGGCACCGCCCGTGCGATCCCCGCGCCCGCGGTCTACGAGTCGATGGTCGCCGAGGCGCTCGCCCGCCTGGAGACCGGCGCGCTGGACAAGGTCGTGCTCGCCCGCGCGCTCGAGGTCGTCGCCGTCGGGCCGGTCGACCCGGTGCCGATGCTGCGCGAGCTCGCCCGCCGCGACCCGCGCAGCTACCTGTTCGCCGTCGACCTGCCCCGCGAGCGGCCGGGCACGGCGCGCACGCTGCTCGGCGCCAGCCCGGAACTGCTGCTCTCCCGGCGCGGCACCACCGTCACCGCGAATCCGCTGGCCGGCTCGGCCGCGCGCTCGCCCGACCCGGACGTCGACCGCCGGCGCGGCGAGGACCTGCTCGCGTCCGCCAAGGACCGTCACGAGCACGCGCTCGTCGTCGCCGACGTCGCCGAGCGGCTGCGCCCCCTCGTCGACGACCTCGAGGTGCCCGACGGACCGTCGCTGGTGCGGACCCCGACCCTGTGGCACCTGTCGACGACGGTGCGCGCGCGAGCGGCGGATCCCGACGCGTCGGCGCTGCACCTCGCCCAGGCCCTGCACCCGACGCCGGCGGTCTGCGGGGTGCCTCGCCCGGCCGCGCACGCCGCGATCACCGAGATCGAGCCGTTCGACCGCGGTTTCTACACCGGCGCCGTGGGGTGGACCGACGCCCGCGGCGACGGCGAGTGGGTCATGGCGCTGCGCTGCGGCGAGGTCCAGGGCGACCGGGTTCGGCTGTGGGCGGGTGCCGGCATCGTCCCCGCGTCGCGCCCGGCCGACGAGCTCGCCGAGACCGCGGTCAAGCTGCGCACGCTGCTCGACGCGCTGGGGCTCGACGAGACGTGAGCACCTGGGACGAGGTCCGCGCCGATCGCGAGCTGCTGCGCGACGACGCCGTGCTCGTCCTCGACAAGCCGGCGGGCTGGTCGGTGATGGGCGAGCGCCACGACACCGACCTCGTCCGCCTCGCCGCCGACGCCGGGGAGAAGCTCTGGCCCGCGCACCGCATCGACAAGGTGACCTCGGGGATCGTGCTCTTCGCGCGCCGTCTCGAGGCGCACGGCGATCTCACCCGCCAGTTCGCCGAGCGCACCGTCGCCAAGACCTACCTCGCCGTCGCGTCCGGCACCGGGCTGCCCGAGCGGGGCACGATCGAGCTCCCGCTGTCGGTCGGCCGCAAGAACCGCGTCCGCATCGCCGCCCCGCGGGAGGCGATCACGTGCGCTTCCGGGCCTGAAGGGGGGACCTGGTCGGTGCCCGACGACGCCGTCCTGCCCGGCGACACCTACCCCTCGACGACGAGGTTCGAGGTCGTGCGCCGCGGCGAGGACCGGACGCTGCTGGCGGTGACGCCGACGACGGGGCGCCGCCACCAGATCCGCGTGCACCTCGCCTGGATCGGCCACGCGCTCGTCGGCGACCCGCTGTTCACGAAGCACCCGGAGACGCGCACGGGTCTGCACGCCTGGCGCCTCGCCTTCACCGGCCCCGACGGCGTCCGCCACGACCTCGAGGCCCCGCCCCGCGAGGACTTCGAGGGCCTCGGCCCCGCCATGTGAGCACTTTCCTGCGCTATAGGCCCGGAAAGTGCTCACGACCGTGGCTCAGGCCAGCGCCTCCGCGAGGTTGCCGATCGTCGTGCGCATCTCGTCGGGCGTGACCTCGCGGACGCGCTCGAGGATCACGAGGTCCGTGAGGTCCGCCCAGTCGTGGTAGTGGGTGGCGACGGTCCGGTCGTCGCCGTCGGGTTCGAGCTCCCAGCCCCACACGTGGCCCGAGGGCTGGGCGCCGGGCTTCGCGGGCGCCCAGGCGAGCGCGCGGTCGGGCTCGTAGCGCACCACGTGGTTCTCGACCCGGTAGCGGCCTCGATCCGGGTGGTCCATCTCCATGACGAACACGTCGCCGACCTCCATGATCGCCAGGTGGGTGTGCGAGGCGTGGATCGTGCCGCTGCCGTCGAGGTCGGGGTGACGGTCGGGGTCGGCGAGGAGGGCGAAGACCCGCTCGACGGGGGCGTCGAGGGTGTCGGTCACCGAGATGCGCGTGTCGCTCACCGAGCGATCGTCCCAGGAGCGGTCGTGGCCGGCCCGCGCGCGGGGTACTCCCGCGACATGGGTTCGACGGAGATCACCCTGCACCGGGGCGACATCACGAAGGCCGAGGTCGACGCGGTCGTCAACGCCGCGAACTCCGGGCTCCTCGGCGGTGGGGGCGTCGACGGTGCCATCCATCGCGCGGGCGGGCCGGCGATCCTCGAGGCCTGCCGCGAGCTGCGGCGCACGAGGTTGCCCGACGGCCTGCCGACCGGCCAGGCGGTCGCGACGACGGCGGGCGTCCTGCCGGCGCAGTGGGTGATCCACACCGTCGGCCCGGTGTACGCGAAGTCCGAGGACCGCTCGGAGCTCCTCGCGTCCGCGTATCGCGAGTCGCTGCGGGTCGCCGACGAGCTCGGCGCGCGCACCGTGGCGTTCCCCGCCGTGTCGGCCGGCGTGTACGGATGGCCGCTCGACGACGCGGCGAGAATTGCCGTGTCGACCGTGCAGAACACGGAGAGTGCGGTGCGCGAGGCGCAGTTCATCCTCTTCAGCGATCAAGTCCACGACGCCTTCGTCCGGGCGGCCGGATCGAGTGGGTGAGACGGCGCACTGACGGCACGCGCCGTGTCCGGGACGCCCCAGACCCACAGCGGTTGTGCTCCGAACCGGTTCGGGTGACGTGCCCCTGAGCACCCGAGACGGTGCGTGACCTACCCGTCACTGCCTCGTTGGGTCGGTCGATCGCGCGGTGTGGAAGCCGCGCACGCGAGCGAGGGGCAGGACGCCGATGGCGGGTAGGCATCGCAGGGGGGCGCAGCGGGGGGCGTCCGCCGGCCGGATCGGGGTCTCGATGGCCACGATCGGTCTCGGCGCGCTCCAGCTGGGCGGGGTTGCGCTCGCGGCACCGGCGGGGACCGGCGGCGGGGTCGACGGCACGCCGTGCACGGACGCCCGCATCAAGGCGTGCGTCGACCTCTCGGAGAACCGGGCCTGGCTGCTCGACGGCGAGGGCAACGTCGTCTACGGCCCCGTGAAGAACAGCCACGGCGCCGAGGGCTACGAGACCCCCACCGGTGACTTCATCATCCAGCGCAAGGAACGCCACCACGTGAGCCAGGAGTACGAGGGCTCGCCGATGCCGTACGCCGTGTTCTTCGACAACAACGGTCGGGCGTTCCACGGGGGCAGCACCGACCGCCAGTCGGCGGGCTGCGTGCGGCTCGGCCCGGACGACGCGAAGCGGTTCTTCGAGCACCTCAACCCGAATGACCGGGTTCAGATCGTCGAGTGAGGGGCTCGGGCCCGACGTGATCGTGGCCGGGCGCGGCGGGCGAGGGGCATCCGAGGGGGGTGCCCCTCGCCCGTCCGGCTCCTCTTCAGGCGCGGCGGCGCAGCACGAGCGCGACCGCTCCGCCGACGACCACGATCGCGATCACGACGAACACCCAGGCGGGCACGCCGCCAGTGGTCCTGTCGGGATCGGCCGCGGCGGCCGGTGACGGCGGCGCAGGCGCGGCCTCGTGGCCGGCGTGACCCGACGGGGTCGTCAGGGTGAACGAGACCGACCCGGTCGTCGGGTGGCCGTCGCTCGAGATGATCCGGTAGCCGATCTCGTAGTTGCCGGCCGGGCCCAGCGGCCCGACGGGCACCGAGACCACGCTGCCCTGTGTCGTGGCCTGGCCCCGCTCGTGGTGGACACCGTCGGGGCCGAGAACCGTGAGGGTGGACAGCTGGCCCTGCGGGTTGTCGCTGAAGGTCACCGACACCTGGGTCGGTGCCGTCGCGACGGTCGAGCCGTCGGCCGGGTCGCTGCCGGTGACGACGTCGTGCGCGCTCGCCGTGCCGGCCGTGAGCAGCAGGGCCGAGAGGGCGAGCAGGCCCGTCAGGACTGCGGCGAGCGGGCCTCGGTGGCGTGTGCGGGCGGACGGGGTCCGCGATGAGGGCATGGGGGAGTCCTTCCGTGTCGAGATGCCGTCGCGGTGGGGCGCGGCGGCGGGGGACCCCGACGCGGATGGAGGGTGACGGCGGCACGGCGCTCACGGGTGGCGCACGCCGGGCGCCGCGGGGGCATCGGCCGCGGACGTCGCGGCGTCGGCGCCGGGCCGGCGAGGCGACGGGTCCAGGTGCCGACGCGGCGTCGTGCGGCGTGCGCGAGGGCACGGTCGGCGTGGGCGAGGCCGCCGGCGACGAGGACGGCCACGGCGAGGTGGGCGACGAGCATGCCCGCGTCGTGCGGCGCCGCGTGCATCCCGTGGTGGTCGTGGCCGCCGGCCGGCAGCGCGAGGTGGAGGGCGAGCTGCCCGGCGGCGAGGACGGCGGCGAGGCCCGCCACGGACCGTGGGCGCGCGCCGAGCAGCGCCGTGGCGGCGACGACCCCGACACCGACCACGAGCGCGGCGGGGGTGGCCGCGACCGCCCCGCCGGCCTCCCCGTGTGCCGCGACACCGAGGACCGCGGCACACACACCGAGCAGCACGGCGCGCGCCGGCGCCGCTCGGTCGGGAGTCACGGGCCTTCACGGTAGCCCTGCGCGTGCGGTGCCCGGCCGGTCACATGCTGCGGAGGAACGCCGCGATCTCCGCGACCGCCTGCCGCGAGGTGCGCGGGGTCAGGCCGCCGGTGGCGACGTAGCCGTGGGCGGCGCCGAGGTAGCGGGTGTGGCGCACCGGGACGTCGGCGGCGTCGAGCGCCTCGACGTAGCGCTCGCCGTGGTCGCGCAGCGGGTCGTGGTCGGCGGTCTGGACGAGCGCCGGCGGGAGGCCGCTCAGGTCGGCGCGCAAGGGCGAGGCGTAGGGGTGGCGGCCGTCGGCGTCGCCGAGGTACAGCGCGTGGAAGCCCCGGATGTCGGCGGCCGAGAGGATCGGCGCGACCGGGATCTCACGCTCCGAGGGCAGCACGTCGACCATCTCCACGCCCGGGTAGACGAGCACCTGCGCGGCGATCGCGGGGGCGGCGAGGCCTTCGAGCCGGCGGTCGCGGGCCTTGAGACACACGACGGTCGCGAGGTTGCCGCCCGCGCTGTCGCCCATGACCGCGAGCCGGGTGGGGTCGATGCCGAACCGGCCGGGGTCGGCGGCGAGCGCGGCGACGGCGTCGTAGCAGTCCTGGGCGGGGACGGGGAAGCGGTGCTCGGGGGCGAGCCGGTAGTCGACCGAGACGACGACCGCCGCCGTCTCGCGCGCCACGTGGGCGCAGAACCACTCGGACTGGTCGAGGTCGCCCTGCACGAACCCGCCGCCGTGGAAGTTGACGACGGCCGGCGCCGGCGCCGCGCACGACGGCGGCCGGTACACGCGGACCCCGAGACCGCCGGGGACGGCGTCCGTCGTCAGCGTCGTCGCCTCGACGACGACGTCGCGGGGCGGGGTGCCGATCACCGCGCGGCCGAGCGGGCCGTGCTGCAGGCGCAGCACGGTCGCCCGGGCGGCGGGGACGTCGGCGGGATCGAGGTGGGCGACCGACCCGCCGAGCCATCGACGGGCGGTGCCCACGACACGGAGACCGAGAGGAGGGCGCACGAGGTCACACCTTGGCGGTCACGTCCACCTCGATGTTGCCACGGGTCGCCTTCGAGTACGGGCAGAGCTCGTGCGCGCGGGCGACGAGCCGGTCGGCGGTGTCCTGATCGGTGCCCGGGATCGTCGCGGTGAGCCAGACCTGGAGCCCGAAGCTTCCGGAGTCCGGCCCGATCCCGACGCGCGCCTCGACGGTCGTCGAGTTCACCTCGACGTCCGACTGCCCGCCCGCGACCTTGAGCGCCTGGTGGAAGCAGGCCGCGTACCCGGCGGCGAACAGCTGCTCGGGGTTGGTGCCCCCGCCCGGCCCGCCGAGCTCCGCGGGCATGGTCATGGCCTGGTCGATGACGCCGTCGGAGCTGCGCACGTGCCCGTTGCGGGCGTCCCCCGACGAGACGGCCACAGCGGTGTACTCGATGTCCATACGGCCGGGCGTACCCGCGACCGGCGGCCCCCACGTGGGTGTTTCGCGTCGCTCGCGCCCACCCCGGACCGCGCACGGTCGCAGGGATGGTGCCACGCTCGGGCCAGCCAGCACCGGCCGAGATCATCGAGAGGTCGCCGTGCCCGACCTGCACATCCCCGCGTCCGCGGGCAGCCACCAGTCCGCGTTCCTCGCGGTCCCGCCGCTCGGCGACGGTCCGTTCCCGGGCGTGGTCGTCCTCCAGGATGCCTTCGGGCTCACCGAGACCCTGCGCGAGCACACCGAGCGCCTGGCCGCCGCGGGCTTCCTGTCGGTGGCGCCGGCCCTCTACACGGCGCGCGGCGGCGGGCCCCGGTGCGTCGCCGCCACGATGAGGTCGATGACGAGCTACACCGGCCCGGTCTTCGACGACATCGAGGCCGCGCGCACCTGGCTCGCCGGCCGGGAGGACTGCACCGGGCGGGTCGGCGTCATCGGCTTCTGCCAGGGCGGCGGCTTCGCGCTGATCTCGGCGGCCCGCCACGACTACGCCGCCGCGGCCCCGAACTACGGACGGGTGCCCGACGACGCCGAGCGCGAGCTCGCCGGCATCTGCCCGGTGGTCGCGAGCTTCGGCGGCAAGGACCCGTCGCTGCGCGGGCACCCCGAGCGCCTCGAGGCGGCGCTGACCGCGCTCGGCGTGGAGCACGACGTGCACACCTACCCGGACGCGAACCACAGCTTCCTCGAGCCGATGCCGGCCCCGCTCGCCTTGTTCGGGCTCGGTCTGCACCGGGAGTCCGCGGAGGACGCGTGGGGCCGCATCCTCCGGTTCTTCGACAGCCATCTGCGTGAGGAGGCTGCGTGAGCGAGCCGCTGGAGAGCTACCTCATCGACATGGACGGGGTGCTCGTCCACGAGGAGAACGCGCTCCCCGGTGCCGACGAGTTCATCCGCCGGCTCGGCGAGGCGGGCAAGCGTTTCCTCGTGCTGACCAACAACTCCATCTACACGCCGCGCGACCTGCAGGCGCGCCTGCACGCGAGCGGCATCGACATCCCCGCCGGGAACCTGTGGACCTCCGCGCTGGCCACCGCGCAGTTCCTGGACAGCCAACGCCCCGGCGGCAGCGCGTTCGTCGTCGGCGAGGCAGGGCTGACGACCGCACTCCACGACGTCGGCTACATCCTCACCGACCGGAGTCCCGACTACGTCGTCATCGGCGAGACCCGCACCTACTCGTTCGAGGCGATCACCCGCGCCATCCGGCTGATCGGGAACGGCGCGCGCTACATCGTCACCAATCCCGACGCGACCGGACCGTCGCCGGAGGGCACGCTGCCCGCCGCCGGTTCCGTCGCCGCGCTGATCACGCACGCCACGCGGCGGAACCCGTACTTCGTCGGCAAGCCCAACCCGCTCATGATCAGGGCGGGTCTCAACACCATCGGCGCGCACTCCGAGACCACGGCGATGATCGGCGACCGGATGGACACCGACATGGTCGCGGGCATGGAGGCCGGACTGCACACGATCCTGGTGCTCTCGGGGGTCACCGACCCGAGCGAGATGGACCGGTATCCCTATCGCCCGCAGCAGGTGGTGGCGAGCGTCGCCGAGCTCGAGGTAGGCGTGCGGGGGTGACCGGGTACCTGCTCGACATGCCCGAGAATTTCCAGGACCTGCCGTCCACCCTGCAGCGCTCGCCCGAGAGCGCGCGGAAGACGTTCGCCGAGGCGAAGGAATCCGCGGAGGAGACCTACGGCGCCGGCGAGCGGGCCAGCCGCACGGCGTACGCGGCGCTGAAGCACACGCACGAGAAGGTGGGCGACCACTGGGAGCCGAAGGAGGAGAAGGGCCCGTCGGACTCCCAGGCGCGCAGTGGCGGCCCGAACCCGAGCGGGGCGAGCGCCGGCGGCGTGGACGCCAACGCCAGCAAGGAGCACCTCTACGAGCGCGCCCAGCAGCTCGGCATCGAGGGCCGATCCGACATGACGAAGGACCAGCTCGTCGACGCCCTGCAGAAGGAGAGCGACCGGGAGACCCGCAGGGCGCGGGGTGACTGAGCAGCCCGTTCTCGCGCCTCCGTCCCCGCGCCCGACGCTCGGCTGGGTCGAGCTGGCCGTCGGGGCCGTCGCGTACGTCGCCTTGCAGCTCGCACTGGCGGTCGCGATCGCGGTGCTGTCCGAGGGCGTGCCGCCCGCGCCGGTGCTCGTCGGCGTCTCGGCGGCGTCGGCGTTCGGCGCCGTGGCGATCGCCCTGGCGCCGCGGGTGCGCTCCGCGGCGGCCGTCGGGCTCGTCCGCCCGACCCTGCGCGGGCTCGCGCTCGGCGTGGGTCTGGGCGTGCTCGTGTGGCTCGCGTCGCGGGTCCTGATCGTCGTCTACGTCGCGCTGACCGGTGATCGGTCCGACCCGCAGGAGGCGCTGACGCTGTTCAGCGGCCCGGTCGCGGCGGCGCTCGTCGTCGCCATCGGCGGGCTGCTGGTGCCGCTCGGCGAGGAGCTGCTGTTCCGCGGGCTGGCCTACGGGGTGCTGCGGCGGGTCGGGCGCGTGCTCGCGGTGCTCGTCACCGCGGCCGTCTTCGCGCTGGCCCACGGGCTCAACGTCGTGTTCGCCGCGGCGTTCGTCCTCGGTGTCGTGAACGCCCTGCTCTACGAGCGCACGGGCTCGATCTGGCCGCCGGTGGCCGCGCACGCGACGTTCAACCTGATCTCCTTCGTGCTCGTGCTGGCGGTGGGCGGGCCGACCTGACCGGTCACCTCTTCTGCTCGGTCGGCCGTACGAGCACCTCGTTCACCGCCGTACGGGCCGGTCGGGTCACGATGTGGACGACGGCGTCGGCGATGTCGTCGGCGTGGAGCCGACCCAGCTGCGAGGCCTGCGAGGCCTGCCAGGCCTGCCAGGCCTGCGAGGCGTTGGGGCTTGTTGTCGTCTCCGGTGTTCGTCAGTTCGGTGTCGCGACGAGACCCGGTTCGACGAGCCCGACGCGCACGTGCTGCTCGGCGAGCTCCTGGCGCAGCGCCTCGGAGAACGCGCCGACGGCGTGCTTGGTGGCGGCCTTGGTGACGGCGTCGACGTTGCTGCCGGGACCGGTGATGCTGCGCCCGGCGACCGAGGAGACCGTCACGACGTCGGCGACCCCGAGCTTGTCGTGCCGCCGGGCGAAGAGCGCCACGCCGGCGCCCTCGGCGGCCAGCGCACGGGCGGTGGCGGCGCCGATCCCGCGCGACGCCCCGGTCACGATCGCGGTGGTCCCGTTCAGTCGTCCGGTCACGGGGACCGGGGTGCCTGCGGCATGTGAACGCGCGGAGCGCGCCCGAGGCGTACCCGGGAGCGCGAGGTGGAACCCGGTCCCATGAGCACAGCCACCGCCGTCGACTCCGACACCGACATCGAGGTCCACGACCCGGCCACGGGCGAGCTCGTGGGTCGTGTCCGCCCCGCCGGGCCCGCCGAGGTCGACGACGCCGTCGCCCGGGCGCGCGCCGCTCGCGACGGCTGGGCGCGCACCCCGGCCGCCGAGCGCGCCGGCCTGGTCCGGGACGCCGCGGGCGCCGTGCGTGCGGTCGCCGAGGATCTCGCCCGTCGCAACGAGACCGAGACCGGCCGGCCCTACGACGACGGGCTGGGCGGCGTGCTCGCGGCCGCCGGGACGCTCGAGCAGTACGCCGAGCTCGGGCCGGTGCACCGCGGCCGCTCGCTGCAGGGCTCGTGGTCGGCGACCGACCTCATGGTCCCCGAGCCCCGCGGGATCGCCGCGGTGATCACGCCGTGGAACGACCCGGTCGCCGTCGCCGCCGGTCTCCTCGGCGCGGCCCTGGTCACCGGCAACACGGTCGTGCACAAGCCCAGCGAGCGCTGCCCGCACCTCGGGCGCCGTTTCGCCGATCTCGTCGCGTCCTTCCTCCCCGACGGCGTCCTCGAGATCGTCGACGGGGCCGGGCCCACCGGCGCGGCGCTGGCCGGCCACACCGACGTCGACCTGATCGCCCACGTCGGCTCGATCTCGGCGGGGCAGGCCATCCGCCAGGCCGCGGCGGGCACCGGCGCCCACGTGCTGCTCGAGAACGGCGGCAACGACCCGCTCGTGATCGACGCCGACGTCGACCCGCGGTGGGCCGCGGAGCAGGCGGCGCTCGGGTCCTACGCCAACGGCGGGCAGGTCTGCGTGTCCGTCGAGCGGATCTACTGCGCGGCCGCGGTCGCGGAGCCGTTCCTCGACGCGCTGGCCGAGGAGGCCGCGCGTTGGGTGTACCGGCCGTCGGCGGCGGGGGAGAAGGCGCTCGGCCCGCTGGTCGACCGCCGCCACCGCGAGCACGTGCACAGCCACGTCGCCGCCGCGATCGCCGACGGCGCCACCGTGCACGCGGGCGGGTTCGTCCCCGAGGGCGACGGTGCGTTCTACTCGGCCACCGTGCTGTCCGGGCTGACCCCGGCGATGCCGATCCTGCGCGAGGAGACGTTCGGCCCGGTGGCCGCGGTCCGCGTGGTCGAGGACTTCGCGCAGGGACTCGCCGAGGCGGTCGACGACCCGCACGGTCTCGCCGCCACCGTGCTCACCGGGAACATGGGCAACGCGCAGCAGGCGTGGCGCGAGCTCCCCGTCGGGAGCGTGAAGATCAATTCGGTGTTCGGCGGCGCGCCGGGCGGGGCGGCCCAGCCGCGCGGGACGTCGGGAACCGGGTTCGGCTACGGCCCGGAGCTCCTCGACGAGATGACCACCACGAAGGTGGTCCACTGGTCCCCGTTGCCGTAGTGCGCTGACGGTGAGTGCCTCGGCGTGACCCCCGGACGGGTGGCGTCGTTACCCCGACGTGACCAACACGGACGAGGCCATCACGGTCGCGGGCCCGACGGCGGCGATGCGCACGCCGCCGCCCGCCCGGCGGCGGTGGCCCGTGCTGGCCGCGCGGTCGGCGCTCGGCGTGTCGACCGTGGTGGCCGGCGTCCTGGGCGCCGGCGTCGCCACCGGGACGGCACCGATGCTGTCGTCCCTCGCCGGACCCCCGGCGGCGCTGACCGTGGCGCCGCCCCCGGTCGTGCCGGCGCTCGGCCCGCCGCCGGTGACGACCACCTCGGAGGTGTCGGAGACGACGGAGACGACGACGCGGACCACCAGCCGGACCGCGCGTCGGACCACCACGGCCGAGGAGACGACCACCCGGCGCACGTCACGCACGGTGCCCCGGCCACCGGTGGTCGCGCCGGAACCGGCCCCCGAACCCGCGCCCGCCCCGCCGGCCGACCCGCCGACCAGCGGCGGAGGCGGCGACGACGGTGCCGGCGGGGGTGGCGAGGTCGGCGGGGGTGGCGACGGTGACGGCACCGGCGGCGGAGGAGGCGGGACCGGCGGGGGCGGCGCCGAGCCCCGCGTCGGCGTGACCAGCCCGAGCGGCGGCTGAGCGGGCACCTCGTGTCTCAGGGGCGTCGGCGACCGGACCACCGCGCTCCCCCGGCACCGTCAACGTGAGTGGTTTCCGGCGCTATAGCGCCGGAAACCACTCACATGGGACTCAGCGCATGAGGGCCACGAGGTCGCCCGGGAGCTGCTCGAGGGTACGGTCGACCTGGTCCTCGGGGAGCCACTGGCGCAGCAGGCGCAGGACCTCCTCGACCTGACGCTCGACCTTCTCCTCGTCCACGGACGTGACCGCTCCGCTGACCGCGTCGACGAAGGCGTCCTTGCTCACCGAACGGGCCGCGTCGTCCTTCGGTCGCTGGGCGCGCAGCTCCGCCGACAACTCCGGCGGCAGGCTGATCGTCAGCTCCTGCGCGAGGCCGCTGCTGACGACCTTGCCGAACTCGTTGAGCGTGCTGCGCACGAGGACCTCGGCCTCGGACGGCGTGTCGAGCCCGAGGCGCCGCTGCACCTGGCCGCTGAACGCGGCCAGCGTCTGGCTGGAGTTCGCAGGGTTCGGGTCGTTCGGGTTCTCGTCACCCTGGATCGGCGGTGTCGTCATGGGCCACGGTCACCCGTTCACCCCGCCCGGCCAAACCCCGGCGCCGCCCGTCGACCACGATGTCGCGCCCGTCCCCGGTGTGCTCGACCACCGACCTCGCCACCTCGACCGGCGCCGCCCGCAACCGCCGCGCCGCCGCGACGACCTCCTCGGGCCCGATCGCCAGGCACTCCTGGCCGAACGGGCACACGAGCTGGCGGCACGGCGCGCACGACACCGGTCGCGTGAGCACCTCGGCGCGGGTGGAGCGCGGTCGGTACTGGTCGACGGTCTCGGTGCCGGCGAACAGCTCGACGACGGGCGCGCCGACCGCGTCGGCGAGGTGCACGCCGCCGGAGTTGTTGGCGACGACGACCTCGGCGCCCGCGAACAGCGCAGCGAGGTCGCCGAGTCCGAGCCCGCCCGCGAGCGGCACGCCCACGTCACCGGCGACGGCGTCGACGAGGTCCGCCTCGCGCTCGGTGCCGCTGACCACCACCGTCAGCCCGTCCGCGGCGAGCTCCCGGACCACCGCGGCGAACCGCTCCGCGGGCCAGCGCCGCGACGGGCAGCTCGCCCCCGGCGCCACCACGACGTAGCGCGCCTGCGCCGGCGTCGCGGCGTCGTCGGGGATCCGGACCTGCAGCGACCGTCCCCGCGACGGCACCCCGAGCGCCGCGAGCAGCCCCAGCATGCGGTCGACCTGGTGCTCCTGGTCCGGCGGCGACGGCACCCAGTGCGTGAGCAGCCCGCCGCCGAACTCCTTCGACAGACCGGCGCGCACCGGCATCCCGGCCCGGCGCGCCACCTCGGCGGCGGGCCACGGGGACTGCGAGAACGAGGTCAGCACGACCGCGGCGTCGTAGCCGCGCCCGGCGAGCTCGGCGACCAGGGGCGCGTCGGGGTCATCGCCCGGGACCAGGTCGAGCTGCTGCCACGACACCGACGCGGGGACGACGCCGTCGACCTCGGGGAGCAGCGCGGCGGCGGCCGCCCCGGCGGGGGAGGCGAGCAGGTCGAGGGCGGCGGCGGGCGCTGCGGCGCGCAGGGCCCGGAACACCGGCCCGGTCATGAGGACGTCGCCGACGTTGTCGGGGCGCACGACGAGGATCCGACGCATCGCGGACCAGTCGGGGTCGCCGCGCCCGGGACGGTGGGCGGCGGGGTGGCGCAGGTCGGGTTCCGGCACGGCGGCGAGTACCCGCAGCCGCTGGCAGGCTCACGCCCGTGTCCTGGTCCTCCTGGTTCCGTGCGCGGCCCGTCGCCCGGGACCTCTGGCTGGTCGCCGAGCCGAGCCACGTCAACGCGTGGCTGGTCGCCGGGCGCGACCGTGCGGTGCTCGTCGACACGGGGCTCGGTATCGCCCCGATCCGCCCGGTCGTGGAAGCGCTCACCGACCTGCCGGTCGACGTCCTCCACACCCACGCGCACTTCGACCACGTCGGCGGCGACGCCGAGTTCGACCGCGTCGCGATCCACCCCGCCGGCGTCGCGGAGCTCCGCGCGGGCGCCGACCCCGCCGAACGCGCGCGCTACCTGCGCCACACCCGGCGGATGCTCGCCGCCGCCGAGCAGTACCGGGCGCTGGACCACGAGTTCTTCCACCTGCTCTCCGCCGACTCCGACCCGCGCCCGCTGCCGCCGGACGTCGACGAGACCTGGGCGCCCGCTCCGGCGCCGGAGCCGGCGCTGCTGCACGACGGCGACGTCGTCGACCTCGGCGGGCGCACCCTGCGCGTCCTGCACACCCCGGGCCACACCCCGGACTCGGTCTGCTTCCTCGACGAGCGCGACGGGCTGCTGGTCGCCGGCGACACGATCAACACCGGCCCGATCTACGCGCAGGCGCCGGAGTCCGACCTCGCGGCGTTCGCGGCCTCCACCGCGCGCCTGGCCGAGCTGCCGGTCCGCCTCGTCCTGATGGCGCACTTCGGCCGCGGGGTCGCCGAGGGTCACTACCTGCGCGACGTCGCCGACGCCTTCGCCCGCGTGCAGGCCGGGGACACGGAGATGCGCCCGGCGCGCGACTGCGTCGAGGACCCCGTGCGCGAGGCGGTGTTCGACGCCTGCTCGATCTACGTGCCGGCGGAGGACTGTTCCGCGGAGGAGCGGATCGGGTAACGGTGCCCGGTGACACGCCTCCGCGTCGCGCTCGTGCACGGGCGCGCCGACCCCGCCCACGACGGGGTCGCCGACTACACGGTGCACCTCGCCGACGCGCTCGACCGCCAGGGCGTCGACGTCGTCGACGTCCCCGTCGATCCGGGCCCGCTCGGGCTGCTGCGCGCGGCGCGCTACCTGCGGGCGAGCCGGGCCGACGTCGCCCACGTGCAGTTCGCCCCGTCGGCGTTCGGCTTCTCCGGGGCACCGGGGCTGCTCGGCGACCTCGCCGGGATGCCGCTGGTGACCACGGTGCACGAGTACGGGTGGTGGTCGTGGGCCCCGCGGATGCCGGACGCGGTGTGGTCGTTCCTGGAACACGGCGGCCTCGCCGACCGCGAGACCGGGCGGCTCGTCCCGCGCAGTGCCGCGGTGCTGACCACGAACGCCGATCACGCCGCGTTGCTGCGGGACCGCTGCGGCGTCGAGGCCCGGCGCACTCCGCTGCCGCCGAACATCGAGGTCGACCCCGCCGCACCCGACCGCGCGACCACCCGTCGCCGGCTCGGCGTGCCCGCCGACGCGGAGCTGGTCGTGTTCTTCGGCTTCGTGCACCCGGTGAAGGGGCTGCGCTACCTCGTCGACGCCCTCGCGCGCCTGGCCGCCGAGCACCCGGCGCTGCACCTGCTGGTGCTCGGCGGGTTCACGTCGCTCGCGCTGCCCTCCGACGAGGCGGGGGCGTTCCGCGAGGAGCTGACCGAACACGTCGTCGCGGCCGGGGCGGGCGAGCGTGTGACGATCACCGGGCACCGCCCGGCCGGCGAGGTCTCCGCCGCCCTGCAGGCCGCCGACGTCGCCGCGTTCCCCTTCACGGCCGGCGCGACGCCGAAGAGCGGCGCCCTGCTCGCGGCGCTCGACCACGGGCTGCCGACCCTGATCACCCGCCGCTCCGACGCCCCCGCGGACCCGGATCTCGTCGACGGGGAGACGGTCGTCGTCGCCCCGGAGGTGCGGGACGTCGAGGTGCTCGAGGTCGCGCTGCGGCGGCTGCTCGACGACGACGACCTGCGCGGGCGGGTCGCGGCCGGCGGGCACGCGCTGGTCCGGGGCCACGACTGGGACGCGCTCGCGGCGTCGCACGTGGCGACCTACGACGAGGTGCTCCGGTGCGCATCCTCGTGATCGACCTGCTCGGCGGGCTCGGGGACCTGATCATGGTGCTGCCCGGCGTCCACGCCCTCGCCGACGCGCACCCGGGTGCCGAGCTCACCGTGCTCACCCACGCCCCCGGCGCGCCGCTGCTCGCCCGCGACGCCGCGGTCACCGCCGTGCGCACGGCCGCGAAGCACGACGAGCGCGCCGCCGCCGAGCAGGCCCTCGCCGACCTCACGCCCGACCTCACGGTCGCCACGACACGCTTCGACGGCATCGGTGACGTCGTGGAGGCCGACGCCCGGGCCCGGGGCGCCCGCGCCGTCGCGGACCTGTGGCGGCGCCCGCCTGCCGACGAACGGGTGGGCGAGCGCTACCAGCGCATCCTCGCCGCCGAGGGCGTCATCGCCGACCGCGTCCGGCCGCCCCGCGTGGTGCTCTCGGACGACGAGCGCGGGTGGGGCCGCGACGCACTGGTTCGAGCGATGCGGCATCGCTGGCATGTGACGCCAGGATCGCCACATGCTCGCTCGCGCGACACGCCGACGCTCCTCGTCCCCGAGGCCGGCATGGCGGTCAAGCGCTGGCCCTCTCGCCGGTGGGCGGCGCTCGCCGCGAGCCTCCCCGGCCCGGTGCTCTCGATCGGTCCGGTCGACGGCGCCGTCGAGCTCCCGCCCACCGATCTGCGCGGCCTCGCCGCCCGGTTCGCGGCGGTCGGCGAGGCCGGCGGCGTCGTCGTCGGACCCGACACCGGCCCGGTGCGCCTGGCCGCCGCGGTGGGCGCGCGCACCGTCGCGCTGTTCGGCCCGACCGTCGCGTCGCGCTACGGCCTGGAGGAGGGCACCAACCTGCAGGGCCTGCCCGAGTGCCCGTACCGAGAGCCCACCGCGATCACCGAGCAGGTCTGCTGGTGGGACGCGCGGTGCCCGCTCGCGTCCGAACCCGCGTGTCTGCTCGATCTCCCCGTCGACGGGGTGCGCGAGCGGGTCCTCGCCGGCGGGTAGAAACGAGGACATGCGCTACCTCGACCTCCCCACGGCCAAGAAGTGGTCCGCCATCGGGCTGGGCACCTGGCAGTTCGGGTCCCGCGAGTGGGGCTACGGCGCCGACTACGCGCAGGGTCCCGACAGCGAGGCGTCCCGGATCGTCGCCCGCGCCCTCGAGCTGGGCGTCACGGTGTTCGACACCGCCGAGGCCTACGGCTTCGGGCGCAGCGAGCGCATCCTCGGCGAGGCCCTCGACCGCGCCGACGCCGACCCGCAGACGACCGTCGTCGCCACCAAGATCTTCCCGGTGCTGCCGGTCGACCAGGTCGTCGTGCAGCGCGGGACGTCCAGCGCGGCGCGGCTGCGTCGCAAGATCGACCTGTATCAGGTGCACCAGCCGAACCCGGTGATCGGCGACGGCACGACCATGGCCGGGATGCGGACGCTGCAGGCCGCCGGCGTCGTCGACGAGGTCGGCGTCAGCAACTACTCCCTCGACCGCTGGCAGGGCGCCGAGACCGCGCTCGGCACCCAGGTGATCTCCAACCAGGTCGAGTACAGCCTCGTCGCCCGCCAGCCCGACGCCGACCTGCTGCCCTACGCCCGCACGGCCGGCCGCGGGATCCTGGCCTACAGCCCGCTCGCCCAGGGCCTGCTCTCCGGGAAGTACGACGCCGACCACCGCCCGGAGAACGTGGTCCGTTCGTTGCGTCCGGTGTTCCTGCCGGAGAGCCTGCGCCGGATCACCCCGCTGATCGAGACCCTGCGCGCCGTGGCCGACGCGCACGACGCGACGCCCTCGCAGATCGCGCTGGCCTGGACGATCCACCACCCGGTGGTCGTCGCCATCCCCGGTGCGTCCAGCGTCGCCCAGCTCGAGAGCAACTGCGCCGCCGCCGAGATCACCCTCGCCGAGGACGAGTACACCGCCCTCACCGCGGCCGCCGAGTCGTTTCGGCCGGTGTCGGGGATCGCGGCGCTCGCGGGCATCGCCCGGGCGCAGATCGCCAGCCGCTAACGACCGGGGACTTCGCGCGCCGAGAAGCAGCGAACGCCACGTTCGCTGCGGCATCGGTGCGCTACAGCTGCGCGAGCATCGTCCGGTTGCGTGTGCCGGTCTTGCGCAGGAGCGAGCCGACGTGCTTCTCGACGGTCTTGGCCGAGATCTCGAGGGCACGGGCGATCTGGCGGTCGGTGAAGCCCTGGGCGACGAGCGTGCGGACCTCGCGCTCGCGCGGGGTGATCGCCGACGCCCCCGCGGTGCGGGCCGGGGCGGCGAGGTGCTCGAGCTGGTCGTCGGCGAGCAGGGTCTCGCCGCGACCGGCGGCGCTGACGACGGCGACGAGCCGGGTGTCGTCGCCGTCGGGGTCGACGCAGCCCTTCACGCCCGCGCCGACCGCGGTGCGCAGCCGCGCGTCGGGGCAGTCGCCCGCGAGGAGCACGACAGCGGGCGGATCGGGCAGGGCGGCGAGGCGGTCGAGCATGACGAGCAGGTCGTCGCCGAGCAGCTCGTGCTCGACGACGAGCACGTCGGGACCCAGCAGGCGGCAGGTGCCGACGAGGTCGTCGGCGCCGTCGACCTCCGAGACCATCCCCAGCCCGGGCGCCCCGAGCTGCAGCAGGCGCACGACGCCCGCGCGCACCACCGGGCGGACCGCGGCGACGAGCACGCCGGTGCGCGTGCGGCCGGGGACGGGCGGGGGAGCGGACGAGCAGGGCAGCGTGATGCGCAGTCGGGTGCCCCGACCGGGCGCGCTGTCGATCTCGAGTTCGCCGTCGAGACGCCGCGCGCGAGCGGCCATGGCGCGCAGCCCGAGGCGCGCGCCGGCCGTGGCGCCCGGGCGCTGGGCGTTCGCGGCGGTGTCGAACCCGCGCCCGTCGTCCTCGACGAGCACCGTCAGCGTCCCGGGGCCGTGCACCACGCCGACCCGTACGCACGCGGCGCCGGCGTGGACCGCGGCGTTGAGCAGTGCCTCCTGGGTCATCCGGAAGACCTCGTCGGCGATCTCGCCGGGGATGCTCCCGGCGCCGACGGTGACGAGGTCCGCGCGCGTGGGCGCGTGGGCCTCGACCCAGTCGAGCTCCTGGCGCACGGCCTGCTCGAGGGTGCGGCCGGCGAGGACGCCGCTGTCGGCGAGGGTCAGGGCGGCGTAGTCGGCGAAGAGCTCGGCGAGGTGCACGTCGGCGTCCGAGAAGCCGCCGTCGCGTCCCGCGGTGGCGACGCACGCGCCGACGATCCGAGGGCCGCGGCGCACGGGCACCGCGAGGACCGACCCGTCGAGCACCGGGTCGCCGGACGCGAGCAGCCGGGCGACGACGTCGTCGTTCACCGTGCCGTCACCGGCGGCCACCACCCAGGACCCGGCGGCCTGGTCGACGCGCACCACCCACCCGGTGCCGCCGGTGAGGGTGCCGAGGTGGTCGGCGAGGCGGCGCAGCAGGGGATCGGTCTCCACCGAGCGGGACAGGACGGACCGCGGTGGCGCGGCAGCACCCGGCATTACCGGGAGCGGGTTCCGCGCGGCCACTGCGGTCACGTGTCGCCCTCCTCGACGTCGAACACATGATGCATACAAGATGCATCGATGTGGTGAGAGTAGGGTCGCGCGGACTCGACGGCAAGGGCGGTGCGGTGACGGGGATCAGCGGCCTGTCCGCGAAGGAACGCGCGTACCGCGACACGAAGGCCCGCATCCTGGACGGCTCGCTGCCGGGTGGCGATCTGATCACCGAGGGGCAGGTCGCGGACACCCTCGCGATGAGCCGGACGCCGGTGCGCGAGGCGTTCCTCCGGCTGGAGGCCGAGGGGCTGCTCCGACTGTTCCCCAAGCGCGGCGCACTTGTCGTCGCGGTGTCCCCCAGTGAGGTGGAGGCCGTCCTCGAGGCCCGGGAGCTGGTCGAGGGGCACGCCCTCACGAAGCTGTGCGCGGCGCCCGAGGAGGACCGCGCGATCGTGAGCGGCGCCCTGCACGCGGTGCTCGACATCCAGCGTGCCGCCCTCGCCGCCGAGGACGAGCAGGCGTTCGCCGAGGCCGACCGCCGCTTCCACATCACGCTCGTCGAGAGCGCGCACAACCCGATCCTTCTCGAGCTCTACGCCTCGCTGCGCGACCGACAGCTGCGCATGAACCTCGGCTCGCTCGAGAAGGGGCCGACGCGCCCGCGGGCGATCCTCACCCAGCACGAGGCGATCGTCGACGCGCTCGGCGTGGGCGACGCGGACCAGGCGCGCGTCCGGCTGCGCGTGCACCTGGACGCGACCCGCGTCTCGGTGTTGGGGCGCTAGCCCGAACGCCAGCACATGGCCCGGCGAGCGCGTGGCGCTACGGACACTGGGTGTCAGCGACGCCACGTCGCTGACACGACGCTGCGCCATTCGCGGGGCGGCTCGTGGGTGTAGGGGAGATCCCCTATGACCGAGGGTGGGGACAGTCCCCGTGGCCACGCCCGTTCGGGGTACCTAGCGTCCTGCGTCGCCGGGCTGTGATGCCCGACCGCCCCGCCCGACCGGTCCTCACCGGGGATCGGCCGGGTGCGGGGCGACCAGGCTTTCCCCGAACCGGTCGGAGGTTCCCGCATGCCCGGACTGACCCTCGCCGACGCTCGCCGGATGCTCGACGCCGGGCTCGCCGAGGCCGACGAGATCGGCCAGCCGATGAACGTCGCGATCCTCGACGCCGGCGGCCACCTGGTGGTCTTCGCCCGCCAGGACGGTGCCATCCGGGCGAGTATCGACATCGCCCAGCGCAAGGCCCACACCTCGATCCTCATGGAGGCCCCGACGGCGGCCCTCATGGAGCTGGTCCAGCCGGGCGCCGAGCTCTACGGCCTCGAGCAGACCGCCGGCGGCCTGGTCGTCTTCGGTGGGGGCGTCCCCGTGTACCGCGACGGCGAGCTGGTGGGCGCCGTCGGCGTCAGCGCCGGCTCCGCTGCGCAGGACGTGCAGGTCGCCGAGGCCGCGGCCGCCGCCATCAAGGCCTGACACCCCTCGTCCCGGCATCGCCGCCGATCCCGCCAGGAGCCCCGTCGTGTCCCGTCCCGCAGGGCAGTCCGTCTCACCGCTGGCCCGAGAGCTCGTCGGCGAGTTCGCCGGCACCTTCATCCTGATCATCTTCGGCACCGCCTCGGTGGCGCAGATGGTCGTGTCCGGCGGCGACGCCGGCGACTGGGCGACCCTGACGTGGGGCTGGGTCGCCGGCCTGATCATGGGTATCTACGTGGCCGGCCGCCTCGGCGCGGGCCACCTCAACCCGGCGGTCACGATCGCCATGGCCGTCTACCGCAACCTGCCGTGGCGCAGCGTCCCGCCCTACATCGTCGCGCAGACCCTCGGGGCGTTCCTCGCCGCGCTGGTCACGCGCGGGGTCTACGACTCGGGCATCGTCGCGGTCGACCCGGGCCTGACCGCCGACTCGCAGACGATCTTCTCGACGCTGCCGAGCCACGGCGTCGGCACGGCGTTCTTCGACCAGGTCGTCGGCACCGCCCTGCTCGTGTTCGTGCTGTTCGCGCTGATCGCGACCCTGCAGGGCGCGGCGGGTCAGCTCCTGCCGCTCATGGTCGGCTTCCTGCTGCTGGGCATCGGTTTCGCCTGGGGCACGAACGCCGGCTACGCGATCAACCCCGCCCGCGACTTCGGCCCGCGCCTGGCCCAGTGGCTCACCGGCTACGACGGCGCGTGGGCCACGGCCGACGGCACGCCCTACTGGTGGCTGCCCATCGTCGCGCCGATCATCGGCGCCCTCATCGGTGGCGGCCTCTACGTCCTGATCATCGAGCGCCTCGAGGTGCCCGCCGAGCTCGACTCGCCGGCGCCCGCCCCGACGCCCGAGTCCGCGGAGGCCGGCGCCAACGCCGACCCCCGCCACCCCGCCACCGCGGCCGACGTCGTCGTGCCGTCCGCCGACACCTCGGCCAAGGAGAAGACCCCGTGACGAGCACCGAGCTCACCGCCGCCGACTACCCGCTCTCGGTCACCCGGCCGGACCTGCTGCGCACGCCCACCGGCAAGACCCTCGACGACCTGACGATGTCGGCGGTCGTCGCCGGGGACATCACGGCCGACGACCTGCGCATCAGCCCGGACACCCTCGCGCTGCAGGGCCAGCTGGCCGCCGCGGCCGGCCGGCGCCAGCTCGCCGAGAACTTCACCCGCGCCTCGGAGATGACCGCCATCCCCGACGCCGAGGTGCTGTCGATGTACAACGCGCTGCGCCCGAACGCCTCGACCGCGGCTCAGCTCGAGGAGCTCGCCTCCCGGCTGGAGAACACCTTCTCCGCGACCACGTGCGCCGCCCTCGTCCGCGAGGCCGCGCAGGTCTACGCGGCCCGCAACCTGCTCGCCGACGAAGAATCCCCCGTCGCTCCGCTCGCCCGTGAAGAATCCCCCGTCGCTCCGCTCGCCCGTGAAGAATCCCCCGTCGCTCCGCTCGCCCCTCAGGAGGACTGACATGACGGCGGTAGCCCCCCGCGCCGGAGACACCGGCGCGACGGTCAAGGCGTCCCGGCGCACCGAGGTCCTCGAGGCCCGTCCGGTGAACCTGGACGGTTTCGTCGAGGAGTGGCCCGAGAAGGGCCTCGTCGCGATGGAGTCCGACTTCGACCCGCGGCCGAGCGTGCGCGTCGAGAACGGCGTGATCGTCGAGCTCGACGGCCGCACCCGCGACGAGTTCGACTTCATGGACACGTTCATCGCCGACCACGCGATCGACGTCGACACCTGTGAGGCTGCGCTCGCGACCCCGTCGATCGAGATCGCGCGGGCGCTGGTCGACCCGCGCACCTCGCGCGCCGAGGTCGTCGCCCTGGGCCGCGGCCTCACGCCGGCGAAGATCCTCGACGTCGTCAAGCTGATGAACGTCGTCGAGATCATGATGGGCATCCAGAAGACCCGCTCGCGGCGCACGCCGGCCAACCAGGCCCACTCGACGAGCGCGAAGGACAACCCGATCCAGGTCGCGGCCGACGCCGCCGAGGGCGCCGTGCGCGGCTTCGCCGAGCTCGAGACCACCCTCGGCGTCGTGCGCTACGCGCCGCTGGTGGCGATCGGTCTGCAGGTCGGCGGCCAGGTGGGCCGCGGCGGCACGCTCACCCAGTGCGCGCTGGAGGAGGCCACCGAGCTCGACCTCGGCATGCGCGGCATCACCGCCTACGCCGAGACGATCTCGATCTACGGCACCGAGTCGGTGTTCGTCGACGGCGACGACACCCCCTGGTCGAAGGCCTTCCTCGCCTCGGCCTACGCCTCCCGCGGCATCAAGATGCGCTTCACCTCGGGCACCGGCTCCGAGGTGCAGATGGGCAACGCCGAGGGCCGCTCCATGCTGTACCTGGAGATCCGCTGCATCCTCATGGCCAAGGGCGCCGGGGTGCAGGGCCTGCAGAACGGCTCGATCAGCTGCATCGGCGTCCCCGGGGCCGTCCCCGGCGGCATCCGCGCGGTGGCGGCGGAGAACCTCGTCGCCAGCTGGATGGACCTCGAGTGCGCCTCGGGCAACGACCAGTCGTTCTCGCACTCCGCGATGCGCCGCACCAGCCGTCTGCTGCCACAGATGCTGCCGGGCACCGACTTCGTCTGCTCCGGCTACTCGGCCGTGCCGAACAAGGACAACATGTTCGCCGGGTCGAACCTCGACACCGACGACTACGACGACTGGAACGTCATCCAGCGCGACATGCAGGTCGACGGCGGCCTGCGTCACGTGCGCGAGGACGTGATCCTGCAGGTCCGCAACAAGGCCGCCCGCGCCATGCAGGCCCTCTTCGCGGAGCTCGACCTCCCGGCGATCACCGACGAGGAGGTGGAGGCGGCGACCTACGCCAACTCCAGCGACGACTACCCCGACCGCGACGTGCTCGCCGACCTCGAGGGCGCCCGCAGCGTCATGGAGCGCGGCATCACGGGCATCGACCTGGTCAAGGTCCTCGAGCACGCCGGCTTCGGCGACGTCGCCGAGAACTACCTCAAGGTCCTGCGCCAGCGCGTCTCCGGCGACCTGCTGCAGACCGCCGCCGTGCTCGACGGCGACTTCGTCCCTCGGGCGGCGATCAACGACGCCAACGACTACGCCGGTCCCGGCACCGGTTACCGCCTGACCGGCGAGCGGTGGGAAGAGCTCAAGAAGCTCCGCCACGTGACCTCCGCCGAGAACCCCGAGGAGGAGGTCGTATGACCGCCACATCGCATCCGGCTGCGGTCGAATCGGTCCGCACCCTGTCCCTCCAGGAGGTCGGGCCCGCCGAGCGCGGCACCCGTCCCGACGAGGTCGTCATCGCGCTCTCGCCGGCGTTCGGCGACCCGTTCACCAAGACGATCGTGGACGTGCCGCACGCCGAGGTGATCCGGCAGCTGCTCGCCGGCATCGAGGAGCGCGGCGGCTCGGCGCGCGTCATCAAGGTCTACAGGACCGCGGACCTGGCGGCGATCGCGCACTTCGGGGCCAAGCTCTCCGGCTCCGGGATCGCGGTGGGCGTGCTGTCACGGGGCACCTCGGTACTCCACCAGCGCGACCTGGCCCGGCTCTCGAACCTGGAGCTCTTCCCGCAGGCGCCGTTGCTCGACGCCGAGGTGTTCCGCATGATCGGGGCGAACGCCGCGCAGTACGCCCAGGGGCAGTCGCCCAAGCCGGTGCCGACGCGCAACGACCAGATGGCCCGCCCGCGCTGGCAGGCCAAGGCGGCGCTGCTGCACCTCAAGGAGTTCGACTGCATCGACAAGGACCGCGCCGCGGTCGAGGTCGAGCCGGTCATCACCAAGGTCGACTAGGGCCTGGGTTGGGGAGCGAGGGTCACCTCCGTTGCGTGGGACGCAGCGAGGGTGACCCTCGCTGCTCGTCACCAGCCGTTACTGAGCAGGAGGAAGGCCCGGCGTGTCCCTCGTCATCGGTGTCGACATCGGCAACTCCACCACCGAGGCGTGCATCGCGGAGGTCGAGGGCTCCGGACCGGACACGGAGCGCCGCGGAGCCGGACCATCGAGAGTGGTGCGCCTGGCGTCCTCGCTCACCTCGACGACGGGCGTGAAGGGCACCCCGGCGAACACCGCCGGGGCCGTCACGGCCGTCCGGCGTGCCCTCGAGGCCGCCGGGCGGCCCTCTGACGCCCTCGCGACCGTGCTCCTCAACGAGGCGACGCCCGTGATCAGCGGCCTCGCGATGGAGACGATCACCGAAACGATCATCACCGAGTCCACGATGATCGGGCACAACCCCGACACCCCGGGCGGCGAGGGCCTCGGCGTCGGGATGACCGTGACCCTCGCCGAGACCGGCGAGGTCGAGGCGGGGACACCGGTCGTCGTGGTGGTCGGCGCCGGCGCGGACTTCGACGACGTCGCGCACGTGCTCGACCGGGCCCTCCAGCGCGGCGTCGACGTCGTCGCGGCGGTGATGCACGGCGACGACGCCGTGCTCGTCGTCAACCGGCTCTCCCGGCGCATCCCGGTGGTCGACGAGGTGTCGGCCGTCGACCGGGTGCCGCTGGGCATGCTCGCGGCGGTGGAGGTGGCCCCGCCCGGGCGCACCATCCGCACGCTCTCGGACTCCTACGGGCTGGCGTCGACGTTCGACCTGGACGCCGAGCAGACCCGCCAGGTCTCCCCGGTGGCCCGGGCACTCTCGGGCAACCGGTCCGCGGTCGTCGTGCGCACGCCCGCCGGCGACGTCACCGACCGGCGGATCCCGGTGGGCACTCTGACGCTGTCCGGGTCCGGGCGCACGCTCGACGTCGGGGTCGACCAGGGCGCCGACGCGATCATGGAGGCGATCGGGCGGGTCGCGCCGCTGAACGACGTGCACGGCGAGGCCGGCACGCACGTCGGCGGGATGCTCGCGACCGTCCGGGACACGATGACCGACGTGACCGGGCAGCCGGCCTCGGAGATCCGCATCCGCGACGTGCTCGCGGTCGACACCCTCGTCCCGGCCACCGTGCGCGGCGGGCTCGCGGGCGAGGTGTCGAAGGAGAACGCCGTCGCGCTGGCGGCGATGGTGCGCACCAGCCGCAGCCGCATGCAGGCGGTGGCCGACGCGCTGTCCACCGAGGTCGGATGCGAGACGATCATCGGTGGCGTCGAGGGCGAGGTCGCCGTGCGCGGCGCCCTCACGACACCGGGCAGCGCGGTGCCGATCGCGATCATCGACATGGGCGGCGGCTCCACCGACGCGGCGCTGCTCGACCGCGACGGCGCGGTGTCCGCGGTGCACGTCGCGGGTGCGGGCGAGCTGGTCACCAAGCTGATCGACTCCGAGCTGGGCCTGGCGGACCGCGAGGCCGCCGAGTCGGTCAAGCGCCACCCGCTGGCGAAGGTCGAGAGCTTCTTCCACGTGCGCCACGAGGACGGCACGGTGCAGTTCTTCACCGAGCCGCTGCCGCCGCACGTGTTCGCGAAGGTCGTCACCGTCACCCCCGAGGGGCTCGCCGCGGTGCCCGTGCGCGGCGCGCTGGAGGAGGTCCGCCGGGTCCGGCGCGAGGCCAAGCGGCGGGTGTTCGTGGTCAACGCGCTGCGGGCGCTGGCCCAGGTGGCGCCGCAGGGTTCGCTGCGCCTGCTCGGCTCGGTGGTGCTGCTGGGCGGGTCGGCGCTGGACTTCGAGATCCCCGGCATGGTCGCCGACGCGCTCGCGCCCTACGGGGTCGTGTGCGGCATCGGCAACGTGCACGGCACCGAGGGCCCGCGCAACGCCGTCGCGGCCGGGCTGGTGGACGCTCACGCGGGCACCGCGGCCGGGCCGGCTCCGGCTCGGGTGGCGGCCTCGTGACCAGCCGGCTCTCCGGGGTGAACGCCTCCGGCGGCCCCGGCTGTCACGGGCGCCTCGACCGCGCCCCCTCGAACCGTGATCCGGCCGACCCCGCGCTGCCGCCCGCCGTGCTCGTCGCGGTCCACGACTACGCCCCGGACGCCGTGGTGCGCGAGGTCTGCGCCGGCGCGGAGGAGCAGGGCATCCCGACCGCGCTGCTCGGCTCCACGGCCCCGGTGGCCGACGCCGCCGGGCGCCACGCCGCGTCCGAGTCCCGGCTCGAGGTCGGTGTGGGCGTCGGTGCCGACGGCGCCGTCGTGGTCCGGCACGCGCTCGTCCCCGACGCCGTCGTGGCGCTGGAGGGCGGGTCGTCGCCGTCGGCGCTGCGCGTGCTCGGCGGCGACGCGGCGCGGATCGTCGCGGGCCTGCCGCTGCGGAGCGTGACGACTGCCGAGGACTGAACCACTCCCGGTCAGGCGCTCGAGCGCACCGCGTCCTGATCGTCGAGCGCCGTGCGCAGGGCGTCCTGCCCGGTCTCGATGCCGCGGCGCAGCACGTCCGGGTCGGTCTCGAGCGGGTTGATCGTGTCCGCTCCCGTCGGCGGGCGGACCTCGAACAGGTACGGCTCCTCGCCCGGCGACGCGGTGGCGTGGGCCAGGCGGGCGTCGTCGGCGCGGCGGTTCTCGAGCCGGGTGCCGATGACGTGCACGAGCCCCGGCACGTTGACCGCCCCCAGCCGCGAGACCAGCGCGCGCTCCAGGCGCGTCACGTCGATGGCGGTCTGGTCGGCACGCCGCGTGCGCAGCACGAGCACGTGCGTGGCGCCCTGGACGAGGGCGGTCCGGAACGGGATCGGCTCGGCGACGGCGGCGTCGACGTAGCGGCGCCCGTCGATCTCGATGGGCAGCCCGGCGAGCACCGGCACCGCCGCGCTGGCGCGCAGCGCGAGCTGCAGGCTCGCCTTGTCGACGAGGGTGTCGTGGAGGTCGACCGCCTCGCCGGTCTCGACGTCCGTGGCGATGGGGTGCAGGGGGATGTCGGCGTCGAGCACGGCCTGCCAGTCGAACGGCACGACCTTCTCGCCGACGGTGTTGATGAGGTACTCGACGTCGACCACCGGCTGGCCGCGCAGCCCGCGCCCGGGCCTGGTGACGCGCTCCATGAGCCCGGGGCGGTACCAGCCGGCGCAGCAGTGTGCGGCCTGTGCACCGGCCAGCCAGCTGCCCGCGAGCGCGCCCGCCGAGGAGCCGTAGATGGCGTCGAAGCACTCGGCGAGCCCGAGCTCCTCGAGCGCGAGCACCATGCCGCTGGAGTAGGTGGCCCGGCTGCCGCCGCCCTCGACCGCGAGGGCGACGCGGTAGGGGTCGGTGCGGGTGCTCGGGCGCGTGCCCTCGGCGCGCCGGGCCGCGAGGACGTCGATGACCGGGTGGGCGCGCACCCCCGGCATCATGCCGTCTTCACGCAGCGCTGCACCGAACGGGCCAGGTGCGCTCCAGCACCACCCTCGCCACCGCCGGCGCGGTCGCCACGACACCGCGTGAGAGACCGGGGCGACTGGTCGCCCCGGGACGGGACCGCGGCCTGATCGGCGAGACTGCGGGCGTGAGCCTCGCGACCGGGATCCTGCGGCGGGCGCTGCGCCTGCCCGCGCCGCGCACGCCCCGGGTGGCGGTCGACCGCGACGTCGCGGTCCCGATGCCCGACGGCGTCGTGCTGCGCCACGACCTCTACCGGCCCGCCGGCGTGCACCGCGGCCCGGTCGTCATCGTGCGCACCCCCTACGGGCGCGCGGGCTGGGTGGGCGTCGTGTTCGGGCGCCTCGTCGCGGAGCGCGGCCTGCAGGTCGTCGTGCAGTCGGTGCGCGGCACCGCCGACTCGCAGGGCGAGCTCTCGCCGTTCGACGAGGCCGAGGACGGCGCCGCCACCGTCGCCTGGGTGCTCGACCAGCCCTGGTGCGACAGCCGTCTCGGCACCCTCGGACCCAGCTACCTGGGCCTGACCCAGTGGGCGCTCGCCCCGGCCGCGGGCCGATCGCTGCGCGCGATGGGCACGATGGTGACCGCGTCCTCGTTCCGCGACCAGACCTACGCCGGCGGGGCGTTCTCCCTGGACAACGCCCTGTCGTGGACGTCGACGATGCGCACGCTCGCCGCCGGGCCCGCCGATCGGGTGGGGCGGCTGCTGCGCGGTCGGCGGATCCTCACCGACGCCCTCGACGTCCTGCCCCTGCGCAGCGGCGACCACCATGCGACCGGCGGCCACGTCGACTGGTACCAGGACTGGCTGCGCGAGACCGCCCCCGGCTCGGCCTACTGGGCGCGCCGCGACTACACGCGCGGCGTCGCCGACGTCGCCCGCGCCGACGTCGCGGTGACGATGCTCGGCGGCTGGCAGGACATCTTCCTGCCCTGGCAGCTCGCCGACCACGCCGCGCTGCGCGCCGCCGGGGCCCGGCCGCGCCTGGTCGTCGGCCCCTGGGTGCACGCGTCCGCGCCGGGCATGGCGGCGGGCCTGCGCGAGGCGCTCGCCGCGTTCGAGCGCGCCTTCGACGGCACCCACGGCAGCGGCGGCGTGGCCGCGGCGACCACCGAGGAGGCGCCCGTCACGGTCACACTGTCCGGCGACGGCGGCACCCGGCACCTCACCGACTGGCCGCCGCCCGACGCCGCGGACCGAACCTGGTACCTGCGCGCCGACCACTCGCTGTCGGTGCAGCCGCCGCCCGACCGCACCGTCGGCGCCGTCCGCTGGCCCGGCACCCAGGTCGACTACGACCCCGCCGACCCCACGCCCGCGGTCGGCGGCCCGATCCTCACCGGGAAGTCGGGGCCCCGCGACCAGGCCGACCTCGAGGCCCGGCCCGACGTCGCGGTGTTCACCTCGGACGTGCTCGCCGAGGACGTCGTCGCCCTCGGGCCCGCGTCGGCGACCGTGCACCTGCGCGCGGCGACCGAGCACCTCGACGTGTTCGTCCGGGTGTGTGACGTCGATCCCCGGGGCCGGTCGGTCAACGTCACCGACGGCCTCGTCCGCCTGGCCCCCGGCGCGCCGGCCGCGGCGCCCGACGGCACCCGCACGGCGACCGTCGAGCTCTGGCCCACGGGGCACCGCTTCGCCGCCGGGCACCGGCTGCGCCTGCAGGTCAGCGGCGGTGCGCACCCGCGGTTCGCCCGCCACCCCGGCACCGGCGAACCGCTCGGCGAGGCGACGACGCTCGTGCGCCAGCCCCGCGAGGTGCTCCACGACGCCGCGCACCCGACGGCCGTCACGCTGGCGGTGGAGCCACGGCACGGAGACTCGTCGGCTCGCTGAGCGGCCGACCGGTTGGTCCATGAGGGTGACCTGCCAGGTGGGTCACACCGCCCGTCGGGCCCCGGCGGCCCTTGGTCGACATCACTCCCGCTCGCGGTGGAGTCCGCGACGTCCTCGCCGATCCTGGAGCCATGGCCGTCCTGCCCTCCGAGCGGGTCGGCGCGGCGCCTGGCCCCCGGTCAGGCCGGAAGCCCGCGCCCGCTCCTCACCCCCCGGCGTCGCCCTCCGCGGCGTCGAGCGCCGCTGCGCGCCCGCGTCCCGTGCACGGCGTGCGCACCACCGACGGCGTGCCGCTGCACGTCGAGATCCGGGGTCACCAGGGCCCGGTCGTGGTGCTCAGCCACGGGTTCACCGTGGACTCGCAGGAGTGGGCGCCCCAGATCGCGGCGCTCGCGCATCGCGCACGGGTCGTGAGCTGGGACCAGCGCGGCCACGGGCGCTCCGGATGGGGTGACCCCGCCAACGCCACGATCGACCAGCTGGGGCGGGACCTCGCGACCGTCGTCGACGCCGTGTCCCCGTGCGGGCGTGTCGTGCTCGGCGGGCACTCGATGGGCGGGATGACCGTCCTGTCGCTGGCCCGCCAGCACCCGGAGTGGTTCGGCACCCGTGTCGCGGGCGTGTTCCTCGTCGCCACCTCGGCCGGCGACCTCGTCTCCGAGGGACTCGTGGGCGCCCTGCACACCGCCGCGCGGCGGGCCGGCGTGCTGCCCGTGGTGCTCGAGGGCGCGCGGCGGGCCGCGCCGTTCGCCGACAGCCTGCCGTGGCGCGACTCGACGGTCGGGCGGTGGCTGGTGCGCCGCATGGCGTTCACGCCGGACGCCAGCGACGAGGAGGTGCGCCGTCTGCAGGCGGTCACCGAGAGCTTGCCGCTGTCGGTGACCTCGGCGTTCTCCTCGGCGCTGCTCGCGTGCGACGAGTCCGAGTCGCTGCCGGTGCTGACGCGGGTGCCGACGACGGTGGTCGCGGCCACCGGCGACCGCCTCACCCCGGCCACCCACGGGCAGCGCATCGCCGACGCGCTCGGGCCGCGGGCGCGGCTCGTGCTGGTCGAGGACGCCGGGCACGCGGTCAACCAGACCCACCACGAGGTGGTGGACGCCGCGCTGCTCGACCTCGTGGACGGACTGCGCCACCGCTGAGGTGTGACATCCCGGCGTACGGGGCACAGGCGGAGAAGGAACGACGTCCGGTTCAGACACCAGCCGGGTCAGCTCACACATCACGAGCCCCCTGCCTGGTCCGCCGAGACGGTCTAGTGCCCGGGGCCCCGTTTTCGGGGGTGACCGATGGCCGGCCGCAGCAGCGATTACGACGAGTACGTGCCGCTCCTCCAGGAGTTCGCGGATCTGTCCGAGGACGACCCGCGCCGCGAGACGGTGCGCGAGAAGCTCGTCCACGGCTTCCTGCCCGTGGCACGCAACATCGCCCGCCGGTTCGCCCGGCGCGGCGAGCCCACCGACGATCTCGAGCAGGTCGCGTCCCTGGGCCTGCTCCACGCGCTCGACCGGTTCGACCCGAGCCGCGAGCGCGACTTCCTGTCCTACGCCGTCCCGACGATCATGGGCGAGGTGCGGCGCCACTTCCGCGACTCGGCCTGGTCGGTCCGCACGCCGCGCAGCGTCAAGGACCGCTACGTCGCTGTCGGGTCGGCGACCGCGACGCTGTCGCAGAAGCTCGGGCGGGCCCCGACAGCCGGCGAGCTCGCCGAGCACCTGGGGATGAGCCGTGACGAGGTGGCCGAGGCGGTCGCCGCGCACGGCTCCTACCAGCCGGCGTCGCTCGACGAGTCGCTCGGCGATGGCGACGACTCCGCGCTCGTCGACATCCTCGGCGTCCTCGACGCCGAGCTCGACCGCGTCGAGGTCCGCGCGCTCGTCGGCAACCTGGTCCGCGACCTGCCCGAGCGCGAGCGCACGATGCTCGCGCTGCGGTTCGTCCACGAGAAGACCCAGGCCGAGATCGCCGCGGTGCTGTGCATCTCGCAGATGCACGTCTCGCGGCTGCTGTCGCGCACGCTCGCGGCGCTGCGTGAGCAGATCGAGCGCGAGACCGGTGCCGAGCAGCTGGTCGCGGTCTGATCTTCGCCCGGCACGGGTAGACGTGACGGGTGATCGCGATGCCGGTGCGTGCCCCGGCGAGGAGTGGTGGCCGGGGCGTCCCACGCCGGCGCACGCCTGCGTGACGGCGCCTGGCGGATCGCGCTGGCGGCCGTCACGGCCACCGTCGCCTGGGGGTGCTGGGCCAGCACCTGCTCGGGCAGCCCGGGCCCGATCCATGAGATCGCCGACGAGCTCGCCCCGCCCCGGCCGCACGTGAGTACTTTCCGGGCCCAGTAGGCCCGGAAAGTGCTCACAACGGGATTGCCTGCCCCATGGGCCGGACAACTCCCGGACATGGCGCCACCACTGCCCGACCACGAGCTCTCGCCGTGGCACGACCCCGAGCACGCCGAGGAGCCCGACACCTACCCGGCACTGCGCGGTGACCGTCGGGTCGACGTCGCGGTCGTCGGCGCCGGGATCACCGGGCTGACGACGGCGGTCCTGCTGGCGCGCGAGGGGCTGCACGTCGCGGTGATCGAGGCGCGCCGGATCGGGTCCGTCGCCACCGGCAACACGACCGCCAAGGTCTCGCTGTTGCAGGGCACGCGGACCGCGACGCTCGACCGGCTCCACCGCCCCGAGACCGTCGAGGCCTACCTCAGGGGCCACCGCGCGGGCTTCGACTGGCTGCTCGACCGCGCCCGGCGCGCCGACTGCGACCTCGAGCGCCGCTGCTCGGTGACGTTCTCGACGGCGGGGCGCGCGTCGGCGGGGGCGGAGGCCGTGCGGCGGGAGGCGGCGGTGCTGAGGCGCGCCGGGCTGCCCGCCGAGCTGGGGACCGACGTCGGGCTGCCGTTCGGGGTGTCGGAGGCCGTGACGCTGGCCGACCAGGCGCAGTTCGACCCCATGCCCTACCTCGCCGACCTCGCCCAGGAGCTGCACGAGGGCGGCCAGCTCGTCTGCGAGAACACGCGCGTGCGCAGCGTCTCGCTGCTCGGCGCACCGCGTGTGCGCACCGACCACGGCGAGATGCGCGCCGAGCAGGTCGTGCTCGCCACCGGGGTGCCGGTGCTCGACCGCGGGCTGTACTTCGCGCGCGTCGAGCCGAGCCGCTCGTACGCGCAGGCCGTGCGCGTCGACGGGGAGCTGCCCGACGCGATGTACCTCTCCGCCGACGACCCGACGATCTCGCTGCGCACCGCGGTGATCGAGGGCGACCGGCGCCTGCTCACCGGCGGCTTCGGCCACCGCGTCGGGGCGAGCTCGCCGACGTCGTCGCACGAGCGCGCTCTCGCCGACTGGACCGCACGGCGCTTCCGGGTCCGCGAGATCACGCACCGGTGGTCGGCGCAGGACTACCTGCCCGAGGACGGGCTGCCGTTCGTCGGCCCGATGCGCTGGCAGCCGCGGATCCTCGTGGCGACGGGGTTCGCGAAGTGGGGGATGACGGGCGGCACCGCGGCCGCGCTGGCCCTGCGCGACCACGTCGTCGGGCGGGCTAACCCCTGGTCGCACGCCCTGCGCGCCGACCGGGCCCCCACCGCCTCGGCGCTGCCGGGCCTGGCGAAGGCGAACGGCGAGGTGGGGCGGTACCTGGCGACGGGCTGGGCGCGGCCGCATCTGCCCTCCGGCGCTTCGCTCGCCGAGGGTGAAGGGCGTGTGGAGACCACCTCGCGCGGGAAGATCGCGCGCTGCCGCGTCGCCGGCGTCGAGCACGAGCTCGGCGCCGTGTGCCCGCACCTGGGCGGGATCGTGGTGTGGAACGACGCCGCGGAGAGCTGGGACTGCCCGCTGCACGGCTCGCGCTTCGCCCCCGACGGCGCGGTGCTCGAAGGCCCCGCCACCGCCGCCATGGCGGATCCGCCCGGCCTCGCCCGTGTCGTCACCCGCCGCGCCTGACGCCCCTGCCGGTGCGAGCGATGCGGCATCGCTGGCGTCTCACACCAGGAGAGCCACATCCTCGCCATCGGGACACGCCGAAGCCGGCGCGGTGCGGGGCTGTTCCGGCGTGGCGGCCACGCCGACGACTCCGACTCGGCACGCCGAGAGGATCAGAAAAGCCCCCACGATCTAGTCGGGCGGCGCGCTCCGGCCGCTGCGCGGTGTGGACCGCCGCGGGCGCTGCTCGCGGAGAAGCCTCGCCTCGGGGAGGGGACGCCGTCGGGGCGGCGTCGCGCCCAGGTCCTGTGCGGGCTGCGGGTCGGGATCGTCGGCGTCCTCCGGTCGGTGCGGCCCCTCGGGCGGCTCCGTCGAGGAGTCCTCCGCCCGCGCTCGTCGTGTCCACCAGCGACGCACAGCTGCACCTCCTCGCGGTCCCATGGTTGCTGGTCGTGATGACTCAGGACGCTACGGAGCGCCGAGACGAGGGGGGATGGGGAGAACCACCGGGTCGTCGGGGGAAAACTCCCGTCCTCGGCGTGCTGTGATGGACATGTCGGCGTGGCCGCCACGCTGGAGCACCCCACACCCCACCTACCTCGGCGTGTCGCGCGAGCGACGATGTGGCGAGCCTGGCGTCAGACGCCAGCGATGCCGCATCGCTCGCACGGCCACCATCACCCCGAGTCCTCGGAGTCCGCCGCCGGGCCTCGGGTCGGGCGGCGTCCGGTCAGGTCGACGACGGCGCGTTGGGCGGCGTTGAGCAGGGCGCCCTCGACGCTCCAGCCGGCGCGCACCTGGCCCGAGGCGCCGGGGAGGCGCTGGGCGGCGTCGCGGTGCACCGCGGTCATCAGTTCCAGCGCCCTCGACCCCGGCGGGTTCCGGTCGGAGCGCGGCGACAGCGCGCCCGGATCGTCGCGGATCTCCTCGAGCGCCTCGGCCAGGTGATCCAGCAGGTCCGCGAACGACCCGACGAACAGCGGGTCCATGTCGGCGTCCTCGCCGTCCCCCGCCTCCTCCGCCGCGTCGACCACCGCCTCGCACAGGTCGTGCACGTGCGCGGCGACCTCCACCACCGCGTCGGCGGCGGGCACCAGCACCGCGGTCGGCGACGGGGTCCGCAGGCGGCGGCGCAGCGGGTTGAGCCGCAGGCTCTCGCGCGCCCAGGCGACGCTGTCCCGCGCGCGGCGCGCCTCCCCGTCGAGCGCGCGGGCGCGGTGACGCCAGTCGTGGGCGAGGTCCGAGCGCGCCTCCTGATCTTCCCGCAACGTCGACGCCATGCCCCGCAGCAGCTCGGCGAGCCGGGCGGTCACGCCGGTGAGCGCCGCGGCCGCGTCGCGCTGGTAGACCGGCGGCAGCACCAGCATGTTGACGACGACGCCCACCGCGGCGCCCACCGCGGTCTCGGCGAGACGCACGACCGCCTCGACCGGCGAGCTCGCCGCCGGTCCGGCCTGGCCGACCAGGATCAGCGCGGTCACCGCCACCCACTGCCCGTGCTCGCCGAACACCCGCAACCGCCCGAGCAGCAACCCCACGAGCACCACGAGCACCAGCCCGACGACCACCGAGCCCGTGAGCAGCGTGACCCCGAGCGCGAGCAGGACGCCTGTCGTGACCACCGCGAGCTGCTGCCCGGCGTCGCGCACCGACCGGTACACCGTCACCTGCACGACGAGGAACACCGCCGCGTAGGGCGCGAGGAACGGCTGCGGCGCCTGCAGCACCCAGTGCGCGAGCAGCCACGCCGCCCCCGCGGCGGCGGCGGCCTTCGCCGCCTGGACGACGGCCTCGCGTTCGGGACCGCTCGACCGCCCGGCGCGGGCGAGGAACCACACCGGGCGCAGGACCTGACGGCGTGCCCGGCGAGCGAGCGTGCGCGGAGAAGGCGCCATGGGGCACGGTGTTCCCACCCACGCCGCCGGCGTGAACGAGAGCGGCGAGGTGCACAGATGAGCAGCGGGCCCGGGACCCAGGAGGATCTCCCCACCTCACTCGAGGACGCGGCCGACCTGCTCTACGGCATCGGGCGCGAGGAGTTCATCCCGGTCCGCGACGCCATGGTCAAGGACGTCCGCAAGGCCGGGGACCGCGAGCTCGCCAAGGAGATCGGCGCGCTGCGCAAGCCGTCGGTGGCCGCGTGGGTCGCCAACCGGCTGGCGCGCGAGTACCCCGAGGAGATCGAGGGGCTCGAGGAGCTCGGCGGGTCGCTGCGCGAGGCGCAGGAGAGGCTCGAGGGCGACGCGCTGCGCCAGCTCTCCCGCCAGCGCCACGGCCTGATCAACGCGCTGGTCGAGCGGGGTCGGCGCATCGCCCGCGAGGAGGCCGTCCGCCTCGGCGATCCCGCGGTCCGCGAGCTCGAGCGCACCATCGGCGCCGCACTGGCCGACCCGGCTGCGGCCCGTGCCCTGGCGGGCGGGCAGCTCGCCGGGGGCATGGAGGCGGGGCCCGGGCTCGGCGACGGCGGGATCAGCGCGGCACTGGGCGGCCCCGCCTCCGGCGCGCGCTCGGCCCGGTGCGACCGGCCCACCCGCCCGTCGCACCTCCGCCCGGACCGCCGGACGGCCCGCCCCGCGCCCCCCGACGAGCCGGACGAGGACGACGACGAGACCGACGACATCCGCGACGACCAGCAGACCCGCGAGCAGGAGGACCGCGAGCGCGCGGAGCAGGAGGAACGCGAGCGCGCCGACCGGGAGCGCCGGGAGCGCGAGGAGCGCGAGCGGGCCGAGCGGGCCGCCCGGGAGGCCCGCGAGCGGGCCGACGACCTGGCCGAGCAGGCCCGCGAGGCCTCCGAGGCCGCCGACGCCGCCACGGAGGAGGCCGCGGAGGCCGACGCCACCGTGAGCGACCTGCGGGCCCGCCTCGACGCCGCCGAGGAGGCCCGCCGCGCCGCCTGGGACCGGGCCGACACCGCCGGCCGCGAGCGCGACACCCGCCGCCGCGAGGCCGACCGCGCCCGCGAGGACGCCGACACGGCCGAGCGGCACGTGCACACGCTCGGCGCCCGCACCTGACGCGCGCCACGGGTGGCGGGCAAGCTCCGCACCATGAGCGCACCGACGGGCGGCACCAGCGGGGAGACCCCGAGCGGGCACGCCCCGCCGCTGATCTACAAGCTGGGTCGCGAGGAGCTCGTGATCCGGCGGCGCTACGAGGTGCTGTCGATCGTCAACGACATCCTCGTCGGTCTGTGGTTCCTCGTCGGGAGCATCCTGTTCTTCTCCGAGGAGACGACCTACGTGGGCACCTGGTTCTTCGTCATCGGCAGCGTCGAGCTGCTGGTCCGGCCGGTCATCCGCTTCGCCCGGCGGGTGCACCTGCAGCGGGTGCCGATGGCCGAGGCCGTGCCGACCGACTACGGGCCCGACTTCTGAGGTTTCGCCGACCGCCGCGGCGGGTGATGCCTCGCCGATGACCACCGATCAGGGCGGCGTGGAGGCGGTCGAGGAGGCCGCCGAGCACGCCGTCCACGAGGCCGCCGACCGCACCGTCCACGGCGGCGGCGACGCGCCCAGCCGTCTCATGGAGATCCTGGGGCGGGTGGGGTTGGTCGCCTACGGCGCGGTGCACCTGCTCGTCGCCGCGCTCGGGCTGCGCCTGGCGTTCGGGGACGCCCCGTCCGAGGTCGACCAGCAGGGCGCGGTCTCCGCGGTGGCCGCGGTCGGGCCGGCCGGCGTGGTGCTGCTCGTGGTGTTCGTCGCCGGTCTCGTGGCGTTCGCGGTCTGGCAGGTCAGCGCCAGCGTCGCCGGCTTCCGGTGGGTGACCGGCGGGGAGCGCGTCCGCAAGCGGGTGGGCGCGGCGTCCAAGGCGATCGCGGTGCTCGCGGTCGCGGTGGTGTCCGCGCGGACCGTCCTCGGCGACGCCGCCAGTGGCCGCGCCGGGCCCCAGTGGCTCGTCGCCTCCCTGCTCGACCTGCCCGCCGGCAACCTGCTCGTGGGCGCGGTCGCGCTCGCGATCATCGTCATCGCGGGCACGATGATCTACACCGGCGTCGCGCGCACCTTCATGGGCGACCTCGTCGACGACCTGCCGACCTGGGCGCGCCGCGCCGGCGTCGTGCTCGGTGCGGTCGGCAACGTCGCGCGCGCCCTCGCGTTCGGGGCGGTGGGCGCCCTGTTCGCCGTCGGCGCCCTGCGCGCCGATCCCGAGCGCGTCGGCGGCCTCGACGAGGCGCTGCGCGAGCTGGTCGGGCGCTGGCAGGGCGTCACGCCCCTCGTCGCGATCTCGGTCGGACTCGCGGCGTTCGGCCTCTACTGCGTGCTCGACGCCCGCTACCGCCGGGCCTACTGAGCGGCGCGGGCGGCGAGTCGCTCGAGGCGCCGGTCCGTGGGCCACTTGACGTGGGAGACCCAACCGAGCTTCTCGAAGAGCCAGATCGTGCGCGCGGAGATGTCGAGTTGGCCGCGGCCGACGCCGTGGCGCGCCGAGGTCGGGTCGGCGTGGTGCAGGTTGTGCCACGACTCGCCCATGCTGGGGATGGCGAGCAGCCACACGTTGGTCGACCGGTCACGCGCGCCCCACGGCCGCTCGCCGACGAGGTGGCAGATCGAGTTCGTGGACCATGCGACGTGGTGGGTCAGGCCGACGCGTACGAGGCTCGCCCAGAAGAACGCCGTGACCGCGCCCCACCACGACCACGTCACGAGGCCCCCGATGATCGGTGGCGCGGCGAGGCTGAACACCGTCAGCCACGTGAAGGCGCGGTGCACGAAGCGCATGTCCGGGTCGGCGAGGAGGTCGGGGGTGAAGCGCTTCTGGTTGGTCAGTGAGCGCTCGAAGATCCAGCCCATGTGAGCGTGCCAGAAGCCGCGCACGAGCGCCGCCGGAGAGGTGCCGAACGCCCACGGCGAGTGCGGGTCGCCCTCCTTGTCGGCGAACAGGTGGTGGCGGCGGTGGTCGGCCACCCAGTGTCGGATCGGGCCCTGAACGGCCATGCTGCCGGCGATCCCCAGCGCGAGCCGCAGGCCACGTCGGGCGCGGAAGGCGCCGTGGGTGAAGTAGCGGTGGAACCCGACGGTGACGCCCAGCATCGTGACCACGTAGAAGCCGGCGGTCAGCCCCACGTCGAGCCAGCTCAGGCCCCACCCCCACGCGAGCGGGACGGCCGCGATCAAGGCGATGAACGGCACGAACGCGAACACGTAGACCATCACGTGCGGGGCGATGTGGCGCTCGTGATCGGAGAGGTACCCCTGCTTGGAGGAGGGTGGGTCGGCGGGCGGCTCGGCGGGCCGCTCGGCGGGCGGGGAAGCCGGACCGGACGTCATGCGGGGATGCTCCCGAGGGGGCGGGCGGTCCTCGGCGACGGGCTCGTCGGCCGGAGGCGGACACGAAGCGAAGCGGAGCTGGACCATGGGGACGGACACGAAGCGAAGCGGAGCTGGACCATCGGAGGTTGAAAAGTGTGCGGCTCCACCCTGGCACGGCGTGCGGGAGGCCGAGTCGCGAGGCCCCGGGCAGTCGGACGACCGCCGGGTCGGGTTCGCCCGACGGTCGCCGGGCGCTCACCCGGACGTCGCAGGTAGGCCGCCTCACGCGCGCGCCGCCGGGACGAGATCGTCGTCCTCGCGCAGTTCGGTGATCACCGGCGGGGCCATGTCGCCGCCCGAGGCCATGTCCTTCTCGATCTCGGCGCGGCAGCGGGCCCGGGCGTCCGCGTCGTCGAACGCGAGCAGGACGAGGACGCGGTCGCCGTCCCCGTGGAAGACGCGGGCGCTGCGGCACTCGCGGGCCGCGTCGGCGTCGATGAACGCCTGGCGGAAGTGGTCGAACCCCTCGGTGGGGAAGTCGGCGAGGGCGTGCGCGGTCATCGGGCACCTCCGGATCGGGAACGGTCGAGGGTGCCCGACGAGCGCGTACGCCCACTCGTGACTCAGCTCGCCGGCACGCCCTCGTAGCCGGTGACGGCGAGCTCGAGACGCCCGTCACGCACCCGGGTGCGGAAGGTCGGCTGCGGCGCGGTGGCCGGGCCGTGCACCACCGAGCCGGTGTCGAGGCGGAAGACGCTGCCGTGCCAGGGGCACACCACGCACGGCGGGCCGTCGCCGTTCGTGACCTCGCCCTCGTGCAGGGGCGCCGAGGCGTGGGCGCAGCGGTCGGCGAGGGCGTGGACCTGCTCGCCGCGGCGCACGACGAGCACGCCGACGTCACCGACGATCCGCCGGGCCGGCGCGCCGTCGGGCAGGTCGGCGACGGTGCCGGCGTCGGTCCAGCCGCCGGGGCCGATGTGCGGGTAGCCCTGGGCGTGGTTGGCGCCCATCGCCTGGTGATACGCCATGTGCCCGCCCAGCGCGGCGCCCGCGGACCCGACGGCGAGCGCCGCCCAGCCCCACAGCGCGCCGCGCGTGCCGCGGCCCCGGACGCGCGCCGCCAGCGATGCGGCATAGCCGGCGAGCATCGTGGCGTTCGCCGCCGCGTGGACGACGCCGACGCGCTGCTGCTCCTCGTGACCGTCGGCGTAGTCGGCCCAGCCCGCCGCCGCGGTGGGCACCGCCGAGACGAGCCCGAGGGCGATCAGCGCGGTCGCCGGGCGGCGGGTCCGGGGCAGGACGTCGAGCACCCCGGCGGACACGAAGCTGCCCAGCGAGAGCTGCGCGAGCATCGGGTGCAGCGGATGGCCCATCCACACCCCGTGCAACGCGTCCTTGACGTCCTGGCGGCGCAGGACCTGGTGGACCGCGTCGCGCAGGGGCGCGGCGACCTTGTCGAGGGCGGGCGACGTGGCGAGGCGGTCGATGTCGTCGAACGGGCGCACGGGTGACCTCCGGGTCGTGGTGGACCCGAGGTGTCGCCGGTCACGAGGTCCGGTCAAACCCTGGTGGGCACCCAGGGCGGTGTCGGCCACGACCCCCTCCGAGCCCGTCCACGGGCCCACCACGGCGTTCGGGTGCTCCTTCGCCGAGTCGATCCGCGAGGAACTGCGCGAGGACGGCATCACCGTCACCGCGCTGCTGCCCGGGGCGAAGGCCGCCCGACGGGGCGCGACGGCGTGGCCCACGCGAAGCAGGTCGTCATGCGCCGTCGGCGACCGGCCTGACCACGCTGAGCGGCCGCTGCCGGGCCGACGGGGCGCCGAGGGTCCGAGAGATGCCGCGGGCGGCCGCGCGCACGGCCGGGACGATCGAGCGCGGCTCGGCGCCCGCGCTCGGCACGACGACCGACAACGACGCGACGACCTGCTCGTCCTCGCCTCGCACCGGGGCGGCGACCGACAGCGACAGCAGGTCGACCATCCCGTCGCAGACCGCCACGCCCTCGCGGCGCACGGCAGCGAGCGCGCGGCGCAGGTCGGCGGCGTCGGTGATCGTGCGCGGGGTGAGCGCGGGGAGCGGTCCGGCGAGCACGTCCTCCTGCACCGCCGGTGGGGAGAAGGCGAGCAGGACCTGCCCGACGCCGGTGGCGTGCAGCGGCATCCGGCCGCCGACGCGGCTGAAGATCCGGACGGCCTCCGGGTGCGCGAGCCGTTCGACGTAGACGACCTCGTGGCCGTCGCGGACCGCGAGCTGCACGTTCTGCCTCGTGGCCTCGTAGAGGTCCTCGAGGTAGGGCATGGCGCGTTCCCGCAGGCCCAGGCTGCGCGGGGCGAGCGCGCCGACCTCCCAGAGCCGCAGGCCGATCCGGTAGCGCCCGTCCTCGTCGCGCTCGAGCGCGCCCCAGGCGGCCAGCTCGCCGACGAGTCGGTGCGCGGTCGAGAGCGGCAGCCCGGCGGCGCGGGCGATGCCCGAGAGCGTCAGCGCCTCGGAGTCGGGACCGAACGCGGACAGGATCCCGAGCACGCGCTCGGTGACCGACGGCCCGCTCTGGCCGCCCTGCGCTGGGCTCACCGTGGCTCCTTCTGCTGACCGGAAGCTCGATTCTGGCACGGCGGGCGGAGCGGGCACCCTGACCAGGGTGAGCGCACCACAGGAGCCTGCGACGCAGCAGGAGGTCTCGGCCGAGATCGCCGCCGCTGCCGGCGCACCCTCGCTCCCCGCCGGCCACCCCGACCGCGCCTACGGGCCGTACCGCAGCACCGCGCTGCGAGCTCCGCACCAGCCGCTGGTGGTCTCGCCGCCGAGCCTGACCGAGCTCGCGGCGCCGGTGTTCGGCGCCCGCGACGTCGCGCCGATTGAGTCCGACCTGACGAGCCACCACACCGGCGAGCCGCTCGGCGAGCGGATCATCGTCACCGGTCGCGTGCTCGACGGCGACGGCCGCCCGGTCCGCCGTCAGCTCCTCGAGATCTGGCAGGCCAACGCCTCCGGGCGCTACCGCCACGACGGTGACCAGCACCCGGCGCCGCTCGACCCGAACTTCACCGGCGGCGGACGCGCGCTGACCGACGACGACGGCCGCTACCGCTTCGTGACGATCAAGCCGGGCGCGTACCCGTGGCGCAACCACACCAACGCCTGGCGCCCCGCGCACATCCACTTCTCGCTGTTCGGCACGGCGTTCACCCAGCGTCTGGTGACGCAGATGTACTTCCCCGGCGACCCGCTCTTCGGCCTCGACCCGATCTTCCAGTCGGTGACCGACGAGAAGGCCCAGCAGCGTCTGATCGCGGCGTACGACCACGACGTCACCCGGCCCGAGTGGGCCCTGGGCTACACCTGGGACATCGTGCTCGACGGCGCGCACGCGACGCCCCAGGACCCGGACGGAGTCTGATGCTCGACCTCACGCCCTCCCAGACCGTGGGGCCGTTCTTCGCGTTCGGCCTGCCCTTCGACGGCGGCGGCGACGTCGTCCCGGCCGGCACGCCCGGCGCGATCACCCTGTACGGCACCGTCCGCGACGGCGCGGGCGCCCCGGTGCCCGACGCGCTGCTGGAGTTCTGGCAGGCCGGCCCCGACGGGCGCCTGCCCACCCGGCCCGGGTCCCTGCACCGCGACGGCCGCGGCTTCACCGGGTTCGCCCGCGTCCCGACCGACCGCGCCGGCGACTACCACCTGCGCACGCTGCGCCCCGCCGCCCCGGCCGGCTCGCCGCACGCGCCGCACCTGGCGGTCGCGGTGTTCGCGCGCGGGCTGCTGCACCACCTGTTCACCCGCGTCTACTTCCCGAACCACGCGGACGCGAATGCCGCCGACCCGCTGCTCGCGTCCCTGGACGAGGCGCGCCGCGCCACGCTGGTCGCGGTGCCCGACGGCGGCCCGACCGGCCCCGGCTACCGCTTCGACGTGCGCATGCAGGGCGCCGGCGAGACGGTCTTCCTCGACCTGTCCACGCATGGCCCTGCCCAGCCGCCGGCCACGACGACCGCGACGCCGGCGTGAGCACCCCGGCGCCCGCACGCACCCAGGTCGCGATCGTCGGCGCCGGTCCGGCCGGCCTGATGCTGTCGCACCTGCTGCGGCGGCGCGGGGTCGACGCGGTCGTGCTCGAGGCCCGGCCGCGCGAACGCGTCGAGACCCGCCAGCGCGCGGGCATCCTCGAGCACGGCACCGTCGACGCCCTGCGCGAGGTCGGCGCCGACGCGCGGATGGACGAGATCGGCATGCCGCACGACGGCTTCGAGCTGCGCTTCGCCGGGCGCGGCGTCCGGGTCGACATGCAGGAGCTCACCGGCCGCCACGTCATGATCTGGGCACAGACCGAGGTCACGAAGGACCTCGTCGCGCTGCGCCTGGAGCAGGGCGAGCCGCTGCTGTTCGACGCCGAGGTGCTCTCGGTGGACGACGTGGAGACGGACTCGCCGAGCGTGCGCTACCGCCACGACGGCGCCGAGCACGTGCTGCAGGCCGACGTCGTCGTCGGCGCCGACGGGTCCTACGGGCCGTCGCGGCGCGCGGTCCCCCAACGCCTGGTGCGCCGCTTCGAGCGGATCTACCCGTACTCGTGGCTGGGGATCCTCGCCGACGTCGCGCCGTCGTCGCACGAGCTGATCTACGCCCGCGGGCGCACCGGATTCGCGCTGGCGTCGATGCGCTCGCCGTCGGTGACCCGCGCCTACATCCAGGTGCCGAACGGCACCGACCCCCTGTCGTGGGATGACGAGGCGATCTGGGACGAGCTCGCCGCCCGCTTCGCGCTCGACGACAGGTCGTTCACGCTGGCCCGCGGGCCGATCACCGACAAGTCGGTGACGCCCATGCGCAGCCTGGTCACCGAGCCGATGCGCCACGGGCGGCTCTTCCTCGCCGGCGACGCGGCGCACATCGTGCCGCCGACCGGCGCCAAGGGCCTCAACCTCGCCGTGGCCGACGTGCGGGTGCTGGCCGAGGCGTTGGGCGATTGGTTCGCGACCAAGGACGAGCGCCTCGTCGACGCCTACTCCGACACGGCGCTGCGCCGCGTCTGGAGGGCGTCGCACTTCTCCTGGACGATGACGACGATGCTGCACGTGAACCCCGACGGCGACCCGTTCGACGAGCAGCTCGCCCTGTCCCACCTGCACCACATCGAGACCTCGGAGTCGGCTCGTCGTGCGCTGGCGGAGAACTACCGGGGCCTGGCGCTGGGCGATGTGTAGCGCGGCCTAGGCTCGCCGCGACGATCACTCACGCGGGGAGACGACCACATGGGCGACCGGCTGATCTTCCAGTTGGGTACCAACAACTGGCAGCGCGACGGCGAGTTCGCCCCCGGGTCGGGGATCCTCCACGAGGCGCATCACCGCGCCTACGACGAGCTGCCCGGTGTGCGCTGCTACTCGATCTATCCGTCACGGGTCCAGCGCACCCGCGCGGGCGAGGACGACGTGCGGGTGTTCGCGCTCGAGCACGACATCCCGATCTGCGAGTCGATCTCGCCGGTCAGCAGCTACCGGTGGCACGCCATGCCTCCCGAGGAGGTGGCGGCCTACCGGGCGCGCCTGACCGCCGAGGTCACGGCGTTCATCGACGACGTCGAGGCCACCACGGGCGACGAGTTCTCGCTGTTCATCGCCCACCACGCCTTCATGAACGCGGTGGTGATGCGCGACGTCGTCCGCGCGCGCGTCGCCGCGGGCCGGCCGCGCATCCCGCTACTCGACTTCGCCCACGGCACCGAGCTCAAGATGTACGTCCAGGAGCAGCGCGGCGAGAACCCCGCCGAGTTCCCGTGGCGATTCCTGCCGTTCATCCAGGAAGAGAAGATCTTCGACTGGTCGGCGGGCCCGGAGCGCGGCGTCGACGTCGTCGCCGCCATCTCCTCCGAACAGGTCGACGCCTTCTCCTCGGTCTTCCCGGAGTTCCCGCGCGAGCGCATCGTGCTCTCGCACAACGGCTACAACCAGCAGGCCTTCCACCTCGCGCCGGAGATCTACGCCGACCGCGCGCGGGTGCTCGCCGGGTTCACGACGCAGCCGCCGGACGGGAACGGCCGGGAGCCGTCGCCCGCGTCCCGCGCGGCGGCTCCGCTGCGCTTCGTGCCGCAGGCCGTCGCGCCCGAGGGCGGGTTCGACGCCGTCGTGGCGTTCGTCGGCAAGTTCGCCGACTGGAAGCGCCTCGACGCGCTGCTGCGCGCCGCCGCGAGCTACGAGCGCGGCGGGCGGCGCGTGCTGACGCTCGTCGCGGGTTCGGGACCCGTCGAGGAGCAGGTCAAGATGCACGAGCTCGCCGCCGAGCTCGGCCTCGAGCGGACCTACTTCCTCGGTCCGCGCCCGCAGCCCGAGCTCGCGACGATCTTCGCCTGCGCCGACGTCGGCGTCTTCCCGTCCTACCGCGAGCCCTTCGGCCTGGTGTTCCTCGAGTGCATGGCGTGCGGGACGCCGGTGATCGGCGCTGACTCCGGGGGGCCGCGGGACTTCGTCACCGACGAGGTCGGCGTGCTCGTGCCCGAGACCGACGACCGACAGGCGCTGGCCGACTCGCTGGCCGCCGCCGTCGAGCGCTCGCTCGCCCAGGACTGGAAGCACACCAAGGGCCCGGTGGCGGCGCGCTACGCCCGCGACGGGTTCAGCGTCGTCAAGCAGGTCTCGGACCTGCTGGCCGAGGTCGACCGGCTGACCGCGGGCTGACGTCCTGCTCAGACCTGCGTGACCCGGTCGACGAGCGCCGAGGTCGCCACCATCGTCGTGAACCGCGCGACGCCCGGCACGCGCGCGAGCGTCCGGCGCAGCAGGACGTCGAGTGCCTCGACGTCCTGCACGTCGACCCGGATGAGGTAGTCGATGTCGCCGGTGACGTGGTGGCAGCTCACGAGGCCCGCGAGGTCGACGATGTGCCGCTCGAACCGCCCCACGGTGGTGGCCGTGTGGTCGACGAGCGTCACCGCCAGGTGCACGACGAGCGCGCGGTCGACCGCCTCCGGGTCGAGCACCGCCCGGTAGCCGCGCACGACCTCCTCGTTCTCGAGGCGCCGCAGACGGCGTTGCGCCGACGACGCCGAGATCGACACGGCCTCGGCGAGGTCGGCGATGCTCGATCTTCCGTGATCGGCGAGGTGATCGAGGATCCGCCGGTCGACGCGGTCGAGAGCCGGCTGGGCGGATCGTGCACGTCCTGGCGCAGTCATGGGTACATCGTGCACCGAAGACGGACACCGACCCACAGATAGCCCGACATCACCCGCACCCGCGGGCGCATCGTGGAGTCATGACGGGAGGCATGTCGAGACGGACCGCATTGGCTGCGATGACCCTGGCCGGCGCGGGGTGGGGAGCGGTGTTCGTGGCGCCGGAGCTGGCGCCGCTCGCCCCCGCGCTGCTGCTGGCGATGGGCCGGTTCGTGGCGTTCGGGGCGGTGTCGCTGCCCCAGGCGCGCGCGGTGCTGCGCGCCGGCATCCCGTGGGGCCGCGTGATCGCCCACGCCGTCACCGGCTCGCTGCTCTACTACGCCCTCGTCGCGCTGTCCGTGCGCCTCGCCGGCCCGACTATCGCCGTCGCGACCATCGGGCTCGTCCCGGTGGTGATGGCGTTGCTGTCCAACCGGCGGGGGGTCGCGGGCGTGTGGGCGCTGCTGCCGGCGCTGGCGCTGGTCGGCGTCGGGCAGGTGCTCGTGCACCTCACCCCGGTGCCCGGGCCCGGCGGGTGGTCCGCGGTGGTCGGGACCGTGCTCGCGCTGGTCGCCGTCGCCTCCTGGAGCTGGTACGGCATCGACTCGCACCGCCTGATCGCCGCGCGTCCGGACCTCGGCCCGGTGCTGGCCGGTGCGCAGGGCCTGGCCGCCGGCGTGCTCGCCCTGCCCGCGGCGATCTGGCTGCTCGCGACCCAGGGCGTGCCCGCGGAGCCGGTGCGGGCGCTGCTCGTGGTGCTCTTCCTCGGCCTGGTGTCCTCGTGGCTGGCGGTGCGGGCGTGGCACGCCGCCGCGGCCCGGCTCTCGCCCGTGCTGGTCAGCCAGCTCATGGCGCTCGAGACCGCCTGGGGCTTCCTGTTCGCCGCCCTGCTCGCCGGCTCCGTGCCCGGCCCGGTGGCCCTGCTCGGCGAGGTGGCCCTCGTGGCCGGCGTCGCCCTCGCGGTGGTGACCGACGGGCACCGGGAGCGTCGCGAGGCCCGCGCGGACGAAACTGGTTGGGCCGGCGAGGTGGTTCGGCGCGGCGGCCACGCCGACGAATCCGACACAGCACGCCGACAGGGTCGGGAAAGCCCCCACGATCATGTCGCCCGTCACGTCGCCCGTCACATCGCCCGTCAGGACGGGCCCGGCTCGTCGGCGAGCACTGCTCGCGCCACCCGCAGCGCCGCGTCACGGATGCGCGACGAGCGCGGGTCCTCGGCCGAGGAGTGCGCGACGGCCTCGAGCAGCGCGCACACCTCGAACCCGGCGTAGTCGCCGGCGAGGCCGGCGTAGCGGGCGATGGCCACGCGGCGCCGGAGCACGGCGGCGGCACGGTCGATGGTCTCGGCGTCGAGGCGCGCGCGGGCGCGGCGGTGGTCGACGGAGGACATGGCGGGCTCCCTCGGGCAGGCACGACCGGATCGGCGGCGCCGCGGGGGAAGCGCGACGCCGACCAGTGTGCCCGCGACCCCCGACAACCGCCTTCCCCGAACCGCTATGCCGCCGGCCAGCGCACCACCAGGCGCGTCCCGCCGTCCGGCGAGGTCGTGGCCCGCGTCGTCCCGTGACGTCCGGCGACGAGGCGCCCCACGAGCGCCAGCCCGAGCCCGCTGCCCTCGCCCGCGTCGGGTTGGAGGCGGGTGAAGCGGTCGAAGACCCGTGCGCGCTCGTCGGCCGGGATCCCGGGGCCGTCGTCGTCGACGAGCAACCGCACCCACCGCCCGGCCGGCACCACCGACACATGCACGACGGTCGCGGCGTGCCGACGGGCGTTGGCGAGGACGTTGTCGAGCACGATCGCCACCTCGGCCGGCGTCGCCGCGACCGCCACGGGCATCGGCGCCCACAGCGTCATCGCGACCATCGGCTCCTCGGGCAGGCGGGCGAAGGCGTCGCCCACCGCGTCGACGAGGTCGACCGGCCGCGCGGGCATCCGCTCGCCCGCGTCGGCGCGCGCGAGCGCCAGCAGGTCCGCGACCAGCCCCGACAGCCGCTCGGCCTCCCGCGCCACCGACCGCCACGTCTCGTCGGGCGGTGTCCGCTCCGGGTGCGCGACGGCGACGTCGGCCTGGGCGCGCAGGGCGGCGATCGGCGAGCGCAGCTCGTGCGCGGCCTCGCTGGTGAAGCGCTCGAGGCGCGCGACGGCGTCGTCCCGGCGGGCCAGCAGCTCGTTGATCTCGACGGCGAGGGCGGCGAGCTCGTCCCGCGACGGCGGCACGGGCAGACGCTCGCCGGGGGGCAGCGCGGCGGCCGCGGCACGCATCCGGCCGACCGGGCGCAGCGCCAGCCGCGTCACCGACCACGTCCCGGCGACCACGGCGACGGCACCGAGCAGGGCGGTGCCCACCAGCCCCCCGGCGCCGTCGGCGAACAGCTCCGCGACGCCGACCTGGTCGCGGGAGGCGAGGACCAGCCGCGGCGACCCGTCCGGCGCGGGCACCGGCACGGCGACCCAGCGCTGGGGCCCGTCCGGTCCGCCGTGCACCGTCACCGGCCGGCCCGCGCCGAGCTCACGGACGGCGTCGGCGTCCACCGGGCGTGACCCGTGCCCGTCCACGGGCGCCCCCGCGACGTCCACCACCCGGACCCCCGGCGGCGGCGCCGCGCCCGAGGCGACCGCCCCGGTCGCGGCGGCGGCGCGCTCCCGCAGCGCGTCGTCACCGCTGGTCTCGGCGGCCGAGAACAGCAGCCCGCCGGCCACCCGGCCCAGCGCCAGCAGCGCGACGACGGCGAACACGCCGACGACGAGGGTGATCCGCGTCGGCACCGAGAGACGCGCCCACCGATCCCTCACGACGGGCCGAGCCGGTACCCGCGCCCACGCTCGGTCCGGACGAGATCGCCGGCGCCCACGGCGGCGAGCTTGCGGCGCAGGTAGCCGACGTACACCTCGACGACGTTGCGGCTCGCCGACCCGCCGGCGCCCCACACCGCGGCCAGCAGCTCGTCCTTGGTGAGCACGCCGTCGGGGTGGACGGCCAGCGCGTGGAGCACGGCGAACTCGCGCTCCGAGAGCTCGACGTCGCGGCCCCGCCACGTGGTCGACCGGGTCACCGGGTCGAGACGCAGGCCGCCGCGCTCCACCCGGGCCGTCGCAGGGCCCGAGCGGCGCAGCATCGCGCGCAGCTGGGCGACGAGCACGACGAACGAGAACGGCTTGACGAGGTAGCCGTCCGCGCCGAGGTCGAGCCCGTCGGCCTGGTCGACCTCGCCGTCCTTGGCCGAGAGCAGCAGCACCGGCGTCGCGATGCCCTCGCCGCGCAGCGCCTCGAGCACCCGGTAGCCCGAGAGCCCCGGCAGCATGATGTCGAGGACGACGGCGTCGTAGGCCCCGGTCACCGCCTCGCGCAGGCCGGCGTCGCCGTCGGCGACCGCGTGCACGTCCATGCCCTCGGCGCCGAGCCCCCGGGTGAGGGCGTCGCGCACCCCGGGCTCGTCGTCGACCACCAGCACCCTGGGCACGACACCGACGGTAGGGCCTCCCCCGACATCGGACGCTGAGAGCGTCTCAGCGAGCGCTCGCCACCATGGGGTCATGGGACGCAGGAGCTGGATCGGGGCAGGGCTCGGAGCCGGGCTGGTGGCCGCGGTCGGCATCGGGCTCGTGGTCGCGCCGGCCGGTGCGGCCGCGGCGCCGCCGCTGCCGCCGGTGAGCCCGGAGGAACTCGTGTCCTCGGTGATGACCGCGCAGCGCGGCCCGTTCGCCGGGGAGGTCGAGGTCGACAACGCCCTCGGGCTGCCCGCCGTCCCCGGCGTGCCGCAGCTCGCCAACGGCACCTCGACGATCCGCGTGTGGTCCGGAGGCGAGGACCGCGGCCGGGTCGCGGTCCCGTCGCCCGACGGCGAGCGGACGCTGGTGTCCGACGGCACGACGCGCTGGGCGTACGACTCGCAGGACCGCACCGCGACGCGCTCGCCGGTCGGTGATCACCGTGGTCCGCCGGAAGGCCAGGGCCGGCAGGACCCGACCACCGCGGCCACCGACGCCATCGCCACCCTGCGCCAGACGAGCACCGTCGCGGTCGATGGCACCGCGGAGGTCGCGGGGCGGGCGGCGTACCAGCTGGTCCTGACCCCGCAGCCCACCGAGCGCACGCTGCTGCGCGAGGTGCGGGTCGCGGTCGACGCCGAGACGCGCCTGCCGCTGCAGCTCACCGTGCTCGCCCAGGGATCGGGCGAGCCCGCGCTGCAGGTCGGCTTCTCCGAGATCACCTATGGCCCGCAGGACCCGTCCCTGTTCACCTTCACCCCGCCGCCCGGCACCACCGTGCGCGACGCTCAGGACCGTGAGCGCCCGGAGGGACGGCAGGACCGCCCCGAGGGTCAGCGTCGGACCGTCGGCGACGGCTGGGACACCGTGATCGTGGGGCAGGCCCCGGCCCGCGAGGGCGGGGATCGGCAGCGGCCCGAGGGCGCGCCCGATCTCACGGCGCTCGGTACCCCGGTCAACGGCCCGTGGGGCAGCGGGCGCGTGATCACCACCGCGGTCGCGACCGTGATCATCACCGACGACGGCCGGATCGCCGCGGGCGCGGTGCCGCAGCAGGTGCTCACCGAGGCCCTGACCCGGTGACGGCGGCCAGCACCTCCACCCCGCCGGCAGAGGAGACCGCGTCACCCACCGACGCGCTCGCCGCCAGGGTCCGCGGGCTGCGCAAGACGTTCGGGTCGACGGTGGCGATCGACGACGTCGACCTCGACGTCCCCGCCGGCGCCGTGCTCGGGATGCTCGGGCCCAACGGGTCGGGCAAGACCACCCTGATCCGGATGCTGCTCGGGCTCACGCGCCCGACCGCCGGCACGGTGGAGCTCCTCGGGCACGGCGGCGGCGACCTCGCGGCGGCGCTGCCCGACGTCGGGGCGCTCGTCGAAGGGCCCGGCTTCCACCCGTTCCTGACCGGGCGCGACAACCTGCTGCGCTGCGCCGCCGGCGAGCCCCGCCTCGACGGCGATCTGCGCGGGCCGGTCGACGCCGCGCTCGAGCGGGTCGGGCTCGCCGACGCGGCCCGCCGGCGCTACCGCGGCTACTCGCTGGGCATGAAGCAGCGTCTCGGGCTCGCGGCGGCGCTGCTCGTGCCGCGCAAGCTCGTGGTGCTCGACGAGCCCACCAACGGGCTCGACCCGGCCGGTACCCGCGACGTGCGCCGGGTCGTCGCCGACCTGCGGGACGCGGGCACGACGGTGCTGCTGTCGTCACACCTGCTCGCCGAGGTCGAGGCGGTGTGCACCCACGTCGCGGTGCTGCAGACCGGGACGCTGCTCGTGTCGGGCGAGCTGCGCGCGCTGCTCGACGCGGACGCCGGCGGCCTGGTCGTCGCCACCCCGGACGTCGACGACGCGATCCTCGCGCTGCGGGAGGCGGGGGCCCCGTCCTACCGCGCGGAGGGCGGCGTCGCGGTGCCGCCGGGATCGCTCGAGGCGCCCGAGATCGTGGCCGCGCTCGTCGGGGCCGGGGTCGCGGTGTGGGAGGTCCACCGCCGGCGCGCCCATCTCGAGGAGCTCTTCGCCCGCCTGACCGAGGAGGACGCGTGACGTCCGTCGCGACCCCGGTGGCCACACGCACGACGGCCCCGCTGAGCAGGCTCGCGACCGCCGAGGTCCGCTGGGTCCTGCGCCGGCCGCGCACGCTCGTGCTGCTCGTGCTGCTGGGGCTGATCCCGATCGCGCTCGGGGTGGGCATCGCGCTCACCGGTGGGCCAGGCGGGGGAGACGGCGACGGGCCGGGCCTGGTGGCGGCGGTGGCCGGCAACGGTCTGGTGCTGCCGATCGCGGCCCTGGGGCTCGCGCTCGCGCTGCTCCTGCCGCTCACGGTGGCCACCGCCGCCGCCGACGCCCTGGCCGGCGAGGCCGCCCACGGCACGCTGCGAGGGCTCCTGCTGGCGCCCGTCGGTCGGGGCCGGCTGGTGGTCATGAAGGCCGTCGGCGTGCTCGCGGTCGCGGTCCTGGCCGTCGCGATCATCGCCGTCGTCGGCGTGATCACCGGGATGGTCGTCGTCGGTGGCCCGAGCGGCACCCTGATCACCCTGTCCGGGACGACGCTCGGTCTCGGCGAGGCACTCGGGCGGGTCGCGCTCGTCGCGGCCTGGACCGTCGTCCAGCTCCTCGCCGTCGCCGCGATCGCCCTCGCGATCTCGTCGTTCACCGAGCACCCGCTCGTGGTGCTCGCGGCCGTGCTCGGCGGTCTGATCGTCTTCGGGGTGCTGGCGGCGATCCCGTCGCTCGAGTGGCTTCAGCCCCTGCTGCTGACCTCGGGCTGGGGCGCGGGCGCCGACGCGCTGCGCGACCCGCTCCCGCTCGACGGTCTCGCCGCGAGCAGCCTGCGGGCGCTGGCCTACCTCGTCCTCGGCGTCGCCGTCACGGTCTGGCGGATGCGGCGCCGGGACGGGTAGCTCAGAGGAAGGCGGCCCGGTGCTCGTGCGCCCACCGCGCGAAGGTGCGGCCGGGCCGGCCGAGCAGCGGCTCGACGTCGTGGACCGGCTGGGGCACGCCGTCGGACGCCGACCACAGGTGCAGCAACGAGTCGGCGACCCAGGACGGCGCCCGGCGCATCCGGTCCCGGTACTCCTGGTCGGACAGCGCCCGCACCCCGACCTCGCGCCCCACCTCGGCGGCGAGGACCGCGACCTGCTCGCGGAACGACAGTGACGCCGGGCCGCTGAGTGGTCGCGCGGTGCCGCGGGCGCTGCCGCCGGTCAGCGCGCTGACCGCGACGTCGGCGATGTCGTCCTCGTGGATCGGGGTGACGTGGCTGTCGGGTCGCGGGAGCTCGACGAGCCCGGCGCGCACGCCGTCGGCCCAGTCGAGCGTGTTGGCCGCGAACGCGCCGGGCCGCAGGAACGTGACCTCGACGCCGGCGTCGGCCCAGGGCGCCTCGGCCGCGCGGTGCATCGCGCCGATCCGGTCCTGCGGATCGGCCTCCAGGGAGGAGAGCGAGGACAGCAGCACGACGTGCCCCACCCCGGCGGTGCGCGCGACGTCGGCGGCCTCCGGTCCGGCCTGGGCGTACAGGAAGACCTGGTCGACGCCGTCGAGGGCCGCGGCGAGGGCGCCGGGGTCACCGAGGTCGAGGGTCACGCCGGTGACGCCGGCGGGCAGGTCGAGCAGGGACGGGTCGCGACCCGATGCGCGCAGCTCACCAGTCGGGACGCCGGCGGCGAGCAGGCCGTCGAGGACGGCGCGGCCGACCCGGCCGCGGGCTCCGGTCACGAGGATCATGCGGGGCACCTCCGTTCACGAACAATGTTCGTAGCGAACACCGTACGCGGCGAACGGCGTTCGTCAACTACGATCGGGCCATGCCGGCGAGCTCCCGTACCCGTCCCGCCAAGGCCGCGCTGAGCCGCGAGGCCGTCGTGGCCGCGGCGCTCGCCGCCGTGGACGAGGTCGGGTTCGAGGCGGCGAGCATGCGGCGGGTGGCCGCCGCGCTGGAGACCGGGCCGGCGTCGCTCTACGTCTACGTCGCCGACCGGCGCGAGCTCATGGCGGCCGCACACGACCTGGCGCTCGCCGAGGTCGAGCTGCCCACCGAGGGCGACTGGCGGGCCCGCCTCGAGCGGCTCGTCACCCGGACCTCGCGCGCGCTGTCCGCGCACGGCGACATCGCGATGGCGGCGATCGCGGCGGTCCCGTTCGGGCCGCACTTCCTGCGCATTACCGAGGAGATGCTCCGGTTGCTGCGCGAGGGCGGGGTCGACGACGCCGCCTGCGCCTGGGCGATCGACCTCGTCGTGCAGTACATCGCCTCCTCGGCCCTCGAGCAGGCGGCGTGGCACCGCGCCCAGCGCGAGATCGCCGATCCCGCGCAGGCCACCGAGGAGGCGATGGGTGCGGACTTCGCCGGGCGCATCGACGCCGTCTACGCCGAGCTCGATCCGGCCGCCTTCCCGACCATCACCGCCCTGCGCCCCCTGTTGACCTCCGGTGGCGGCGACGAGCGCGACGCGTGGAAGCTGCGGGTCATCGTCGACGGGCTGCTGGCGCAGGGGTAGTCGCGCGGGCCCGGACGGCGGTGCCCATGATGGGCGCCATGACGACGCTGCTCGCTGCGCTGCTCGACGGGGGCCTCGACGACCCCGAGGCGATCCGGGTCGGCGACGTCATGATGTCGGGACCCGAGCTGCTCGGTGCCGCCGCCGTCGTCGCCGACCAGATCGTCGACCGGCCCGACGAGGGCCCCGTCGCGGTGCTCGCCGAGCCGACGGCGCAGACCGTCGTGGCGACGGTCGGTGCCCTGCTCGCCGGCGTGCCCGTCGTGCCGGTCCCGCCCGACACCGGACCGGGCGAGCGCGGCCACGTACTCACGGACTCGGGCGCCTCGCTCTGGATCGGACGTCGGCCGCCGGAGGTCACGCTGCCGGTGCGCCAGGTCGACATCAACCGGCGCAGCGGCGACCTCGCCCGCGAGGCTCCGAACGACGGTCCGGCGTTGATCCTCTACACCTCCGGCACCACCGGCGCGCCCAAGGGCGTGCTGCTCTCCCGGGCGGCGATGGCCGCCGGCCTCGACGGTCTCGCCGACGCCTGGGAGTGGACCGGGCACGACACGCTCGCCCACGGCCTGCCCCTGTTCCACGTGCACGGGCTCGGGCTCGGCGTGTTCGGCGCGCTGCGGATCGGGTCGCGCCTCGTGCACGTCGGGCGGCCCACGCCGGAGCTCTACGCCGCCGCCGTTCGCGACCACGGCGCCGGCCTGCTGTTCGGGGTCCCGACGATCTGGTCGCGCATCGCGAACGACCCGGAGTCCGCCGCAGCGCTGCGTTCGGCGCGCCTGCTCGTCTCCGGCAGCGCGCCGCTGCCCGTGCCCGTGTTCGAGCGCCTGCGCGAGCTGACCGGCCAGGCGCCCGTCGAGCGTTACGGGATGAGCGAAACCATGATCACCCTGTCGGTCCGGGCGGACGGCGAGCGCCGGCCGGGATGGGTCGGCGAGCCCGTCGCCGGGGTGTCGACGCGCCTGGTCTCCACCGATGAGGGGAACGAGGGCGTGCTGCTCCCGCACGACGGCGAGTCGATCGGCGAGCTGCAGCTCCGAGGGCCAGGCCTCTTCGACGGCTACCTCGGCCGGCCCGAGGCGACCGCCGAGACCTGGACCGCGGACGGCTGGTTCCGCACCGGCGACGCCGCCGTGATCGACGCGGGCGGCTACCACCGGATCGTCGGTCGGCACTCGGTCGACCTGATCAAGACCGGCGGCTACCGCGTCGGCGCCGGCGAGATCGAGACCGCGCTCCTCGAGCACGTCGGCATCAGCGAGGCGGCGGTGGTCGGCGAGCCCGACGACGACCTGGGCCAGCGGATCGTCGCCCACGTCGTCGTCACCGGCGACCCGGTCGACCCCGAGGAGGTCATCGCCTTCGTCGCCGACCGCCTCGCGGCCCACAAGCGCCCCCGCGAGGTCCGCGTCGTCGACGCCCTGCCCCGCAACGCGATGGGCAAGGTCCAGAAGGCCCGCCTGTAGGTATGTGAGCACTTTCCGGGCCTATAGGCCCGGAAAGTGCTCACATACCGGAGGACGGCGAGCCCGGAGCACCGCGTCGTAGAGGAACCCGGGGCGCCCGTCGGGCTGGACGCCGGTGCGCGCGCGGCGCTCGGCGACCTCGATCGTCCAGCCGGTCAGCGCGTCACCGAGCTCGGAAACCAGCTGCTCGGCGGTGGCGAAGAACTCCGGCGGGTGGTGATGCGCGAACTCCTCGGGCATGCCTTCCGGGTCGTGCCCGACGAGCAGCAGCCGCCCGCTCGGCGCGACGGCGCCGGCGAGCCCCGAGAAGATCCGCGGGCGGACGTCGGTCCACAGCTGCATGAAGTGCGCGGTGACGAGGTCGTGGGTGCCGGCGACCGGGTCGGCGAGGAGGTCGACGAGCGTCGTCGTCACCCGGTCGGCCACGCCCTGCTCCGCGGCCCGCGCCGCGACCCTCTCCAGCCCGACCGTCGACACGTCGATCGCCGTGACCGTCCAGCCGCGGGCGGCGAGCCAGACGGCGTCGCCGCCCTCGCCGCTGCCGATGTCGAGCGCGGTGCCGGGTGCGACGTCGGCGACCTCCTGCACCAGGACGGCGTTCGGCTCGCCACTCCAGATCCTCTCGGAGCTGCCGTAGCGCTCGTCCCAGAACGCGGCGCTGAACTGGTCGTGCGTGCTCATGCGGCTCCTTCCCGGTAGCCGGCGACGGCCCGTGCGATGTCCTCCTCGACGAGGTCGGCGTTGATGCGCGCCCCGGCGAGAGTGCCCTCGGCGGCCGCCGCCACGACCTGGGCGGACAGGTTGCCGACGTTGCCCGCGACCCACACCCCGGGCACGGCCGTGCGGCCGGTGGCGTCGACGGTGGCGACGTGGCGGCCCCCGACGGGATGGTCGAGGACCTCGACACCGAGGTCGGAGAGCACCCCGCTGCGCGCGACGAAGCGCGGTCCGACGACGAGCGCCCGGCGAGCGACCATCCGGCCGTCGGCCAGACGTGCGCCGACCAGCCGACCGTCGGAGATCTCGAGCCCCGTCACCTCCTCGTCGATCACGGCGACGCCCAGCGCCGCGAGCTGCTCGGCCTCCTCCGCGGTGAGCGCGGGCGCGTGGTGGCGCAGGTAGACGAGGTCGTCGGTGAGCTGGGAGAACAGCTTCACCTGGTGGAGAGCGTTCGGCCCGGTGCCGAGCACGGCGACCGCCTCGTCACGGACCTCCCAGCCGTGGCAGTACGGGCAGTGCAGCACGTCGTGGCCCCAGAGCTCGCGGACACCGGGGATGTCGGGCAGCTCGTCGACCAGACCGGTGGCGAGGAGCAGCCGGCGCGCGTGCAGCGTGTCGCCGTCGGCGGTGTCGACGGCGAAGAGCTCGTCGACGCGGCGGGCGGCCACGGCGGTGCCCGAGCGGATCTCGCCACCGTAGGAGGAGACCTCGGCGCGCCCGAGGCGCACGAGCTCGCCGGGCGGCAGGCCGTCGCGGGTGAGGAAGGCGTGCACCCCGTCGGCCGGGGCGTTGCGGGGCTCGCCGGCGTCGAGCACGAGTACCGAGCGGCGGGAGCGGGCGAGGGTCAGCGCGCCGGACAGCCCGGCCGCGCCGCCCCCGAGGACCAGGGCGTCGAGAGGTTCGTCGATCACGGGACCAGCCTGCGCCGGCGGCGCTCGCTCGACGAGAATTCTTGCCAGAATGGCAACATGGCCGGAGACGTGCTGGACGAGCTGGGTGCCCGTCTCGCGACCCGGCGCCGCCGCGAGGGGCTGGGTCTCGCCGAGCTCTCCGAGCGCACCGGGATCTCCGCGAGCACGCTCTCGCGGCTCGAGAACGGGGGTCGGCGCGCCACCCTCGAGCTGCTGCTCCCGCTCGCCACGGTCTACGGCACCGGGATCGACGAGCTGATCGGGGTCCGGGAGGCCGGGCCGGCCCGCGACGAGCCGGTCTCGCGCAGCGAGGACACCGTCGTGTACCGGCTGTCCCGCAGCCCCGGCCAGCCCGCGGCCTACAAGTTCGTGTTCTCGCCGGCCCGGGACACCCCGCCCGCCGAGCTCCCGACGCACCAGGGCTGGGAATGGGTCTACGTGCTCGCCGGCCACCTGCGAGTGATCAACGGCGACGACGACCTCGTGCTTCGCACCGGCGAGGCCACCGAGATCGAGACCCGCCGCCGGCACTGGCTGGGCAGCACGGGCGAGGGGCCGGTCGAGGTCCTCGCGCTGTTCGGACGCCAGGGCGAGCGCGTGCACATGCGAGGGCGAGGGGCCTGACGTGGACGACGACGCCGCCCTGGCGCCGGGCGGTCGGGTCCTGTTCGTCGACGACGCGCACCGCACGCCGGAGGAGCTCGTCGAGGGCCGCGCCTCCGTGACCGTGCAACGACGGGTCGCCGACGGGACGCGGCACCGGCTGGTCGAGGTCCCGCACACCGTCGCCGACCTGCAGCGGCGCCTCTCGACGATGGGCTGGGGCGTCACCGTGCACAGCACGTCCGGTTCGTTCTTCTGGGGCGAGGGGCGGTCGGGCGTGGTGACCTTCGCATGCTTCGCCGACCACACCGATCGGGTTCGCACGGTGCCGTCTCGAACGATTCCGCTCCCTGGCACCGGTGGCCTGCCGCACGGTGGAGAAACAGCGAGTTCTGACCGTTCTACGATCCGCGCATGACATCGGGCGGGACACGGAGCGCAGTGGAGCCGGATCCTTCTGCTCAGCTGGACGACGAGGCCCCGGAGGAGCTCACGCTGGCCGGGGAGTTCGCCGCCGCGACGCGCGAGCAGTGGCGCGAGCTGGTCGCCGGGGTGCTGGCGAAGTCGGGCCGTGAGGTCTCGCCGGAGGAGGCCGAGGCGGCGCTCGCGACGGTCACCGACGACGACATCACGATCGCCGGGCTCTACGCCGCCGAGGACGCGCCGGGCGTCGACACCGGGGTGCCGGGGCTGCCGCCGTTCGTGCGCGGCGCGCGTCCGGAGGGGCAGGTCGCGGAGGGCTGGCAGGTCCGTCAGCGCCACGCGTTCGCGGTCGACGGCGACCTCGCCGAGGCCCACGACGTCCTCATGGCCGAGCTGGAGAACGGCGTCTCCTCGCTCTGGCTCGTGCTCGGCGACGCCGGCGGCCCGCCCGTCGAGGCGCTGTCGACGCTGCTCGAGGGCGTGTTCGTCGACCTCGCGCCGATTGCGCTCGAGGCCGGGCGCGACACCCCGGGCGCCGCCGACGCCCTGCTGCGCCTCGCCGAGCAGGCGGGCGCGGGCCAGATCGGCGGCTCGCTGGGCTACGACCCGCTGCTCGACCGCACGCAGGGCGGACCGGCGCTGGAGCAGCAGTACGCCGACGCCCTCCTCGAGCACGCCAGGACCGCCGCCCGAAGCCACCCCGAGCTGCGCACCGTCGTCGCCGACGCGCTGCCCTATCACCGCGCGGGCGGCAGCGACGCCCAGGAGCTCGGCGCCGCCCTGGCCGCCGGGGTGCATGCGCTGCGGATCCTCACCGATGCCGGCCTGAGCACCGACGAGGCGTTCGCCCGCATCGAGTTCCGCTTCGCCGCCACCGCCGACCAGTTCGCCACGCTCGCCAAGCTCCGCGCGGCGCGCCGCTGCTGGGATCGCATCGGCCAGGTCAGCGAGGCCTCCGAGAGCGCGCGGGCCATGGAGCAGCACGCCGTCACCTCGCCGGCGATGGTCACCCGCCGCGACCCGTGGGTGAACATGCTGCGCACCACCGTCGCGGCCGTCGGCGCCGGGCTCGGCGGGGCCGGCGCGGTCACCGTGCTGCCCTTCGACAGCGAGCTGGGCCGCCCCGACGAGGCCGCCCGGCGGCTCGCCCGCAACACGCAGGCGCTCCTGCTCGAGGAGTCGCACCTCGCGCACGTCATCGACCCGGCGGGCGGCTCCTGGTACGTCGAGTCGCTGACCGACGCGCTGGCCCACGCCGGGTGGGAGGAGTTCACGCGCATCGAGCGCGACGGCGGCATCGAGGCCGTCCTGGACGACGGCACCTTGCTCGCCCGCCTCGACGCGACCTGGGAGCAGCGCGCCACGCGCATCGCCCGGCGCCAGGACCCGATCACCGGCGTCAGCGAGTTCCCCAACCTGGCCGAGGAGCTCCCGCAGCGCCCCCCGCAGCCGATCACAGAGCACGACGGCGGACTGCCCCGGCGCCGCTACGCGCAGCTCTTCGAGGAGCTGCGCGACCGCGCCGACGCCGCCGGCGATCGTCCCACCGTCTTCCTCGCGACGGTCGGCAAGCTCGCCGAGTACACCGCCCGCGCGTCGTTCACCACCAACCTGCTGGGCGCCGGCGGGATCGCCACCACCGACGGTCCCGGCGGCACCGACCTGCAGGAGATCGCGTCCGCGTTCCGGGAGGCCGGCACCGCGGTGGCCGTGATCGCCTCGTCGGACAAGGTCTACGACCAGCACGCCGCGGACGTCGCGGCCGCCCTGCGCGAGGCCGGGGCGACGCGCATCCTGCTGGCGGGGAAGAAGGACGTCGAGGGCGTCGACTCCACGCTCCACGCCGGAGGAGACGCCGCCGCCGTCCTCCGCGACACCCTCGAGGCTCTGGAGGTCCGATGAGCATCCCGAACTTCGGCGACGTCGAGCTCGGCACGCCCGGGTCCCCCTCGCGCGACTGGGAGTCCGTGCTCGAGGAGGCCACCGGCAAGGGCGCCGAGGACCTCGTCTGGGAGACCCCCGAGGGCATCGGGGTCAAGCCGCTCTACACCGACGCCGACCTCGAGGGCCTCGACTTCCTGCACACGTACCCGGGCGTCACGCCGTACCTGCGCGGGCCGTACCCGACGATGTACGTCACCCAGCCCTGGACCGTGCGCCAGTACGCCGGGTTCTCGACCGCGGCGGAGTCGAACGCGTTCTACCGGCGCAACCTCGCCGCCGGGCAGAAGGGCCTGTCGGTCGCGTTCGACCTGCCCACCCACCGCGGCTACGACTCCGACAACCCCCGGGTGTCCGGTGACGTCGGCATGGCCGGGGTGTCGATCGACTCGATCCTCGACATGCGCCAGCTCTTCGACGGCATCCCGCTGGACCGCATGTCGGTGTCGATGACCATGAACGGGGCCGTGCTGCCGGTGATGGCGCTCTACGTCGCCGCCGCCGAGGAGCAGGGGGTGTCGCCGGAGCAGCTGGCCGGGACCATCCAGAACGACATCCTCAAGGAGTTCATGGTCCGCAACACCTACATCTACCCGCCGAAGCCGTCGATGCAGATCATCTCGGACATCTTCAGCTACACGTCGGCGACGATGCCGAAGTTCAACTCGATCTCCATCTCCGGCTACCACATCCAGGAGGCCGGCGCGTCGGCCGACCTGGAGCTGGCCTACACGCTGGCCGACGGGGTGGAGTACCTGCGGGCCGGCAGCAACGCCGGCCTCGACGTGGACACGTTCGCGCCGCGCCTCTCGTTCTTCTGGGGCATCGGCATGAACTACTTCATGGAGATCGCCAAGCTGCGGGCCGCGCGGCTGCTGTGGGCCAAGCTCGTCCACGCGTTCGGCGCGACGAACCCGAAGTCGCTGTCGCTGCGCACGCACAGCCAGACGTCCGGCTGGTCGCTGACCGCCCAGGACGTCTACAACAACGTCGTGCGCACCTGCGTCGAGGCGATGGCCGCGACCCAGGGCCACACCCAGTCGCTGCACACCAACGCGCTCGACGAGGCGCTGGCGCTGCCCACCGACTTCTCCGCCCGCATCGCGCGCAACACCCAGCTGCTGCTGCAGCAGGAGTCGGGCACGACGCGCACGGTCGACCCCTGGGGCGGCTCGGCCTACGTCGAGCGGCTGACCCGCGAGCTCGCCGGACGCGCCTGGGCGCACATCGGTGAGGTCGAGTCCGCCGGCGGCATGGCCCAGGCGATCGACGAGGGCCTGCCGAAGATGCGCATCGAGGAGGCCGCCGCGCGCACCCAGGCGCGTATCGACTCCGGGCGCCAGCCGCTGATCGGCGTCAACAAGTACCCGCTGACCTCCGGCGAGGAGGTCGACGTCCTCAAGGTCGACAACAAGGACGTCCTGCGCCAGCAGGTCGAGCGGCTCCGCGAGCTGCGGTCCGACCGCGACGACGAGGCCGTCCGCTCGGCGCTGCAGCAGCTGACGAACGCCGCGCGCGCCGCCGACGAGGGAACCCGTGACAGCGACACCGGGATGGGGGGCCTCGACGGCAACCTGCTCAAGCTCGCCATCGACGCCGCGCGGGTCAAGGCCAGCGTCGGGGAGATCTCCGACGCGCTCGAGGAGGTCTACGGTCGGCACCGCTCGGACGTCCGGACGATCTCCGGGGTCTACCGTGACGAGGTGGGTGAGAACTCGGCCGTGGAGACCGCGCGTCAGGCGGCTCAGAGGTTCGAGGAGGCCGAGGGCCGCCGGCCCCGCATCCTCGTCGCGAAGATGGGCCAGGACGGGCACGACCGCGGGCAGAAGGTCATCGCGACCGCGTTCGCCGACCTGGGCTTCGACGTCGACGTGGGCCCGCTGTTCCAGACGCCCGGCGAGGTCGCGCGCCAGGCCGTCGAGGCCGACGTGCACGTCGTCGGCGTCTCGTCGCTGGCGGCCGGGCACCTGTCGCTGGTCCCGGCGCTGCGCGACGAGCTGAAGGAGGCCGGCGCGGAGGAGATCCTCATCGTCGCCGGCGGCGTCATCCCGCCCGGCGACCACCAGGAGCTCCTCGACAACGGCGCCGCCGCGATCTTCGGGCCCGGCACCGTGATCGCCGAGGCCGCGACCCAACTGCTCGGGACGCTGACCGAGCGCCGGGGACACGCGCCGTCCTGACTTGACCAGGTCTGACCAGGTACGCTGTCGTCGTGGCCGATCAGGTGAACGTCTACGAGGCGAAGACGCAGCTCTCGAGGCTGCTCGAACGCGTCGAGGCGGGCGAGGAGATCGTCATCGCCCGCAACGGGCGGCCGGTCGCGCGGCTGGTGCCGTCGCAGAGGGGGGCGGAGTCTGAGCCACGCAGACTCGGTGGATACGAAGGCACGATCTACTACACCGGTCACTGGTCCGACGGCGACGAGGAGATCGCCGATCTGTTCTACGGCGCGGACGACCCCGCCGGGCTCGAGCGGTGAGGCTCCTGCTCGACACCCACGCCCTCATCTGGTCCGTCGGCGACTCCGATGAGCTGGCCCCTGCCGCGAGAGTCCGCATCGTCGACCCGGCGAACACCGTCGTCGTCTCCGCCGTGTCGCTGTGGGAGGCCGCGGTCAAGGAAGCGACGGGCAAGCTCGTCCTCGGCGAGGATCTCGGCGATGCTGCGGCCGAACGAGGATTCGACCTCCTCCCCGTCCGGCCGGAGCACGCGCGGGCCATCCGGGAGCTACCTCTCCTGCACCGGGACCCGTTCGACCGGATGCTGGTGGCGCAGGCGCGGCACGAGGGGTTGACGCTGGTGACGGCCGATCGACGCCTCGAGGCCTACTCCGTGGCGGTGCTGCGTGCCGATTCCTGACGCGGTGAGAGGAGCGCGGCGATGAGCGACATCGACCTGCCGAAGTACGTCGAGGGCGTCCGGTCGGGCTCGCGGCTCTGGATCGGGCGCGCGATCACGCTCGTCGAGTCCACGCGTCCCGACCACCGCGAGGCCGCCCAGGAGCTGCTCGTCGAACTGCTCCCGCACGCGGGCGGGGCGCGGCGGATCGGGATCTCGGGGGTGCCCGGGGTCGGGAAGTCGACCTTCATCGGCGCGCTCGGGTCGACGCTGACCGCCGCCGGCTCGACGGTGGCCGTGCTCGCCGTGGACCCTTCGTCCACGCGATCGGGCGGTTCCATCCTGGGCGACAAGACCCGCATGAACGAGCTCGCCACCGACGACGGCGCGTTCATCCGGCCCTCGCCGACGGCTGGGACGCTCGGCGGGGTCGCCAAGGCCACCCGCGAGACGATGGTCGTGATGGAGGCGGCGGGCTACGACGTCGTCATCGTCGAGACCGTCGGTGTCGGGCAGTCCGAGACGACCGTCGCGCAGATGGTCGACTCGTTCCTCTTCCTGACGCTGGCGCGCACCGGCGACTCCCTGCAGGGCATCAAGCGCGGCATTCTCGAGATCGCCGACGTGATCGCGGTGAACAAGGCGGACGGGCCGCACGCGCGCGAGGCCAAGCGCGCGGCCCGGGAGCTGGAGCAGGCGCTCGCGATGCTGCGGGGGGAGCGGGAGACCTGGAAGGTGCCGGTGCTGACCTGCAGCGCCGCCGAGAAGACCGGGCTCGACGACGTGTGGTCGGCGCTCGTGCGCCACCAGGGGCACCTCGAGTCCGAGGGCGGGCTGGCCGAGAAGCGCGCCCGCCAGCAGGTCGACTGGACCTGGCAGATGGTGCGCGACCGCCTGCTGGGCCGGTTGAAGGACCATCCGAAGGTCAAGGACCTGCGCGCCGAGCTGGAGCGCGAGGTCGAGGCCGGCGAGCTCACCCCGGCCCTGGCGTCCGACCGCATCCTGGAAGCATTCTTGAGTTCCGACTTATATCATTGAATACTGATATTCGTGGACATCCAGCACGCGATCACCGCCGCGCGCCGCACCGTCGGCTCCCGCACCCTCGAGGCCGGGGAGGCGGCGGTCGTCACCGTGAGCCGCGCGTTCCCCACCGACGTCGCCGACCTCTGGTCCGCGTGCACCGAGCCCGACCGGATCGCCCGCTGGTTCCTGCCGATCACCGGCGAGCTGCGTCTCGGCGGGCGCTACCAGCTCGAGGGCAACGCCGGCGGCACCGTCACCGCCTGCGACCCGCCTCGCGGGTTCGACGCGACCTGGGAGTTCGGCGGCGGGGTGAGCTGGATCGAGGTGCGCGTCGACCCGGACGGTGCCGACGGCGCCCGGTTCACGCTCACCCACATCGCACACGTCGACGACGACCACTGGCGCACCTACGGCCCCGGCGCCGCCGGCATCGGGTGGGACCTGGGCCTGCTGGGGCTCGCGGCGCACCTCACCGGCTCCGGGATCACGCCCGACCGGGCCGAGGAGTGGTCGGCGTCCGACGAGGGACGGGTGTTCATGGCCGCGGCCGGGCGGGCGTGGGCGGAGGCGAGCGTCGCGTCCGGCCTGGAGGACCGCGGCGACGCCGAGGCCCGCGCCGACCGCACGGTCGCGTTCTACACGGGCGCGGAGGTCTGAGCGCGCTGAGCACGCCGCGGTGATCGGAGCGTTCGCGGTTCGGACGGGGCCGTATTCCGGCGAGGGGCGCCCCTCGCTCGTCTATGCGACCGGAGGTGCCCTCCGCTCGGAACGCGGGGCTGGGTGGCGGTCAGTTGCTGATTGCCGGCGCGGCACCGACGAAGCGCTCGTCGGTGAGCTGGCCCACGAGGAACGCCGCCACGTCGGTGCGCGCCATCGGCGTCCCGACGTCGTCGCGGCCGAGGAACCCGGCGCGTTGCGTGCCGTGCGAGGGGATGTCGACGGGCGCGGTCATCCGCGCGAGCGTCCCGTCGAGACCCGAGGTCGCGACGATCCCGCTGAGCCCCTGGACCTCCTTCAGCGCGCCGGGGATGAGCAGGCCGATACCGACCGGGACGAGGCGGTCGAGCAGGCTCGGGCGGGCGCGCGGGTCGGGGACGCTGACGTGTCCGTCGCACGCGTCACAGGGGTCAGCGGGCTCGCCAGACCGGGTCGCGCTTCTCGACGAACGCCGCGACGCCCTCGACGCGGTCCTCGCTCGTGTAGGGATCCGGGCCGACGTCGAGGCGCAGCGCCGCCGACAGCGGCAGCGAGCTCCCCTTGCCCAGCGCGGCCTTGTACCGGCGCACGGTCAGCGGGGCGTTGGCGGCGATCCGCGATGCCAGCGATGCCGCATCGCTCGCGAGCTCGACGGCGGGCACCACCCGGTTGACCAGGCCCCAGCGGGCGGCATCCGCGGCGGGGAGGTCGTCGCCCGTGTAGAGCAGTTCGTAGGCGATACCGGGCGGGAGCATGCGGGCGACGAGGTGGGCGCCGAAGTTCGCGCCCATGCCCCGCTTGGCCTCGGGGAGGCCGACGCGGGCGTGGTCGGCGGCCAGGCGCACGTCGCAGGCCAGCGCGAGCTCGAAGCCACCGCCGAGGGCCCAGCCGTTGATCGCGGCGATCGTCGGCTTCGTGCACTCGAGCACGGTCTCGAAGACGTTGCGGGACGCCCCGCCCATGGGACGCAGACCCTTGTCGCTCGCGCCGTCGTTCTCGCGGATCTCGCGCAGGTCCACGCCGGCGCAGAACGCCTTCTCGCCGGCGCCGGTGAGCACGACGACCCAGACGTCCGGGTCGTCGACGAAACCGTCGAACGCGGCGACGATGTCGCGCTGGAGCCCGGTCGACAGGGCGTTGAGCCGCTCGGGCCGGTCCAGGGTCACCGTGGCGACCCGATCGGCGACCTCGACGACGAGTCCGTTCTCCGTGCGCACCGTCAGCTCCTCCTCGTCAGCGGCGTCAGCTCCGCTCCGCTGCGGGCCGCCGCCCTCGCGACAGCGTCGGCCACAGCTCCTCCGGGCCGCCCGCCGCGAGAGTGTGGCCCAGGCGCGTCGACCACGCCCGCTCGCCGCCCCACTCGTCGCGCCACGACCAGAGCCGCCGGGTCAGCACGCCGAGCGCGAACTCGCGGGTCACGCCCATCGCGCCGCAGGCCTGGTGCGCGGCGGCCGCGACGAGGCCGGCCGCCTCCGATGCGACCGCGGCCGCGGCGGCGACGTCGAGCTCGGCCGGCTCGCCGTCCGGGCCCGCGCCGACGGCCGCCGAGCGCGACGCCATCGCCGCCATCTCGGCCTGCTCGGCGATGCGGACGAGGTGGTCGGCGACGGCCGGGAACCGCGACACCGGGCGCCCGAACTGCACGCGCTCGCCGGTGTAGGCGACGGTCACCTCGAGGACCCGACGCGCGGCGCCCGCGATCTGCGCGGCACGGGCGAGGGCCCCGCGCCGGGCGAGCGTCTCGCGGGCGTCGGCCGGGGCCGGACCCAACGCCTCGGGGACCACCCCCTCGAGGACGACCGTCTCCCGCGGCTCGCCGGCGAGGTTGTGGCCCGGCGTGATCGTGCAGGCCGCGGGATCGACGACGGCGACAGCAGTGCCGCCGGCGGCGCCGTGGGTCGGGTCGTCGGCGAGGACGACGAGGCGGGACGTGGCCGACGCCCAGGCGACCCGCTCCAGCCGCCCGACGAGCGTGCCGCGGCGCAGTGCGACGGTGCTCGCGGCGGTGCTCAGCGGGCCGTCGGGCAGCTCGAGGCTCGCCGACGCGAGCAGGCGGCCGGCGAGCAGTCCGGTCTCGGCGACGGGGACGGGCGCACTGCCGGCGCCGGCGGCCTCGAGCACCGCACACGCCTCGGCGACCGAGCCGCCGGCACCCCTGGCGGCCTCGGGGACACCGACCGTCGTGAACCCGCCCGCGTGCAGGGGCTCCCACACCCCGGCGGCCCAGCCGTCGCGCTCGGCGGCCTCGAGGACCGCGGGGGTGACGCGGTCGGCGAGCAGATCGGCGACGGCGTCGCGGACCTCGCTCAGATCCGACGCGGCGCTCATCGTGCACTCCGCGTCAGCGCCTTGGCCGCGATCCCGCGCAGCACCTCGGTGGTGCCGCCGCGCAGCGTCCAGGTCGGGGCGTTGAGCATGCTCTCCGCGAGGAGCTTCTGGAACATCGTCGGGCCTCCCGGGTCGATCTCGCCGCCCGCCGCGTCGCGGAGCGTCTCGACGACCTGTTGCTCGAACGTCGTGCCGATGTCCTTGACCAGGGACGCCTCCACGGCCGGCACCCCGCCCTGGTCCAGCGAGCGCGCGACGGCGAGGGACAGCTGGCGGATCGTCCAGAGCTGCGCGCCGATCCGCCCGATCGCGGCGGCGCGGACGTCGTCGGGGGCGCGCCCGTGCCCGTCGAGGAATGCCCGGTAGAGGCCGAGGATCGAGAGGTAGCGGTCGGGGCCCGAGCGCTCGTGCGCGAGCTCGGCGGTGACCTGCGCCCAGCCCTGCCCGATCTCGCCGAGCACGCGCTCGTCGGGGACGAACACGCCGTCGAGCACGACCTCGTTCACGTGCTCCTCGCCGTCGATGAGCGGGATCGGGGAGACGTGCACGTTCTCGTCGGACAGGTCGACGATGAGCTGCGAGAGCCCGGCGTGACGGTCGCCGGCCTCGGCCCGCGGCGTGGTGCGGCACAGCATCGCGGCGAAGTGGTTGAGGTGGGCGTTGGTGGTCCACATCTTGGTGCCCGAGACCCGCCACCCGCCCTCGACGGGGGTCGCCGCGGTGCAGACCGACGCGAGGTCCGAGCCGGCGTCGGGCTCGCTCATCCCGAGCGAGAACCAGCACTCGCCGGCCGCGATCCGCGGGAGGAACCACCGCCGCTGCTCCTCGGTGCCGAAGCGCAGGAAGGCGGGCGCGGACTGGCGCTCGGCGATCCAGTGCGCGGCGATCGGGGCACCCGCGGCCAGGAGCTCCTCGATCACGACGAACCGACGCACCGTGCTCGCGCCCGCGCCGCCGTACTCGGCGGGGATCGACATGCCGACCCAGCCGCGCCGGGCGAGCGTGCGCGTGAACTCCGGGTCGTGGCGGCCGCCGAGCCCCAGACCGGGCCGGAAGTCCGCCGGGAGGGCCTCGGCGAGGAACGTCCGCACCTCGGTGCGCAGCTTCTCCTCGTCGGCGGAGAGCGGGGTCGGGTCGAAGATCACCGGGTTCCCCTCCGGCGCTGGCTCCACATCTGCGTGGCGCGCTCGAACTCCACCGCGACGTCCCAGGGCAGGCCCGGCGGCCCGGTCTCGATGCGGAACGAGCGCGCGGCCTCGCGAGCCAGGTCGGGATCCTGCGCCGGCACGGCCGCGACGGCCACCGCGGTGTCCTCGACGTCCTCGTCCGCGACGGCGCGCCACGCCAGGCCGAGCGCCGCGGCCCGGGTGCCGTCGATCTCCTCGCCGAACAGGCCCATGGCCGCGGTCGCCTCGCGCCCGGCGGTGCGCGCGGCGATCGTGAAGAAGCCGCCGCCGGGATGCAGGCCGATCTTGAGGAATCCGGCGAGCAGACGCGCGTCGCGGGCGACGACCCGCAGGTCGGTGGCGAGCATGAGGTTGATGCCCGCGCCGACCGCCGCGCCCCGGACCGCCGCGATCGTCGGGACGGCGAGGGTGCCGACACGCCGGAACGCCCCGTAGACCGCGCCGGTGTCGCGGAACGCGCCGTCCTCGGCCTGGTCGGCGCCGGGGTTCCAGGTCCGCCGGTCGGCGCCCGAGCAGAACGTACCGCCCGCGCCGCGGACGACGGCCGCGCCGACGGAGCGGTCGGCGTCGACGGTGTCGCACGCGTCGGCCAGCTCGCGGCCCATCGCGGGGGTCAGCGCGTTGCGGACGTCCGGCGCGTCGACGGTCAGCACGGCGACGCCGTCGGTGATCTCGAGCCCGATGCTGCCCATCACTTCTCCGTTCTCAGCACGTCCACGGCGACGGCGTGTCGCGGATCCGAGCGTGTGGCGATCCTGGCGTCCAGTGCCAGCGATGCCGCATCGCTGGTACGCGCCCTCCCGCGGCTCACCGCCGCTCAGCTACGCGAGCTCACGACCCTCAACGAGGCGATCGCCGAGCAGGTCGACAGGGTCGACGTCGCCGGCATCGTCGCGGCCAACCAGGCCTTCCACTTCGCCCTGTTCCGGCTCTCGGGTCTCGACCTCGTCGTCGACGAGATCGACCGGCTCTGGCGGCGCAGCGAGCCCTACCGGACGGTGCACCTCTACGACTCCGGCGGCCGCGCCCGGGTGGTGCGCGAACACCGCAAGATGATCAGCGCGCTGCGCCGTGGGGACACCGAGGCAGTGGTCGGTCTCATGGACGCGCACCGCGACCACACCGTCGCCGACCTGAGCGCCGCGCTGGGGCTGCCTCCCCGCGCGTAGCCGAAATGGTAGGCAAGCTACCGCGGATTTCTGTCGTGTGACCCCACCACGGGGCGGTGGGGACGCTGCCGACGGGTCGGGGTCGCGCGCACAGCTCGCACACAGCAACCACCCAGCCGGGGCCGACGGTCGGCTGCGAGGCTGAGCGCCATGGAGGCCGGGAGACGGAGCATCAGGGGGAGCACGCCGATGGGGGAGCTCGACCGATGAACGCCGCGACACGCGCCGACCTGCGCCGACCCGACGGCACACCGGTGCGCGCGCTCGTCGTCGACGACGAGCCGACGCTCGCCGAGCTGCTCTCGATGGCGCTGCGCTACGAGGGCTGGGACGTGCGCAGCGCGGGTGACGGCCTGGGCGCGGTGAAGCAGGGACGCGACTTCCGTCCCGACGTGGTCGTGCTCGACGTGATGCTGCCCGACATCGACGGCTTCGAGGTGCTGCGTCGGCTGCGCGCCGACAGCCCCGAGGTCCCGGTCCTGTTCCTCACCGCCCGCGACGCGGTCGAGGACCGGGTCGCGGGCATCACCGCCGGTGGCGACGACTACGTGACCAAGCCGTTCAGTCTCGAGGAGGTCGTCGCACGTCTGCGCGGTCTGCTGCGGCGCGCGGCGGTGGCGACGGCGGTGCGCGGGGACGCGACACTGGCCGTGGGCGACCTGACCCTCGACGAGGACAGCCACGAGGTCACCCGCGGTGGCGAGCCGGTCGAGCTGACCGCGACCGAGTTCGAGCTGCTGCGCTTCCTCCTGCGCAACCCGCGGCGCGTGCTGTCGAAGGCCCAGATCCTCGACCGCGTCTGGAACTACGACTTCGGCGGGCAGTCGAACATCGTCGAGCTCTACATCTCCTACTTGCGCAAGAAGATCGACGCGGGCCGCGCGCCGATGATCCACACCGTGCGTGGGGCCGGCTACGTGCTCAAACCGGCGGCGGAGTGATCACCGCGAGGTCGTGGGTGCCGTCGCTGCAGAACCGGCTCGTCGTGTCGACGGTCCTGCTCCTGACGGTGGTGTTCCTCGTCGTCGGGGCGGGGGCGGCGCTCTCGCTGCGCGGCTACCTCTACCGCCAGCTCGACGGCCAGGTCACCGAGATCGCGCGCTTCCGCAGCAACCCGCCGCAGGGCGACCCCGACCGCCGCCCGCCGCCCCCCGACGCCGGCGGCGGCTTCGTCGGCGGCGGCCCCGACCGCCCCGCGAACACCCTCGAGGTGACCGTCGACGACGGCCGCATCGTCAGCGCGGTGCTGCTCGGGCGCCCGGGGGCGAGCACCCCGGTGCCCTTCGACCAGGCCGCGCCGGCGATCGCGACCTCGCCGGGGCAGCCGCCCCACACGCTGCACCTCGACGGCCTGGGCAGCTTCCGCTTCGCGGCCGCGCAGGGCGACGGCGGCACGGTGACCGTGGTCGGCCTGTCCACGAACGCCCTCGAGAACACCGTCGGCGAGCTGGTGCTCCGCGAGGCGATCATCTTCGGGATCGGCGTCGTGCTGGCCGGGGCCGCCGCCGCGTTCACCACCCGCCTGACGCTGCGCCCGCTGCACCGCGTGTCGGCGACCGCGCGCCGGGTCTCGGAGCTGCCGCTGTCCTCGGGCGAGGTCGAGCTGGCCGAGCGGGTGCCCGACGCCGACGCCGACCCGCGCTCCGAGGTCGGCCAGGTCGGGGCCGCACTCAACCGGATGCTCGGGCACGTCGGTGCCGCGCTGGCCGCCCGGCAGGACAGCGAGACCCGACTGCGGCGGTTCGTCGCCGACGCGAGCCACGAGCTGCGCACCCCGCTCGCCGCGATCCGCGGCTACAACGAGCTGGCCGCGCGGCGCACCGACGACCTGCCGCCCGAGGTCGCCGGGCTGCTCGAGCGCATGGGGTCGCAGACGCAGCGCATGACCGCGCTGGTGGAGGACCTGCTGCTCCTCGCCCGCCTCGACGCCGGGCGCCCACTGGCCCGCGAGCCCGTCGACCTGACCCGGCTCGTGATCGACGCCGTCACCGACGCGCACGTCGCCGAGCCCGGGCACCGCTGGTCGCTGGACCTGCCGGGCGGGGGCGACGAGGAGGATCCACCGGCGCTCGAGGTCGTGGGCGATCCGGAGCGGTTGCACCAGGTCGTCGCCAACCTGCTCGCCAACGCCCGCACGCACACCCCGCCCGGCACGCTCGTGACCGTCGGGCTGCGCGCGGCGGACGACGGATCGGTCGTGCGGCTCGACGTCGCCGACGACGGTCCCGGCATTCCGCCCGACCTGCTGCCGCACGTCGCCGAGCGCTTCGCCCGCGGCGACACCGGGCGCGCCCGCACGACCGGCAGCACGGGCCTGGGCCTGTCGATCGTCTCTGCGGTCGTCGCCGAGCACGGCGGGCGGCTCTCGATCGCCAGTGTGCCGGGGGCGACCCGGTTCACCGTCGACCTGCCGGCCGGTCCGGCGTCCGGTGATCGCGCTCCCGCCGATCCGGGGGTCGGCCTATCCTCCCGGCCATGAGCGAGCCCGGGCAGGAGCAACCGGACCCCGACCGCAGCCCGGCAGTGAACCCGGCGCCGCCTCCGATGCGGGCCTCCGACGCCGAGCGCGAGCAGGTGGCCGAGGTCGTGCGCCAGGCCGTCTCCGACGGGCGCCTCACGATCGTCGAGGGCGACGAGCGGCTGCGCGACGTCTACGCGGCCGTGTACCGCCGCGACCTCGTGCCCGTCACCGCCGACCTGCAGCCGGCGGAGAACGGCACGTCGCCCCCGGCCGCCCCGGCCGCCCCGGTGCGCCGGCCACCGGGCCCGCTCGACCGCCCGTCGTCGACGACGTCGGTGGCCGTGCTGTCCGGGGTGACGAAGCGCGGCGACTGGACGCCCGGGCACACCCACCGCGTGATCGCCTTCTGGGGCGGCGCGGAACTGTACTTCCGCGACGCGCGCCTCGACGGGGCCGGTCTCGTGATCGGTGCGATCGCGATCATGGGCGGGGTGACCATCGATCTGCGTGGCATCGCCGCGGGCGTCGAGGTGACGATCCAGGCCGTCGCGATCATGGGCGGGATCGACGTGACCGTCGACCCGGACACCACGGTGGTCGAGGACGGCTTCGGCTTCATGGGCGCGTTCGAGGACGGGTCCGGGGCGCCTCAGCGCGCCGACGGCCCCCGCCTGCGCGTGACGGGCCTCGCGCTGATGGGCGGGGTGTCGGTCCATCGCAGGCCCCCCGAGATCGAGGGCGGGGACAGCGACAGAGCCATCGAGGGCTGAGCGCTACGGAGTCGCGTCCCTCTCCAGGAGCCGGTCGAGCTTCTCCTCGATCCGGTCCAGGCGCGCGCCGAGCTCGGTGAGCGTGCGGAACGCGGTCGCGTCGGTGTTGAGCAGCGCGTCGAGCCCCGACATCCGGACCGGCGAGCCGGGGACCCGCGACGGGTGACGCTCGCCCTCCAGCACGGCGGCGTGGAGCTCGTTGACGCGGTAGTCGAGCCACGCGAGGACGTCGCCGACGTCCATCGTGCGCCCGTAACGCGTCCGGATCCGCTGGTGCAGGACGTCACCGCCGCCTCCTCCGTGGCGGGGGCGGTGGCTGCTGCTGCGGTGGCGGTGGTGGTCGTCGCGGTCGAGGAGCTCCTCGAAGAACCCGTCCTCCTCCTCGTGGTGATGATGGTGGACGTGCTGCTCGACGACCGGGGGGCCCGGCGGCGGAGGTGGCGGAGGCGGCGGAGGAGGACCGGGCGGCGGGCCGGGTGGTGGCGGCTGTCCCCAGGGCTCGGTCACGGTCGTCGTCCTCCGCGGGTCGGTCTCCGTCAGTGCGACTACTCTATGTGACTAATCGTCGGGAGGCGAGAGTGGCAGACGGGTGATCGCTCCTGCAGGGTAGGAGCCGCACCCACGAATCGTAGGGAGGTCCGGATCGTCCGAGGCCCGTCGAGATCGGAAGCGCCGGAGACCGAGACCCAGACCCAGACCCAGACCCCGACGACCTCGCAGGCCCGGTCGGGCTCGGGTTCGGGGACGGGCTCCGGCACCTCGTCCTCGAGCACCAGCCACTCCGGCTCCTGACCGGCGTGCGAGCGATGCGGCATCGCTGGCATCTGAAGCCAGGATCGCCACACGCTCGCCGAGCGACACGCCGACAGGGCAGCGACCGGCGCCCCTTCCCGCCAGGGAGCGGTCGCCGGTCGTTGCGTGGGCGCGCGGTTCAGCGCTCGAAGCGTTTCGCCACGTCGTCGGCGAGCTCGGAGACGACGCGGGCCGCGCTGCCCGCGGCCTCCTCGGCTTTGTCGCGGGCGGCCTCGGCGACCTCCGCGGCCTTGTCGCCCGCCTGCTCGGCGGCCAGGCCGAACTTGTCGCCGACCGACCCGGCCTCGATCGTGGCGTCGGGGCCCGGCGACACGATCGTCTCCTCGCCGGAGTCGAACCGGACGCGGTAGGGCGGCCCGTCCTCGCCGAGGATCGCCACGACGGTCCCGGTGCGATCGGGGACGTCGGTGGTGTTGGAGTGCATGCGGATGCGGTCGCCGACGGACGCGCTCACGGGGTCCTCCTTCGCGGACGGTGTCGCCCGCGAGGTACCCGGAAACGAGCGAAGGGCCCCGTCGATCGAGTAGATCGATCGACGGGGCCCTTCGGTCAGTTCAGGCGAGCCCGGGTCAGCCGGCGGCGACCGGGGCCTCCGTCGGGGTCGACGCGACCCCGAACGTCAGCTCGCCGTCCGTCACGTCGACCGTGACGGTCTGGCCGCCGTGCAGCTCGTCGGCGAGCAGCATCGACGACAGCCGGTTGCCGACCTGGCGCTGGATGGTCCGGCGCAGCGGTCGGGCCCCGAACTCGGGTTGGAAGCCCAGCGCGGCCAGGCGGTCGACGGCCGCCTCGGTGATCGCGAACCCGATGTCCTGCGCATCGAGGCGCTCACGCGTCTCGTCGAGGATCAGGTCGGTGATCCGCCGCAGCTGCTCCTCGTCGAGCCGCTTGAAGACGATCACCTCGTCGATCCGGTTGAGGAACTCGGGCCGGAACGACTCCCGCAGCTTGGGCATCAGCCGCTCCTGCAGGGACTTGTCCGGGTCGGTCGAGGCCCCGGCGAAGCCGAGCGCCTGGGTGTTCGTGGTGATCAGCTCCGAGCCCACGTTACTGGTCATGATCAGCACCGTGTTCCGGAAGTCGACCGTGCGGCCCTGCGAGTCGGTGAGCCGCCCGTCGTCCAGCACCTGCAGCAGCGTGTTGAAGACGTCGGGGTGGGCCTTCTCCATCTCGTCGAGCAGGACGACCGAGTACGGACGGCGGCGGATCTCCTCGGTGAGCTGACCGGCCTCGCCGTACCCGACGTAGCCGGGGGGCGACCCGATGAGCCGCGAGACGGTGTGCCGCTCGGAGTACTCGCTCATGTCGACGCGGACCATGCGGTCCTCGTCGCCGAACATCGTCGCCGCGAGGGCCTTGGCCAGCTCGGTCTTGCCGACGCCGGTCGGGCCGAGGAACAGGAAGCTGCCGATCGGCCGGTTCGGGTCGTCCAGGCCGGCCCGCGAGCGGCGGACGGCCTCGGCGATCGCGGTGACCGCGTCGTCCTGGCCGACGACCCGCTCGTGCAGCTGCTCCTCGAGCTTGAGCAGGCGGTCCCGCTCGGTCTCGGTGAGCTGGCTGACCGGGATGCCGGTCGAGCGGGCGACGATCTCGGCGATGTCGTCGACGGTCACCTCGAGGACGCCCGACTGCCCCGACCGCCGGTCGGATCGGGCCTGCTCGAGCCGGGCCTGCGTCTGCGCGATCTCGTCACGCAGGGCGCCGGCCCGCTCGTAGTCCTCGTCGGCGACGGCCTGGTCCTTGTCGCGGGTCAGCGACTCGAGCTTGCGCTCCAGCTCGCGCGAGTCGGTGTGCGGGCCCTTGGCCTGCAGCCGCTTGCGCGCGCCGGCCTGGTCGACGAGGTCGATGGCCTTGTCGGGCAGGAACCGGTCGGTGACGTAGCGCTCGGACAGCTCGGCGGCCGCCGTGAGCGCCTCGTCGGTGAACCGCACCTGGTGGTGCGCTTCGTAACGGTCGCGCAGTCCGTGCAGGATCGCGACCGTGTCGGCGATCGAGGGCTCCGGCACCATCACCGGCTGGAAGCGCCGCTCGAGGGCGGCGTCCTTCTCGATCGACTGGCGGTACTCGTCGAGCGTGGTCGCGCCGACGATGTGCAGCTCGCCGCGGGCCAGGGCCGGCTTGAGGATGTTGCCGGCGTCCATGCCGCCCTCGGACGACCCGCCCGCGCCGACCATGGTGTGCAGCTCGTCGATGAAGACGATCAGCTCGTCGGAGTGCTCGCGGACCTCGGCGACCAGCTTGGTCATCCGATCCTCGAAGTCACCGCGGTAGCGGGTGCCCGCGACCATGCCCGACAGGTCGAGCTGGACGATGCGCTTGCCCTCGAGCTGCTCGGGGACGTCGCCGGACACGATGCGCTGGGCGATGCCCTCGACCACCGCGGTCTTGCCGACGCCCGCCTCGCCGATCAGGACCGGGTTGTTCTTGGTGCGACGCGAGAGGACCTCGATGGTCTGGTCGACCTCGTCCTCACGTCCGACGACCGGGTCGAGCTCGCCGCCCTGGGCCTTCGCGGTCAGGTCGACGCCGAACTGGTCGACCGTGGGGGTGTCGCTGTCGCCGCCGGAGCCACCCTGACCGCCGCCGGGGGCACTCTGCCCACCGGAGGCCGCGGAGCGCTGCAGCGACTGCGGGCTGACGCCCTGCTGGCCGAGCGCGCGGCCGACGGGGCTGTCGTTGTTGGCGGCCAGCGCGAGCACGATGTGCTCGGGGCCGATGTAGCTCGAGCCGAGGGCTCGGGAGATCTGGTGCGCGTCGAGCAGCGTGCGCTTGGCCGTCGGGGTCAGGGACGGCGGCTCGGTGCGGGCCTCGCCCCGGGGCAGCTGCTCGTCGGCGGTCCGTTGCAGCGCGTCGACGTCGGCGCCCGCGCCGGCCAGGAGCTGGCGCAGCGGCGGCACCTGCGTGACGACGAGCAGCAGGTGCCACGCGTCGAGGTCGCTGTTGCCCCGCTCGGCGGCCTGCTGGGCCGCGGCACCGACGAGCTGGCGAGCCGGCTCGGTCATGAGCTGGGTGATGTCGATGCGCTGGACGCCTCGCGGGGACGCTCCGCCCAGGAAGCTGGCGAGGAAGTCGTCGAACGGGCCGGACCCGGGACCACCGGGCCCGAAGGCGCTGGTCATGTAGCTCCTCAGTGGGTCTAGCGAGAGTTCGAGCCGGCTGGTCGTGCCGGCACTGACCTGGTCAGCAACGGAGGAGGATCATTCATTCCTGAGCGGGAGCGGCTCAAGTCGTGACGCAGGCCATGAGTCGGCCCCACTCAGGACGGTGGGCTACCCACGTCACGGCATGACCACGCCCGCACGCGGGCACGCGAAGGACATGAGCACCGTCGCCCGTGAGGTCCACCTCGCCCGCCGCCCGCGGGGCATGCCCGTCCCCGACGACTTCGCCCTGGTCGACCGCGACCTCCCCGACCCCGGCGAGGGCGAGGTGCTCGTCGCGAACCGGTACTTCTCCGTCGACCCCTACATGCGCGGGCGCATGAACGACGTGCCGAGCTACGTCCCGCCCTTCCAGCTCGACGAGCCCATGGACGGGCGAGCGGTCGGCGAGGTCGTCGCGAGCACCAGCAACGACCTGTCCGCCGGCGACCTCGTCGTGGCCAACCTCGCCTGGCGCACCCACGGCGTGGTGCCGGCCGAGCAGGTCCAGAAGGTCGCCGCACCCGAGGGCGTCGACCCGTCGGCCTACCTCGGCGTGCTCGGCATGCCCGGGCTCACCGCCTGGGTCGGCCTGCTCGACAAGGCCGCGTTCCGCGCGGGCGACGCCGTGTTCGTCTCCGGTGCCGCCGGCGCGGTCGGCAGCCTCGTCGGGCAGCTCGCGAAGCTCAAGGGCGCCTCGCGCGTCGTCGGCAGCGCGGGCAGCGCCGACAAGGTCCGCTGGCTGACCGACGAGCTCGGCTACGACGCGGCCTTCAACTACAAGGACGGGCCCGTGGTCGACCAGCTGCGCGCGGCACTGCCCGATGGCGTGGACTGCTATTTCGACAACGTCGGCGCCGACCACCTCGAGGCCGCGATCGCCTGCGCCAACGACCACGCCCGCGTCGCCGCCTGCGGGGCGATCGCGCACTACAACGACACGGCGGACGACCCGACGCCCGGACCGTCGAACCTCTTCCAGATCGTCAAGAAGCGCCTGTCGATCCAGGGCTTCCTCGTCACCGACTCGTGGGACCGCATGGGCGCGTTCCTCGAGGAGGTCACGCCCTGGGTGGCCGAGGGCGAGGTCAAGTTCTCGGAGACGACCGCGGAGGGCATCGACAACGCCGTCGAGGCCTTCCGCGGCATGCTCCGCGGCGAGAACACCGGGAAGATGATCGTCAAGCTGTCGACGTGCATGTGAGCACTTTCCGGGCCTATGGCCCGGGAAAGTGCTCACATAGCCTTCAGCGCCTCTCCGGCAGCACGAGCGCGCCCCCGTCGGCGCGCCACACCGACACGACGGCGGGGCGGGCGATGCTCGTCCCGCCGTCGGGCCAGTGCGAGATCGGGTTGGCGAGGCTCCCGTCGTCCGACTCGCCCGGGTGCTGCACCGCCACCAGCGCCAGCCGGTCCTCGACCACCGGCCCGCACGTCTCCGCCCCGCGCGGCACCGTCAGGAACTGCTGCACGCGGCCACGCTGCGGGCCCTCCAGCGGCACCGCGAACAGCCCGTCGTTGGAGCCCAGCGCGTTCCCGTCGGTCGAGATCCACAGGTTGCCGACGGCGTCGAACGCGACGTTGTCGGGGCAGGAGATCGGCGAGACCTGGTCCTTCGGGAAGCCGCCGAAGTAGGTGTCGGCGGCGGCCGGGTCGCCGCACACCAGCAGCAGCGACCAGGCGAAGGTCCGGGCGCCGGGGTCGTCGCCGCTCTCGGCGAGCTCGAGGACCTGGCCGTTGGTGTTCTCGGGCCGGGGGTTGACGCCGTCGACCCCCGGCTTGCCCGGCGTCCCGCGCTCGTCGTTGTTGGTCAGCGCGGCGTACACGCGGCCTGTGCGCGGGTGGGGCTCGACGTCCTCGGGCCGGTCCATCGGGGTCGCGCCGACCGTGTCCGCGGCCAGTCGGGTGTGGACGAGCACCTGCGCCGCGGTCATCGACGGGACGAACGAGCGCCCGGTGCCGTCGGCGAGCGACTCCACGAGCGGCAGCCACTCGCCGCTGCCGTCGGGGCCACCGGGTTCACCGGGGTCACCGCCGGGCGCGTCGGGGGCGAAGCGGGCGACGAACAGCGTGCCCTCGTCGAGCAGCCGAGCGTTCGACTCGCGATCGATCGGGGTGTCGCCCGCCCGGTGGGTGCGTGACGAGACGAACTTGTAGAGGTACTCGAACCGCTCGTCGTCACCCATGTACGCCGCGACCGTGCCCGTCGGGCCGACGTGCACGTTGGCGCCCTCGTGCTTGAACCGGCCGAGCGCGGTGCGCTTGCGCGGGGTGGAGGCCGGGTCGAAGGGGTCGACCTCGACGACCCAGCCGAAGCGGTGGGCCTCGTTCGGCTCGCGGGCCAGGTCGAAGCGCCCGTCGACGCCCTCCCACCTCCGCTCGGTGGCGCCGCCGTCCATGCCGTAGCGGGCGAGCTGTGCTCGGACGACGGGGTCGTTCACCGTCTCGCCGTTCGCGAAGTACTGGTCGACGTTCTCCTCGCCGGTGAGCACCGTGCGCCAGGGCGTGACGCCGCCCGCGCAGTTGTTCAGCGTGCCCAGGACGGTGCGGCCCTCGGGGTCGGCGGTGGTGCGCACGAGCGCGTCGCCGGCGGCCGGGCCGGTGAGCGTCATCGGGGTGCTCGCGGTGATCCGCCGGTTGACCGGGTCCATCACCGGGGTCAGCCGCCCCGACGCGGGGTCGCGGTCGACGGCGACGACCGACATCCCGTGCGCCGCCATGCCGATCGCGACCTGCTCGGGCGTCGGTGCGTCCGGGTCGTAGCCCGGGATCATGAACGGCTCGGTCGAGTACTCGTGGTTGGCGACGAGCAGCGCGCGTCCGGGGCGGCCGGGCACGTCGAGCAGCGCGAGGAAGTCGTTGTTGAACCCGAACTGCTGCGCCTGCGCGGCGGCGGTCTGCGCGTTCGGGTCGAACGCGGGCGCGCCGGGTAGCACCGGGTCGCCCCAGCGGATCACGACCTGCTGGTCGAACCCCTCGGGGATGCGGACGGCGTCCTCGGTGTTGGGCGCGACGGCGGTGAAGCCGAACGGCGAGGGCATCGGGGTGCTCGCCCCGGCCGACGGCGCGGCGCCGGTCCCGGAGCCTCCGGCCCCGCACGCGGCCAGCGTCCCGGCCATCCCCGCGACGAGGCCGGCCTGCAGCACGCGGCGCCGGCTCAGGGCCGCGGCGGCGATCTCGCGGAACGGCGTGGCGTCGGTCGGGTTGGGCGCCTCGCGCGCACAGGCGTCGTTGCACCGGTAGCGGCACGTGACGTGGGGACGTCCGTGGGGGCGGTGCACGGCGAGCGGCAGCAGGCGCACGAGAACTCCCGTATCTCCGATCGTGGTGGTCGCAGGGACCGTAGGTCCGGGAGGAGGCGGCGGGGCACCGGGTGAGTGAACGGTGATCGAACAGGCGCGCTGCGTGACCGACGTCGCCCGCCGTTTCGAGCCGGAACATCGTCGGGCAGCCCGAAGCATGCGTGCACTGACATGGCAGGGACCGGGCGACGTCCGCGTCGAGACCGTCCCCGACCCCACGATCCAGGCGCCGACCGACGCCGTCATCAAGGTCACGAGCACAGCGATCTGTGGCTCCGACCTGCACCTCTACGAGGTGCTCGGGCCGTTCCTCGACAAGGGCGACATCCTCGGTCACGAGCCGATGGGCGTCGTCGAGGAGGTCGGCTCGGAGACCGGCGACCTGAAGGCCGGCGACCGCGTCGTCGTCCCCTTCAACATCTCCTGCGGCCACTGCTGGATGTGCGAGCGGCAGTGGTTCGCGGCGTGCGAGACCACGCAGAACCGCGAGCAGGGCATGGGTGCCTCGCTGTTCGGCTACACGAAGCTCTACGGGCAGGTCGCGGGTGGTCAGGCCGAGTACCTCCGGGTGCCGCAGGCGCAGTTCGGCCCGATCAAGGTCCCCGACGGCCCGGCCGACGAGCGCTTCCTCTACCTGTCCGACGTGCTGCCCACCGCGTGGCAGGCCGTCGAGTACGCGCGGATCCCCGACGGCGGCAGCGTCGCGGTGTTCGGGCTCGGCCCCATCGGGCAGATGGCCGCGCGGATCGCCCGCTACCGCGGCTACCGCGTCATCGCCGTCGACAGCGTGCCCGAGCGCAACGCGATGGCCCGCCGGCACGGCATCGAGGTCGTCGACGCGAGCACGGTCGACGACGTCACCACCGCCATCCGCGACCTCACCGACGGCCGGGGCACCGACTCCGCCGTCGACGCGGTCGGCATGGAGGCCCACGGCGGCTCGGCGATCCCGGAGCTCGCGCAGAAGGTCGTCAACAAGCTGCCGGACGCGATCTCGGCGCCGCTGATGCAGGTGGCCGGCGTCGACCGCACCGCCGCGCTGGTCGGCGCCGTCGACGCGGTCCGTCGCGCCGGTGTCGTCTCGCTCTCGGGCGTCTACGGCGGCACCGCCGACCCGATCAACATGCTGAAGATCTTCGACAAGGGGATCTCGCTGCAGATGGGCCAGGCGCACGTGAAGCGCTGGACCCCCGAGATTCTGCCGCTGCTCACCGACGACGACCCGCTCGGCGTGCACGACCTGCGGACCCACCGCCTGCCGCTCGAGTCGGCGCCGCACGGGTACGACATCTTCCAGAAGAAGCAGGACGAGTGCATCAAGGTGGTCCTGTCGCCGTGAGGGACGCGCGGCGCGGCGGAGCCGGCGCATGAGCTCGCGGCGATCCGCGAGCACGTCGGCGAGGGTCGACCGCGCCGTGCTGCACCTCGGCGGGACGACCCCGCCGGGCGGGCTCGTCGTCACCACGGACGGCCGGATGGGCGCGGACGTGCGCGAGACCAGCGCGCCCCGCGGCGCGACCCCCATCCACCACGACGACTACGGCGTCTTCCGCTCGCCGCTGTCGGACTTCCTGGGCGAGGTGGACCGGCGCGGCTGGTCGGATCGTGGCGACGTCGTCGGGCGCGGCGAGACGATCGCGCTGTAGCGGGTCCCGGGTTATCGCAGCGAACGGGTATCTCGCTGCTTCTATGCGCCGAAAGTCCCCGTTCGCGCCGACGCGGGCTACCAGCGCCATCGACGTGAACGCGGACTTCGGACGCATAGAAGCAGCGAACAGCGCGTTCGCTGCGAAACGCCGGCGCGCTCAGGCCTCGCGCAGCGTCAGGAGCAGGTGGTCGCGGCCCTTGGGGCTGACCAGCTTCGCGTCCCAGCCGCCGTCGGCGCGCGCGGTGTGGAACCAGGCCTTCGACGGCGCGCGGACCGGCGCCTTGAACACGACGTCGACGGTGAACGCCGGACCGTGACGACCCGCGAGCGCCGCGAGCGCGCGGGCCTTGGTCCACATCCCGTGCGCGACGGTGCCCGGCATCCCGAACGCCTTCGCGGCGAGCCCGTTGACGTGGATGGGGTTCACGTCGCCGGAGACCGCGCCGTAGCGCCGGCCGATGTCGCCGGGGATCGTCCAGACCGCGTGCGGGAGCCGCCCGACGTGCGGGTCCGGTTCGGGTGGCGCGGCGGACTCCTCGTCGGGCGCCGGTGCCCCGCGCACGAAATAGGTGCTGCGCGAGCCCCAGATCTCCGCGCCGTCCTCGTCGGTCACCGCCGTGACGAGGTCGACCTGCGCGCCCTTGGGATGCGCGGCGAGCCGGTCGGCGTGCACCGCGACCCGCAGCGGCTCGCCGACCTCCGGCGGGCGGACCTGGGTGATGACGTTGCGCAGGTGCACCATGCCCGGCGCGGGCAGCGGGAACTCGCGGTCGGTCATCAGCCGCATCTGCAGCGGGAACGCCAGCATGTGCGGGTAGGTCGGCGGCACGACGCCGCCGACGGCGAACCCGCACACCTGGTCGTAGTCGGCGACCGCGTCGGCGTCGATGCGCACGCCGGCGAGCTCGAGGCGACGGTCGGGCAGCGTCGTGCCGCCCGAGCGCGCCGTGAGCAGCGCCCGCCCGTAGAGGACGCCGAGGGTCGGCGAGCGGTCGAGGGTCTCGATGGGCATCCCTATGCCCCCAGGTAGTTCTGACCGTCGACGCGCAGCACCTGCCCGTTGACGGCGTACGAGGCGCCCTGGGCGAACCAGGCGATCGTCTCGGCGACGTCGATCGGCAGACCGCCCTGGGTCATCGACGACAGCCGCCGCCCGGCCTCGCGGGTGCCGACGGGCATGGCGGCGGTCATCGCGGTCTCGATGAAGCCCGGCGCGACCGCGTTGATCGTCGCGTCCTTCTCCACCAGCAGCGGGGCCGTCGCGTCGACCATCCCGATGACGCCGGCCTTCGAGGCGCCGTACGCGGTCTGGCCGCGGTTGCCGGCGATTCCCGCCATCGAGGACACGGTGACGATGCGTCCGCCGCGGTGGAAGACCTCGGAGGTGAGCAGCGCATCGTTGATCGCGAGCTGCGCGGTCAGGTTGACGTCGATGACCGAGTTCCAGCGGTCGCGGTCCTGGTTGGCCAGCAGCTTGTCGCGGGTGATGCCGGCGTTGTGCACCACGACGTCGAGCCCGCCGTGGCGCTTCGCGTGGTCGAGCAGCGTCGCCGGCGCGTGGTCGGCGGTGATGTCGAGCTGCAGCGCGCTGCCGCCGACGTCGTTGGCCGTGCGCGCGAGCGCGTCGCCCGCGGCGGGAACGTCGACGCAGATCACCGTCGCGCCGTCGCGGCGCAGGGTCTTCGCGACCGTCGCGCCGATACCGCGGGCGGCCCCGGTGACGACGGCGGTGCGCCCGGCGAGGGGCTTGTCCCAGTCGACACCTTGGGGCAGCGAGCCGCGATACCCCGGCACCGTGCCCACCTCGAGCCGCTGCCCGTCGACGAACGCCGAGCGCGAGGACAGGAAGAACCTCAGCGTCGACTCGAGGTCGTTCTCGGCGCCGTCGGCGACGTGGACGAGGTTGACCGTCGCGCCGTAGCGCGCCTCCTTCGCCGCGGAGCGCACGAGGCCCTCGAGGGCGCGGCGGGCGGCGCGTACCGACGGCGCGCTCGCCTCCCCGGGCACGTCACCGATCACGAGGATCCGACCCGACGGCCCGACGCGACGCATCACCGGGGTGAGGAAGCCCTGGATCTCGGCGAGGTCGGCCGGCGACGACAGTCCCGTGGCGTCGACGATCCCGGCGGCGACCTTGGACGACGAGCTGCCTCCGCCGACCGGGGCGTGCGGGTCCTCGTGGAGCTCGACGCCCAGGTCGGTCAGCAGCGAGCGCACGACCTTGGCGACGCGCCCGTTCGCCGTCGCCGTCCCGAGCAGCGCCGGGCCCGACAGCAGCGGCTGGCCGGGCTCGTAGCGGCGCAGCCGCGGTACCGGGGGCAGCCCGACGGTGCCGGCGATCGACTTGCCGATCCCGGAGTTGACGAAGTCGGAGTACCAGTCGTTGGACATGTCTCTCAGGCCTCCAGGATGGCGACGACGCCCTGGCCGCCGGCCGCGCAGATCGAGATCAGACCCCGGACCGTGTCAGACCCTTCCTGGGTCGACTTCTCGTGCAGCAGCTTCGCCAGGGTCGGGACGATGCGGGCGCCGGTGGCCGCGAAGGGGTGCCCGGTGGCCAGCGACGACCCCGCGACGTTGAGCCTGGACTTGTCGAAGGTGCCCAGCGGCCCGTCGAGGCCGAGGCGCTCCTTGCAGAACTTCGGGTCCTCCCACGCTGCGAACGTGGCGAGGATCGTGGAGGCGAAGGCCTCGTGGAACTCGTAGAAGTCGAAGTCCTGCAGCGTGAGGCCCTGGCGCTCGAGCAGCCGCGGCACCGCGTACGTCGGCGCCATGAGCAGGCCCTCGTCGCCGTGCACGTAGTCGACGGCGGCGGTCTCGGCGTCGACGACGTGCGCGAGCACGGGCAGGTTGCGTTCGGCGGCCCACTCGTCGCTGGCGAGCAGGACGGTCGCGGCGCCGTCGGTGAGCGGCGTGGAGTTCGCCGCGGTCATCGTCGCCTCGGTGTCGGGGTAGCCCTTCGGCCTGAACACCGGCTTGAGCTTCGCCAGGCCCTCGAGCGTCGAGTCGGCACGCAGGTTGTCGTCCCGGGTGAGCCCGAGGAACGGGGTCATGAGGTCGTCGAAGAAGCCGCGGTCGTAGGCGGCGGCCAGGTGGCGGTGGCTCGCGACCGTGATCTCGTCCTGTGCGGCCCTCGTGATGCCCCACGCGGCGGCGGTCTGGGCGGCGTGCTCGCCCATCGCCATGCCGGTGCGGGGCTCGCGGTTGGCCGGGATCTCGGGGACGACCTGGCCGGGACGCAGACCGGCGAGCGCCTTGAGGACGCCGGCGGTGGACTTCGCGCGGTTGGCGGCGAGCAGCACCCGGCGCAGGTCGTCGTTGACCTCGATCGGCGCGTCGCTGGTGGTGTCGACGCCCGAGGCGACGCCGCTCTCGATCTGGCCCAGGGCGATCTTGTTGGCGACCTGCAGCGTGGTCTGCAGGCTGGTGCCACAGGCCTGCTGGAGGTCGTAGGTCGGCGTCGCGGCCGCGAGGCGGCTGCCGAGCACGGCCTCACGGGTGAGGTTGAAGTCGCGGCTGTGCTTGAGCACCGCGCCGGACACGACCTCGCCGAGGCGCTCGCCGGCCAGCCCGAACCGCGCGACGAGCCCGTCCAGCGCGGCGGTGAGCATGTCCTGGTTGGACGCCCGGGCGTAGGCCCCGTTCGAGCGGGCGAAGGGGATGCGGTTGGCGCCGACGATCGCCGCACGGCGCGGGGCGGATGGAGCGGAGGGCACGATTCCTCCCGGTGTTTCCGGTTTGTCCTGAGGCTCGAGGCGGTCACGGCGGCGCGACGCGGACCGTCCGGCCGTAGTTACCCGAAAGTATCAGGTACCGTCGGTAACGTGAGCCGTCGTTCCGCACATCACCTCGAGACCGGGCGTGACAGCGAGCGTGACGGATCCCGCCCCCGGCGCGACCGGCGCTCCAGCCGGTGGGACGAGCATCGTCGCGCCCGGCGCCAGGAGCTCACCGCGGCCACGATCGTGGCCATCCGTGCGCACGGCGCCGAGGTCGGCATGAGCCAGGTCGCGGCGCAGGCACGCACCAGCAAGACCGTGGTGTACCGGCACTTCGCCGACAAGAACGACCTCTACCTCGCCGTGTGCGACTGGGTGGCGGCCGTGCTCGTCGGCCAGCTCCAGAGTGCCATGCGGGACGCCACCGAGAACCCCCGCCGGACGCTGGTGTCCGGCATCGACGCCTACCTCGGGCTCATCGAGGCCGATCCCGAGGTCTACCGCTACGTCATGCGCCCCCCGAAGCTCGACCGCCCCGAGGGCGAAGACCCCGTCAGCGACCTCTGCACGGTCATCGGCGACCACATCGCGGAGATCATCTCCACCGAGCTGCGCCGTCAGAACCGCGACGCCGCGCCGGCCCAGACCTGGGGCCACGCCCTCGTCGGCATGGTCCGCGCCGCGGGTGACCAGTGGCTGGCCGCCCGCCCGGATCTCGAGCGCGAGGTCCTCGCGGGCCAGCTCGCGGACCTCGCCTGGTCGGGTCTGTCGCGCACCGTCACGCCGTCGGCCGCGTCGTCGGCCTCCTGACGGGGCACTCGGTGATCACTTACCGCCTTCTGCGAGGACCCTGTGAGCACCCGCCCGTCCACCGACGTCACCCCTGTCAGTTCAGCCACCGTCGCCGCCGTCCAGCGGACCCTCGACGGCCGTTGGCACGCGCTGCGCGACGAGATCCGCGCCCGCGACGACTTCGCCCACCTGCGCGTCGACCCCGCCACCGACGTCGAGTCCTACCGGGCCGCGGTCTGGGAGATGCTCGCCCGCCTGGCCGACGAGGGGCACGCCCGGCACGGTTTCCCCGTCGCGGTCGGCGGGCGCGGCGACATCGGCGGGTCGGTGGTCTCGTTCGAGATGCTGGCCTACGCCGACCTGTCGCTGCAGGTGAAGAGCGGCGTCCAGTGGGGCCTGTTCGGCGGCGCGATCCAGGCGCTGGGCAACTCCGAGCAGCGCCGGCGCTATCTGCCCGGGGTGATGGACCTGTCGCTGCCGGGCTGCTTCGCGATGACCGAGACCGGCCACGGGTCGGACGTGCAGTCGGTGCACACGACGGCGACCTACGACACGGCGACCGGCGAGTTCGTCATCGACACCCCGACCGAGTCGGCGCGGAAGGACTACATCGGCAACGCCGCGCGAGACGGTCGGATGGCGGCGGTGTTCGTGCAGCTGTACTCCGGTCGGCCGGATGAAGAGCGACAGCGGCACGGGGTCCACGCGGTGCTGGTCCCGTTGCGCAGCGACGACGGCGAGGTGCTGCCGGGCGTCGAGATCCTCGACGACGGGCACAAGGAGGGCCTCAACGGCGTCGACAACGGGCGCCTGTCGTTCCACGGCGTGCGCGTACCCCGCGAGAACCTGCTCGACCGCTACGGCACGGTCGCCGAGGACGGCACGTACTCCAGCTCGATCGAGAGCGAGAACCGCCGCTTCTTCACGATGCTGGGCGCGCTCGTGCGCGGGCGGGTCAGCGTCTCGGGCAGCGCCGTGGGGGCGGCGTCGCTGGCCCAGACGATCGCGATCCGGTACGGCGAGGCGCGCCGGCAGTTCGCCGGGCCGGGGAGCGACGAGGAGATCGTCGTCCTCGACTACCTCGCCCACCAGCGCAAACTGCTGCCGGGGCTCGCGCGCACCTACGCGATGCGGTTCGCGCAGAACGAGCTCGTCGAGGTGCTCCACGACATCCAGACCGCACGAGAGAGCGGCGACGACAGCGGTCCCAGCGAGAAGCGCCAGCGCGAGCTCGAGTCGCGGGCGGCGGGCACCAAGGCGCTCTCGACCTGGCACGCCACAGCGACGATCCAGGCCTGCCGCGAGGCGTGCGGCGGGCAGGGCTACCTGTCGGAGAACCGGCTGGGCACCCTGCGCGCGGACACCGACGTCTTCACGACCTTCGAGGGCGACAACACCGTCCTGCTCCAGCTCGTCGCCAAGGGGCTGATCTCGGGGTACGCCGACGACTTCGGCCACCTCGACACCCTCGGCACCGTGCGGTTCGTCGCCGACCAGGTGCTCGACACCGTCGCCGAGCGCACGTCGCTGCGTCAGCTCGCCGAGCGCCTGCGCGCCGTGGCGCCCGGCCGTGACGAGGAGGACGTGCGCGACCGGTCGTGGCAGGTCAAGCTCCTCGACGACCGCGAGGAGCACACCCTCGACGGGCTCGTGCGGCGCCTGCGCCCGGCACGCGAGAAGGGCATCTCGCCCGAGCGCCAGTTCGCGATCTTCAACAGCGCGCAGGACCACCTCCTGCGCGCGGCCCGCGCGCACCTCGACGGGCTGGTGCTCGACGCGTTCGTGCGCGGGATCGACACCTGCGTCGACCCGTCCGCGCGGGCGCTCCTGGCGAAGGTGTGCGACCTCTACGCCCTGTCGCTGATCGAGGAGGACAAGGGCTGGTTCCTCGAGCACGGTCGCATCTCGGCGGCGCGGTCGAAGGCGATCACGGCCGAGGTCAACCGCCTGTGCCGGGAACTGCGCCCCCACGCCCGCGCGCTCGTCGACGCCTTCGGCATCCCGGAGTCGTGGATCGGGGCCCCGATCGCCACGGGCGCCGAACAGCGCCGTCAGGACGAGGCCCGCGCCTACGCCGCCACCCGGTCCTGATCCCGGGTGCGAGCGATGCGGCATCGCTGGCGTCACCTGCCAGGATCGCCACATCCTCGTCGGCGCGACACGCCGAGCACGCGACCCCAGGGGTGAGTCGGCGTGGCGGCCACAGGCCCGCACGTCGCGCACCGGAGCCGCCGTGCCGGAGGCGGATGACCCGCGGTGAACGTCAGGAGATCCACCCGCTCGAGGGCGTCCTGTTCGGTGGGCTCCGGTCGAAACGGGTACCGGTGGCACGATGGCCGCCCCCGGCGGCGGGCCGGGCCTCTCGAAGGGACGTCGATGTGAGCACTCCGGGCGACGGCTACGGCCAGGGCCAACAGGGCTACGGGCAACAGGGTGGCTACGAGCAGCAGCCGTACGGCGAGCCCAGCTACGGCGCGCCGGGCGGTCAGACGCCGGGGTGGGGTCAGCCCGCCGTCCCGACGAAGCCGCGCAACGGCATGGGCGTCGCCGCGCTGATCTTCGGCATCCTCGCGCTGCTGACGTGCTGGTGGCTGCCGGTCGTCGGCGGCCTGCTCGGCATCGTCGCGATCATCCTCGGCGTCGTCGGGCGGGGCCGGGCCAAGCGCCTCGAAGCGAACAACAAGGGCATGGCCACCACCGGCCTCGTCCTCGGCATCATCACCCTGATCCTCAACATCATCCTGAGCATCCTGGTGTTCTTCGTCGGCGTCGCCTTCCTGAACTTCGGCGGCGGGCAGTCGATCCAGCAGTTCCAGGACTGCCTCTCCCAGGCCTCCAACCAGCCGAACCCCGCCGCGGTGCAGCAGGCGATCGAGCAGTGCGGCCAGCAGTTCAACCAGCAGCTCCCGGGCAGCCAGCCCGGAGGCGAGGAGGGCGGCGACGGCGGCTGACGCCCGGCTCCGGACGACGAACGGCCCCCGCACCCGGACGAGTGCGGGGGCCGTTCCGCGTCAGGTGTCCGAACCGGGCGATGAGCCGCCTCGCGGCGCGTGGCACACCAGGGCTTCAGCCGAACGATCGTCCCTGGCGGCTCTTGTTCATGAGACCCGGGGGCACATGGCGCCCGGTCCGGACGCCCCATTGAACCCCATGACGGCGCCGCGTGTTCCCGAGGATGCGGAGGGATCCGTCCGGGGTGTCCACCACGCGGCGTGGCTGCGCGCGGAACGAGACGGCGTGTCGCGACACCGAGGATGTGGCGATCCTGGCGTCACACGCCAGCGATGCCGCATCGCTCGCAGGTCAGCGGGGCACCACGGCGAGGGAGTCGGTGACGGCGCGCACGGGGTCGGCGGCGGGATCGTTGACGATCGTGAGCTCCTCGTCACGTCCCCGGCGCACCATGGTCGTCGAGCCACCGCCGTCCAGGGACGCCGCCACCGGCGCACCGAGGTCGGTGAGCAGGCGGGCGAGCTCCGCCAGCGTCACGCCGATGCTCGCCTCCCGACGCCCGTCGACCGTCACCAGCCACATCCGCCGGCCGTCCGCGGAGATCCCCACGGCCGTGCGCGGTGCGCGCTCGGTGTCCTGCAGCCCGGGCAGCGCGCGCCCGCCCCGCGCGAGGGGCAGCGCGCCGAGCGCCACGCGCAGCGGCGGGGCCCCGACCGCGTCCAGCCCGTAGCCCACGGTCACCGGCGTCCCGACCGCCAGCCCCCGCAACGCGACGGCGCCGCGCTCGCGCCCGACGAGCGCCACGGTCCCGCCCGGCAGGCGCCCAGCACCGGGCGGGCCCACGGCGACGACGTGCCCGGCGGCGATCCGCACCTCGATCGTGTCCGCGCTGCACGGGGCCTCGGGCTCGGCGTCGGACCCGCACGTCGCCGGGGAGCGCGGCGCGTCGCCCCACGCCGCGTCGAACACCCCGACGCCGTCCACGGGCACCGCGTAGCCGTCGAGACCCGCCAGCGGCACCGAGCGACCCCGCACACCCAGAGTCCCGCGGAACCGCACCCGCGCGAGGTGGGCCGTCCCGGAGGCGTCGACCCCCACGACCGTGTCCGACCCCTCGCCCGGCGGCGCCGGCGGCGAGGGGCGCCGGCCCACCGGCACCCCGGACGTGCGGGCCGCCCCGTCGACGATCTCGGCTCCGGCCGGTGCGCCGGTCCCGCCCTCGTCGAAGAAGCCGCCGTTCACCGCCGCGATCGCCCCGGCCCGCCCCGCGAGCTCGGGGACCGTCGCGACCGCGGGGACGACCGGCGGGGTCAGCAGGTCCACGCGGACGGCGCCCGAGGCGAGGTCGACCTCGACGACGTCGCCGCGCAGCGGACCGCCCCGCGGGTCGGGCAGCGTCGTGGTGAACTCCCGGTAGGCGGTGCCGGGAAGATCCGGGGCGCCCCGGAGGGCCAGGACCTCGTCGAGGACGCGCCCGGGAGGAGGGGGCGGCTCCGGCGCGGCGCCGAGCGTCAGGACCCCGACGACGGCCACCGCGCACGCCGCCCGCCACCGGCTCGCTCCCACGCCCGCCTCCTCGTCCGGCCGGGCCGGTCGACCGCCGACCGACGAGGACGCCGACCGACAGGCACACTGGGCGCCGAGGACGTGCCTCTCCCGCCCGACACACGGACGCCACGGCGGCTCCGCCCGGACGGGTGACACGGGACGGAACAAGACATCGCGGAGCAAAACGCCCGCGCGTCGGTATCGTCACACCGGGGAACCCCCGCGGTGACGAAGGCGTTGGCTCACCGCGACCTTTCCGTAAAGCGACGGCAAAATGGTGGAGGAGCAGGCGTGACGGTCCCCTTCTGGGTCTGGGCGGCCACGGTCGGTGGCATCGCCGTGCTCGTGGCCATCGACATTTGGCACGCACGGTCGCCGCACGAGGTCAGCTTCCGGGAAGCAACGCTCTGGTCGGTCATCTACATCGTCGTCGCCGTGATCTTCGGCGTCGTGCTGCTGTTCACGATGGGCACGCAGTCGGGCACCGAGTACTTCGCCGGTTACCTGGTGGAGAAGAGCCTCTCGGTCGACAACCTGTTCATCTTCGCGGTGATCCTGGGCCAGTTCGCGGTGCCCAAGCGCCACCAGCAGAAGGTGCTGCTCTGGGGCGTCATCGGCGCCCTGGTGATGCGCGCGATCTTCATCGCGATCGGCGCTGCGGTGATCTCCGCGTTCGCGTTCGTCTTCGTCATCTTCGGCGCGTTCCTGCTCTACACGGCCTACACGCTCGTGCGCTCCCACGGCGAGGAGCCGAAGGACATGCACGACAACCGCGCGGTCAAGCTGGTCCGCCGGTTCGTCACCGTGCACGAGGACGCCGGCGACCACGAGGGCTACAAGGACGACGGTAAGCTCACCGCCCGCGTCGACGGCAAGTGGGGCGTCACCCCGCTGTTCATCGTCGTCGCGGTGATCCTGTCGGTGGACCTCGTGTTCGCCCTCGACTCGATCCCCGCGATCTTCGGCATCACGCAGAACGCGTACATCGTGTTCACGGCCAACGCGTTCGCGCTGCTCGGTCTGCGGGCCCTGTACTTCCTGCTCGTCGGACTGCTCGACCGCCTGGTGCACCTGTCCTACGGCCTGGCGTTCATCCTGGCCTTCATCGGCGTCAAGCTGATCCTGCTGTACCTGCACGAGGACGTCTCGACGGCGATCCCCCAGATCCCCACATGGCTCTCGCTGGTGGTCATCGTCGTCACCCTGGCGGTCGTGACGGTCACCAGCCTGCGCTCGACGCGGAACGGGCAGGCGAAGACCGAGGCGTCCGACCAGGAGCCCGCCGAGCTCGGGTCCGGGGAGAAGACCACCGAGGCCACCGAGGCCAGTGAGGCCAGTGAGGCCACGGACACCGAGAACGGCACGGGCTCCACCGGCACGACCGGGTCCGACAGCGCCGAGCAGGAGTCCCGCTCCACCTCCTAGGGTCGGGTCATGGCTCGGGACACGGGGTCCGATCGGGACCGGGACGGCGAGGGCCGCGCCCGCAACGCGCGACCCCGCGACGCGAGCGGACGCCCGTTGCCCTACGGGGCGACAGGCGTCCCGCGCGACGACGACGAGGACGAGGAGCTCGCGCCCGACGAGGTGTTCGCCCGGGCGCAGGCGTTCCTCGACGGGGACCGGCCTTTCGACGCGCACGACGTGCTCGAGGCGGCGTGGAAGGCGGCTCCGGAGGACGAGCGGCTGCTGTGGAAGGGCCTCGCGCAGCTCGCGGTCGGCCTGACCCACGAGCAGCGCGGCAACGCCCGGGGGGCGGCGTCGCTGCTGCGCCGCGGCGCCGAGACCGCGGCCGAGGCACCGGCGGCGGCGCGACGCCACGGCGTCGACCTCCCCGCGCTCGCCGAGTGGGCCGCGGCCCGCGAGGCGTCCGGGCCGGTCGCACCGGGCCTGGTGCTGAGACGGTGCTGAGACGGGGCTGAGACGGGGCTGACCGTTTCGGGCCGGCCGGTCGTCGGCAACCCGGTGGGTGACAAGCAACTGCCGTCGAACCCATCGAGGAGGAACCCGGCATGGCCGGCGCACTGGACGGACTGCGGGTCGCGATCATCGCCACGAACGGCGTCGAGCAGGTGGAGCTCGAGCAGCCCCGCCGGGCCGTCGACGAAGCGGGCGCGCGTTCCACGCTCGTGTCGCTCTCGACCGACGCGATCCAGGCGATGAACTCCGACATCGACAAGGGCGACACGTTCACGCCGGACGCGGCGATCGCGGACGTGTCGGCGGACGACTTCGACGCCCTCGTGCTGCCCGGCGGCACGATCAACGCCGACCAGCTGCGCCAGAGCGGCGACGTCGTGTCCTTCGTGCAGGCGATCTTCGCGGCGGGCAAGCCGGTCGGCGCCATCTGCCACGCGCCGTGGACGCTGGTCGAGGCCGACCTCGTACGCGGGCGCACGTTGACCTCGTACCCGAGCCTGCGCACCGACATCCGCAACGCCGGCGGCAACGCCGTCGACGAGGAGGTCGTCGTCGACGAGGGCCTCGTGACCAGCCGGAACCCGAACGACCTCGACGCCTTCTGCGCGAAGATCGTCGAGGAGTTCGGCGAGGGTACCCACCCGGTCCACGACGAGGGCGCCACCGCGGGGGTGCGCTGACGCGCACGTGAGCAGAACGGCGTGTCCCGGCACTCATGTCTGCTGACGTGCCCGCAAGGCACACTGCCCCGGTGACCGACCGCCCCGGCCTGTTCGACCCCGTGCTCGCCCGCGGGGAGGCCCGGGCGGCGGTCGGTGACCACGCGTGGGTCGCCGCGCTGCTCGAGGTCGAGTCCGCGCTGGCGCAGGCCGCCGCGGACGTCGGGACCCTCGGGCGCGCCGACGCCGACGCGATCACCGAGGCCTGCCGCGCTCCCGTCGACGTCGCCGCGCTCGGCGAGGAGGCGGCGGCGTCCGGCAACCCCGTCGTCCCGCTGGTCGCCCAGCTGCGCAGGCGTCTCGGCGGGGACGCGGCGAGCGGCGTGCACCGTGGCGCCACCAGCCAGGACGTCGTCGACACCGCCGCGATGCTCGTGGCCCGGCGCGCCGTCGCGGCGATCACCACCGACCTGCGGTCCGCCGCCGACGCCGCCGCCGGCCTCGCCGCCGACCACCGCGACCGCCCCGCGGCCGGGCGCACGCTGCTCCAGCAGGCCGCCCCGATCACCGCCGGGCTCCGGTTCGCGGGCTGGTGCGCCGGGCTCGACGCCGCGGCGGACGCGCTGGCCGCGTGGCGCCCGGCGGTCCAGCTCGGCGGCGCGGTCGGCACCCTCGCGGCGTTCGACGGCCACGGGCGCGCGACCCGCGCCGCCCTCGCCCGCCGTCTCGACCTCGCCGAACCCGTCCTCGCGTGGCACACCGAGCGCGGGCGCGTCGCCGAGCTCGCCGGCCTGCTCGGCCGCGCCGGCGCTGCCGTCGGCTCGGTGTCCACCGACCTGGTGCTGCTGGCGCAGACCGAGGTCGGCGAGGTCCGCGAGGACGTCCCGGGCCGGGGCGGCTCGTCGACGCTGCCGCACAAGCGCAACCCGGTGGCCGCCGTGTCCGCCCGCGCCGCCGCGATCGCCGCGCCGGGCCTCGTGGCCTCGGTGCTCACCGGTGCGTCGCTGCACGAGCACGAACGCGCCGCGGGTCCCTGGCACGCCGAGTGGCGCCCGCTCACCGAGCTGCTGCGCACCGTCGGCTCCGGAGCGGCCTGGCTCGCCGACGCCGTCACCCACCTCGCCGTCGACCCCGACCGGGTCGCCGCGTCCCTCGACGTCACCGGCGGTCTGCTGCTCGCCGAGCAGGCGACCACGGGCCTGCGCGAGCGGCTCGGCCACGCGGCGGCCAGGGACCTCGTCACCACCGTCGCGGCCACCGCCCGGGACGCGGGCCGCTCGTTCGCCGAGGTGCTGGGCGACGCGGTCGGTGACGACGTCGGCGCCCTGCTCGACCCCGCCGGGGCGGTGGGCGAGGCGGCCGTGCTCGTCGACGACGTCCTGCGATCGCGGGAGCCGCAGCGTTCAGGGGAGCACTCCGGCAGGGAAGCTCGGCCCACCGATCAGGAGGAGACCACGTGAGCCCCCACCCCTCGACCGAGCACTGGGACCCCGCAGGCGAGGAGGTGCGCCGGGCGGTGCTCGGCGACGACCACGTCGACCGCGCCGCCGCGAACACCGACGACGTCACCGCCGACTACCAGGACTTCATCACCCGCTACGCCTGGGGCGGCATCTGGACGCGGCCGGGGCTCGAGCGGCGCGAGCGCAGCATCGTCACGCTCTCGGTGCTCGCCGCCCTGCACCACGACGGCGAGCTGGCCATGCACGTCCGCGCCGCCCGCCGCAACGGTCTCACCCGCGAGGAGATCCAGGAGGTCCTGCTCCAGGTCGGCGTCTACGCGGGGGTCCCCGCGGCCAACCGGGCGTTCGCCGTGGCCCAGCGGGCGCTGGCCGAGCCGGACGACTGACCCCGCGCCGCGCCGCGGCACGGAGGACGGCACTACCGTGGGCGGACGGCCAGTACGGTCCTCACGGCGAGACGCAGCACGACGGGCGGGGGCGATGGAGCGCGCGGGAGCGGGACCGGCGGCGACCCGTCGGGACAGGGCACGACGCGTGCTGCTCGCGGGCACGCTGGCCGCCGCGGCCCTCGTCGCGGCCGCCTGCTCGTCCGGTGCGTCGACGGGCACCCCGCCGATCCCGGAGTTCCCCGGGCCCGGCGCCGCCCCGGTCAGCAGCGCGCCGCCGCCGCGCAACAGCATCCTGCCCACCGAGTGCGACCAGGTGCTGGCGTCCGACCAGATGCCGAACTACCTGGGGATGCCCCTCGGCTCCGTGCGCGTCACGGCGCTGCGCGACGTGCCGGCGCCGTCGGTCGGGCGGCTCGAGCGCGTCACCTGCAACTACTTCTCGCAGGGCGGCCCCGGTGCCCCGCCGTCGAACACGCTCGTGCTCAAGATGCTGACCAGCGGCTACACCGACCCGCAGGCGGCGTCCGCGCAGTCGCGGGTCAACCGCGACGCCCAGGCGAGCGCCGGCGTGCCGTCGCAGCCGGTGCCGATGGGCGCCGCCGAGGCCGTCTACTACCCGGATCCCGACGGACCCGTCCTCGTCGTGGTGTACGGCCGCGTCACGGCGAGCTTCACGCTCAGCCCGGACCGCCCGGTGCCCGTGGACCAGGCCCAGCCGGTGCTGGTCGACCTGGCCCTGCGGGCGCTGCCGGTGCTCGTGCCCCAGTCGGGCTCCTAGGCGGGCGTCGATCATCGAACGGCGCACGGCGTCGGCCGTGAGCGGGGTGGACAGGGGTCGGCACGCTGCAGAGCGCCACGAGCGGGTGCGGTGGTCGACGACGTCACACCCCGGCCGCCGGCGGGGCATGCTTAGGATAGTTGCCCGATACTAATAATCTTGGTGTGAGCCCGGAGGCGACGTGGCGACTGAGACGGGGGTGGCGCCGGCGGTGGCCCACCTGGGCCCGCGGTACAAGTGGGTCGCGCTGACGAACACCACGCTCGGTGTGCTGATCGTGACGATCAACATGTCGATCCTGCTGATCGCGCTGCCCGACATCTTCCGCGGGATCGCGCTCGACCCGCTGCGGCCCGAGAACATCAGCTACCTGCTGTGGCTGATCATGGGCTACCTCGTGGTGACGGCCGTCCTCGTCGTCACCTTCGGCCGGGTCGGCGACATGTACGGCCGCACGCGGATGTACACGCTCGGGTTCGCGGTGTTCACCGTGTTCTCGATCCTGCTCGCCGTCACGTGGCTGCAGGGCGACGCGGGCGCGATCTGGCTGATCACGATGCGCGTCCTGCAGGGCATCGGCGGGGCGCTGCTCCTCGCGAACTCGACGGCGATCCTCACCGACGCGTTCCCCGCCCGGCAGCGGGGGCTGGCCCTGGGCATCAACTCGATCGCCGCGATCGCCGGTTCGTTCCTCGGCCTGATCATCGGCGGCGTGCTCGCCCCGGTGGCCTGGCACCTCGTGTTCGTCGTCTCCGTCCCGATCGGCGTCGGCGGCACGCTCTGGGCCGCGGCGAAGCTCAAGGAGACCAGCGAGCGACACGAGGGCCGCATCGACTGGTGGGGCAACATCACCTTCGCCGTCGGCCTCATCGCGGTGCTCATGGGCATCACGTACGGCATCCAGCCCTACGGCGGCCACGTCATGGGGTGGACGAGCCCGACGGTGCTCGTCTGCCTCGTCGGCGGCGTCGTCGTGCTCGCGGGGTTCGTGGCCATCGAGCGCCGGGCGGCGCACCCGATGTTCCACCTGTCGCTGTTCGGCATCCGCTCGTTCACCGCGGGCAACATCGCGAACCTGCTCTCCGCGCTCGGCCGCGGTGGCCTGCAGTTCATCCTCATCATCTGGCTGCAGGGCATCTGGCTGCCCCGCCACGGCTACGACTACGAGTCGACGCCGCTGTGGGCCGGCATCTACATGGTTCCGCTGACAATCGGCTTCCTGGTCGCCGGACCGATCTCGGGCTTCCTCTCCGACCGCCACGGCGCCCGCTGGTACGCCGCGGGCGGGATGATCGTGGCCGCCGCGAGCTTCCTACTCATGGGCTTCCTGCCCGTCGACTTCCCGTACCCGCTGTTCGCGCTCCTGCTCGCGGTCAACGGCCTCGCGATGGGGCTCTTCTCCTCGCCCAACCGCGCCTCGATCATGAACAGCGTGCCGGCCCGCCAGCGCGGGGCGGCGGCGGGCATGACCGCGACGTTCATGAACGGCGCGACGGTGCTCTCGATCGGCATCTTCTTCTCGATGCTGATCCTCGGGCTCGCCTCGACGCTGCCGTCGGCGCTGTTCGACGGTCTGACCGGGCAGGGCGTGCCGGCCGACGTCGCGGGCCGCATCTCCGAGCTCCCGCCGGTGAGCACGCTGTTCGCGGCGCTCCTGGGCTACAACCCCATCGAGACGCTGCTGGGCCCCGGCGTCCTGGCCCAGGTCGGGCCCGAGCAGGCCGGCTTCCTCACGGGCCGCAGCTTCTTCCCGGAGCTGATCTCGGGGCCCTTCGCCGAGGGTCTGTTCCTCGCCCTCGGCTTCGCGGCCGCCTGCTGCTTCGTCGCGGCCATCGCGTCGCTGTTCGACACCGCCAACCCGTCGCTGCAGGAGGCGGAGGCCCCGGGGGAGGCACTGGGGCAGGAGTCCGACGACGTGGTGCCCGCTCCGGCCCGGCCCGTGGCCGTCGCGGGACGCATCCTGGCGCCCGACGAGGGGCCCGCGACGGCGGTGATCACGCTCGTCGACGCCGCCGGGCACGAGGCCGACCGCGCGACCACCGACGACACCGGGCACTTCACGCTCAGCGCCGACGGCCGCTCCGGCGACTACCTGGTGATCGCCAGCCCGCGTGGGCGCGGCGGCGCGGCCCCGGCGGTCACGCGCGTGACCGTCAACGGCTCGCCGGTGCACATCGACGTCGTCCTGCGGGACCGCGCGGCCGTTCGCTGATCCAAACTGTGCCGTTCGTCGCAACCGGCTCACACGAACGCCGCGCCCGAGTAATGGGATCGCAAAAGATCACTGCGAGCGTCGGGACGCGTGACCGGCTTCGACGAACCGGAGCGGCGCCCTCGCACGCTCAGCGCCGTGACCGTGATCCTGACCGCCGCGGCGGGCGCGATCGACGTGGTGACCTACTTCGCCTTCAACCAGGTCTTCGCCAGCACGATGACCGGCAACCTCGTGCTGCTCGGCCTCGGGCTGGGCGAGGGCGACGTCGGGCAGATCGTCGACAACATCTGCGCGATCGCCGGCTACTGCGGCGGGCTGATCGCCGGGACGGTCTTCTGCGGGCTCGCGATGCGGCGCTGGCCGTGGCGCAACGCGGTCGGCGCGACGCTGACGTTCGAGCTCGCGCTGCTGCTCCTGCTCGGCGCGTTCTGGTACGGCGTGGACGACGCCAGCTCGATCGTGCCGTGGAAGGTCGTCGTGCTCGTCCTCGGCGCCGGTCTGGCGATGGGCGTCCAGGCCGCGGCGCTGCGTTACGTCGGCCCGGCCGGCACGCCGACCAGCTTCCTGTCCGGCACGGTCACCAACTGGGTCTCGAGCCTCGTCGAGCTGCACAAGCCGTTCACGTGGAACTGGAACTCCCCGCTGCGCCTGCTCGCGGTGGTCGCCGCGGCCGGGGGCAACGCGGTGGTGCAGCGACTGGACCCGGCCTGGTCGTTCGTGGCGCCGGTCGTGCTCGTGGCGATCGCGATCGTGCTGATGGCGGTGGTGACGCGCGCCAACAGCGGCGGTCTGACCGCCGGCGAGCCCCAGTTCGCCCCGGACCCCCGCGAGGAGGTGCCCGACGCGGGCGAGGACGAGCGCGACGGCGGCGACACCGTCGGCCCGGTGCACGGTCGCGTGCTCGGGGAGGACGGCGAGGCGCGCCCGGCCGTGCTGACCCTGGTCTCGGGCGGCGGCGAGCAGGTCGGCCGCGTGCACACCGAGCCCGACGGGAGCTATTGCCTCGAGCCGCCCGAGGCCGGGGAGTTCATGCTCATCTGCACCCCGCACCGGATGGGCGGACGCGCCGCGCGGCCCCGGGCCGCGGTGATCTCGGTGGACGGGCACCCGGTGGTGCACGACCTCGTCCTCGGCGCCGCCGCGGGGGAGGCGGGGCATCAGCCCGCGTCCACGTGAGGGCGGCCGGGTTCCCGGTGACCAGACGGCACCTCGTGGACCCGAGCGGTCGGCGCGGGGTGCATCACGCGCTCGTGATCTCCGCGCGGATCCCTCAGGTCGCGCGGACGGCCTCGATGTCGATCTCGATGCGCAGGGTCCGCCCGACCGCGAAGATGCCGGCGATCACCGACTGGTTCCAGCGGATGTCGAAGTCGTCGCGCGAGAGCTGTGTCGTCGCCGAGAATCCCGCGCGCTCGCCGCCCCAGAGGTCCGGGCCCGCGCCGTGGTAGACGACGTCGAGGGCGACCGTGTTGCGCACGCCCTTGAGCACCAGGTCGCCGGTCATCGTCCAGTGGTCGGGGCTGTGGCCGGTGACCGCGGTCGACGTGAAGTCGATGCGCGGGAACGCGACGACGTCGAGGAAGTCGCCGGCGCGCAGGTGCTGGTCGCGGGTGTCGTCGTCGGTGTCGACGCTCGCGGGGTCGATGGCGGCCTGCACGCGGGTGCTCGCGAGGTCGGTGCCCATCTCGATCGCGCCGGTGAAGCGGCGCAGGCGCCCGTGCACCTTGGTGATGCCGAGGTGGAACGCCGACGCCGCGATCCGCGAGTGCACCGGGTCGATGTCCCATCGCCCGGGGGCCGGCAGGCTCAGGGCACCCGAGCGCGTGAGCACCACCCGCCCGAGGTCGCCGGACCCGGCCGTCGGGCGCGCCGCCGGCGTGTGCCCGACCGCGGAGGTGATCACGGTCGCCGGGCCCTCCGGGAGCCCCTCGACGAGGAACGCCCCGTCGCCGCCGACCGAGGTCGCGCCGATCTGGGTGCCGGCGGCGTCGATCACCGTCACCACGGCGAACGGCACCGGCCAGCCGTCGCTGGTCACCGCGGACCCGCGGATCCAGCCGCCGCGCGGCGTGGTGGTCAGCCCGGACGAGGCGCGCTCGCCCGCGCTCACCAGCGCTCGCCGCCGGACTGGGTGTGGGACTCGGAGGGGGCCTCCCCGTGCTGTCCGTGACGCCCGCCGAAGCCGTTGGTCCCGTGGCCCGCGGCCGCACCGTCGTCCCCGCGCGGCGCGTCGGGCCGCGACGGGGTGTCCGCGGCACCGTCGACGGCCGGCGGCACGAGGCTCAGCACGACGTCCGACGGGTGCCCCGGGCCGATCTCGATCTCCGAGGCCACCGGGGCGTAGCCGCTCGCGGTGATCGTGTAGACGCCGGGGGCCACGTCGTCGAAGCGGAACGAGCCGTCCTCGCCGGTGACGCGGGAGCCGACGACGTGGCCGTCCTCGCTGACCAGGGTCGCCAGCGCCTCGGCCACCGGGCGCCCGGCGCCGGCGGAGCGGACGCTGCCCGAGAGCCGGGTGCGGGTCGCCAGCGCGACGTGGTGGGCGACGTGGCCCTCGGCGGGCACGTGCACGGTCTCGGCGATCGGCGCGAGGCGGGGGGCGGCGGCGGTGAGCGTGTAGGTGCCCTCGCTGAGGTCGGCGAAGCGGTAGCTGCCGTCGGCGGCCGACCGCGTCACGGCGACGACGGTGCCGCGCACGTCGGTGAGGGTGAGCACGACGTCGCCCCACCCGCTGCTGATGCCCGTCCCGGCGCCATTGGTGCCGCCTCCGTGGCGTACCCCGACGGTGCCGCCGAGCGAGGCGCCGCCGCCCGCGAGGCCGACGTCGTGGCGCAGCGGGCGGTCCGCGACGGCCACGAGCGAGGCCTGCGGCTGGTGGGTCGACGAGGCGCAGATGACCAGGTAGGTCCCGCCCGTCGGCGGCACGAGCTGGTAGTGGCCGCCCTCGTCCGCGGACGCCCGGTCGAGCTGGTCACCGGAGAGGTCGCACAGCGTCAGCGCCGCGCCGGGCACCGGCGCGCCGTCGCTCCGCGTCACCCGACCGAAGATCATGATCGGTTCCTGTCCGTCCACCGACGTCCACCTCTCTCGACGCGCTGCGGGCCGTCCCTGCACCGACCCGTGTCCCATGGTCCACCGGCCGCGCACCCCGCGCCCGCGAGGTCGCCCACCGTGAGGGCATTTGCTTGGATAGTACAAGCATCATCTCGCGGAGGCGCGCCGGCGACCGGTTGGCGCCCCGATGGTGGTGCGTCCAGGCTGGGAGCATGCCGGAGCTCCCGTCCGACTTCCCCGCGCTGCCGCGCCCCGCGCTCGATCTCGACCCGGACCGCGACGCGATCGCCGACTTCTACGACTACGCCGACCTGCTGACGGCCGACGAGGCGGCGACCCTGCGCCGCCTGCGCACCTACCTCGCCGAGGACGTCGCCCCGCTGGTCGAGGGCGCCTGGGAGCGCGCCGAGTTCCCGATGCAGCTGGTCAAGGGGTTCGCCGACCTCGACCTCGCCGGGCTGCCCTACGGGCTCGGCGCGAGCGCCGACGAGCCCGCGCGTCGCCTGTTCCTCGGGTTCGTGGCCGCCGAGATCGCGCGCGTCGACCCGTCGGTGAACAGCTTCTTCGGCGTGCACTGCGGCCTGGCCATGGGGTCGATCTGGGCCGGCGGCACCGAGGAGCAGCGGCGGCGCTGGCTGCCCGCGATGGCGAGGATGGAGTCGATCGGCGCCTTCGGGCTCACCGAGCCGCACGGCGGCTCCGACGTCGCGGGCGGCATGGAGACCACGGCGCACCGCGACGGCTCCGGTCCGGACGCCGGGTGGGTCCTCGACGGCGACAAGCGCTGGATCGGCAACGCGACCTTCGCCGACCTGATCGTCGTCTGGGCGAGGGACGTCGAGACGAACGAGGTGCGCGGCTTCGTCGTCCCCCGCGACACCGAGGGCATGACGATCGTCAAGATCGAGGGCAAGACGGCGCTGCGCATCGTGCAGAACGCCGACATCGCCCTGCGCGGCGTGCGGGTGCCCGACGACCACCGCCTCGCGGGCGGCACGGGCACGTTCGCCGACGCGGGCGGGGTCCTGCGGGTCACGCGCGCCAACGCCTCGTGGGGCGCGACCGGCACGCAGATGGGCGCCTACGAGATGGCCGTGTCCTACGCGCGGCAGCGCGAGCAGTTCGGCCGCCCGATCGCCGGGTTCCAGCTCATGCAGGAGCTGCTCGTGCAGATGCTGGGCAACGTCACCGCCTCGCTCGGCATGGCGGTGCGCAACGCCCAGCTCCTCGACGCCGGGGGCGGGTCGGACGCGCACTCGGCGCTGGCGAAGGAGTTCTGCGCGACCCGCATGCGCGAGACCGTCGCCTGGGCGCGCCAGCTCGTCGGTGGCAACGGCGTGCTCCTGGCCAACGGCGTCGCCCGCTACTTCGCCGACGCCGAGGCCCTGTACTCCTTCGAGGGCACGCGTGAGATGAACACGCTGATCGTCGGCAAGGCGATCACCGGCCACAGCGCGTTCGTGCGCTGAGGTGACCGCCGACTCGACGATCGCGGTCGCCCTCGCCGGCTGCTCCGCCCTCGCCTACGCGCTCTCGGCGGCCCTGCAGCGGCGCGAGACCGCCCGCACCGTCGACGCCGGCGAGCGCACGGGTGCCGGCCTGCCGTTCTTCGGCGCCCTGCTGCGACGGCCGTGGTGGTGGGGCGGGGTCGCGTCGATGGTCGTCGGGGCGATGATCCACGTCGTCGCGCTCGGCTTCGGGTCGATCACGCTGGTCCAGCCGATCGGCGTGACCGCGCTGATCCTCGCCCTGCCCCTCGACGCCTGGCTCGAGAAACGGCGCATCCACCGCGCGGAGTGGATCGGCGCCGTGGTGCTGGTGATCGGGCTGGCCGGGCTCTTCGGCCTGGCCGAGCACCAGCCCTCGCAGGTGCCGCCGAACGCCGACCTCGTGCTCGGCACGGTGCTCGTCGTCCTCGTCGTGGCGGGCATGCTCACCGTGGCGAGCGGCCGCGCGCCGCCGGTGCCGCGAGCCGTGGTCCGCGCCGCGATCTCGGGCCTCTGCGCGGGCGCGACGTCGGGGCTGGTCCGCCTGACGTTCCGGCTGGTCCAGGACGGGCGCTCGCCCTGGCTGGTCGCCGCCGTGCTCGCCGCGGCCGCGATCCTGCCCGTGGCGTCGATCATGCTGCTCCAGACGGCCTACCGCGACGGCGGTCTCGACGCGGGCCTGTCGACGCAGATCACCGTCGACCAGGTCGCCGCGATGGCCATCGGCATCGTCGTGCTCGGCGAGCGGTTCTCCCTCGGCGTCCCGGGTGCGGTCCTCGCCGCGGTCAGCGCGGTCGTCGCCGTGTCGGGGCTGGTCACGCTCATCCGCTCGGGGCCCACCCCGGAGCAACGGGCACCGGCTACCGCAGCGACAGCACCACGCCCGTGACCAGCGCCAGGAGCGCCACCGCGATCCCGAGCAGCGGGACGGCCCTGGTCGCGGCGAGCGGGGAGGGCAGCGGGGCGTCGCTGATCCGCACGGTACGGAACCGCCCGTAGACCGCGACGACCACGGCGAGCACGGCCGCCGCCCCGGCCAGCACGAGCGACGGGCCCGGCTCGTCGTGCGTGAGCTCCCGGACCGCGAGCAGCACCGCGTTGGCGGCGACGCCGAGCGACGTGCGGCTCCACGCCAGACCGGTGCGCTCGGCCTGCAGGCCGGCGTCGGACGGGGAGGTCACGCGCCCGCCCGCAGCGCGACCAGCGCCAGGCCGAACAGGGCGAGCACGACGAGCCCGCCGGCGAGCACCCAGGGCAGGCGCTGGCGAGGCAGGGGCATGCTGCGCCGGATCGCGAACTCCACCCCGCGCCAGCGCAGCACCCCGCCGGCGGCGGTCACGACGGCGAGCGCCGCGAGCAGCGCACCCACGACCCCGCGGGTGCCCGGCACGGCGAACTCGGGGAGCAGCTGCACCACGGCCACGCCGGCCGCGAGCAGCGACAGCGAGGTCCGTAGCCAGGCGAGGAACGTCCGCTCGTTGGCGAGGGTGAAGCGGTAGTCGGGCTCGTGCTCGGGTTCGCCCTGCCGCTGCTCGTCGGGCGCCTCACCCACGGACTCTCCCCGGAATGTCGGGACATTTACGGTTCCATGGTGCCGGGGACCGCGTGCAGCGTCACGCGCGCCCAGGAGGTTGACGTAGCCCTTGGCGTTCCAGAGCTCGGCGGGGTCCGCGGGCTGCACCCCGGCCGCGGAGTCCCAGACAGGCGTCAGGTCGCGGCCGGCGAGGGCGGTCCGCGCGGGCTCGGCGTTGTACGGCTGCGCCGAGTGGACGGTCATCTCCGCCGGCTGGGTGTCGATGCCGCTCCTGGGTTCGGCAACACCGGGTGAGGGCGCCGCAGGGCGGATTGATCCGACCGGGTGGACCTCGGATCCAGGTCCGTGATCGACCCGGCGGAGCCCGGTGAACACGATCACCGTGGTGCCGCGATGGGGCGAGTGTTCCCAGGTCAGAGGTCGAGTCACACGCGTGGCACCGAGGTCGGTGTGCTGCTCGGCACCCCCGGACGGAGTCGTAGGGTGCCGCACATGTCGCAGACGCCGATCTACGAGGAAGTCCGCCGGGCGTTCGGCCGTACCGATCGCGGCTTCGAACGGCGTGCGTTCCGGGAGGACGGGGCGGGCGGGAGCGAGGACCGTCCCTCCCGGCCGGTGATGCTCCGCGGCACCGGCGGTCGGCACCGGCGCGCCGGCGACTGAGCAGCGACGATCGTCCGTCCTCGGACCACCCGCCCGGAGTCCCGACCCGGGGCCCCGACCGCAGGCCGTCGGGGCCGTGGGGCAGGGTTGAGGGCGGCCCGCCCCGTGCCGGCGGGGGGATCGTCGAGGTCAGCGAGGGCAGGATGAGCGAGCAGCCCGGCCCCCCTGGGCCCCGCGGGCGACATGCCGCGCCGGGGCCGGACCCCGACGACGCGGCCGCGTCGCGACACGGTGCCGACCCCGAGGTCCCCCAGCCCGACGTGCCCCTACCCGACGTGCCCCTGCCCGACGTGCCCGCCCCCGACACGTCGCCGCCCGTCGGCCGCCACGGGGCGGAGCGGGCCGGCCGGCCCGCCCCACCGCAGGCGCCTCAGCAGCAGTCCTCGCCGCAGGCGCCTCCGCCGCAGGCGCCTCAGCAGCAGTCCCCGCCGCAGGCGCCTCAGCCGCAGCCCCCGTCGCCGCCCGGTCCGCCGGGCCCGATGCCGCCGCGCCCCGCGGGTCCGCCCCCCGGCGGCGCGCCGCAGGGTCCGCCCCCGGGGCCGTACGGCTCGCCCGGCGCGGGTCGACCCGGTCCGCCGGGCGGTCCTCCCGGCCGGGCGCAGGTCGGGCCGCACGGGCGGGGGGCACCTCACGGCCGGGGCGGACCGTCGCCCGTGCCCGCGGGTGGCCCGGCGCACGCCGGGCGCCCGCCCGCGGAGGCGCCCACGCGCCACGCCACTCCCACCGACACGCCGTCCAGCCACGCCCCGTCCGACGCTCCGACGACCCACGCGGCGGCGCCGGGGGCGTCCTCGTTGTCGATCGTCAAGCTCAGCGGCGGCGCCGCGGCGGCCGTGACGACGGCGGGCATCGGCTCGTTCGTCGGCGGCGCGATGGGCACCGTCGCCGGCGCGGGGCTCGCCGCCGTCATCACCACCGTCGGGGAAGCCGTCTACCAGCGCTCGATCGAGCGGACCCGCGACACCGTCCGCCGCCGGCTGCGCACCCGCCGCCCCGGGGACCCCCCGGAGCGCGGTGCGCCGCAGGCCGACGACCGCACGATGGTCGCCAGCGCGATGACCGCCGGCGACCGCACCCGGGTCACCGGCGGCCCTCCCGCCGACGACCGGACGCGGACGACGGGCGCCCCGGACGACACCCCGACCGTCGTGATCGGGTCGGACGACGCGACCCGCACGACCCTCGGCGGCCCCGGAGACGGCCGGACGCAGGTCGTCGGGCCCGGCACGCGGGTGATGTCCTCGTCCGAGGACGACGAGACCGCCCTCGTCGGCGCCCCGGGCGGCCCCGACGATCCCGACCACCCCGACGAGGAGGAGCCGCCTCGGCGTCCGCCCTGGCGGCGCTACGCCCTTCTCGCGGCGACCGCGCTGCTGATCTTCCTGATCGCGATGCTGGCCGTGACCGGCATCGAACGGATCAAGGGCTCGCCGCTGTCGGGCGGGGAGTCGGGCACCAGCGTGGGCTCGGTGCTCGGCACGGCGCCCGAGACCTCCACCGCACCCTCCGCGCCGGAGACGACGTCGAGCGCCCCGGAGGGCGGCACGGAGGAGACGTCGGCGCCGGCCACCACGACCAGCGGCGCGGACGAGACCAGCGAGCCGGAGCCGACGACCACGACGTCGCGCGCCCCCCAGTTGGTCCCGTCCGGGCTGCTGCCGGGTGAGAACTGACCGTGCGCACCGATTTCGACCCCGACGCCGTGGGCGCCCGCGACATCTACAAGCTGCTGACCGCGGTGATCGTGCCGCGGGCGATCGCCTGGGTGGTGACGCGCTCGGCCGACGGCGTCGACAACCTCGCGCCGCACTCGTTCTTCACCGTGGCGAGCACCGACCCGCCGATCGTGCAGTTCACGTCCGTGGGGGAGAAGGACTCGCTGCGCAACGCGCAGGCCACCGAGGAGTTCACGATCTGCCTGACGCCCGAGCCGCTGCTCGAGCACATCAACGCGACCGCGACCGACTTCCCGTCGCACGAGAGCGAGATCGACGCGACCGGTCTGACCCGCGAGCCGTCGCTGCACGTGAAGACGCCACGGATCGCCGAGTCACCGGTGGCGCTGGAGTGCCGTCTCGAGCGGACCCTCGACGTCGGCAACTGCACGCTCGTCCTCGGCCGGGTGGTGCACGTCGCCGTCTCCGACGACGTGCTCGTCGACGGGCACCCCGACGCCCGCCGGCTCGCGCCGCTCGCCCGCCTCGGTGGCGACGAGTGGTCGACGCTCGGCGAGGTCGTCGCGACCCCGCGGATCCGCTACCGCGACTGGCCCGGTCACTTCTCCGAGTCGTCGAGCAGCTGAACGCCCTCCGGGCCGGCGAGGGCCCGGAGACGTCCGCGCGGGTCGGCGACCAGGCGCCGCGTGGCGTGGTCGAGCAGGCCCATCGTGCCGGTGATCGTCGCGGCGACGACGTCGCGGCGGCGCAGCTCGATGTCCATCCGGAACGTCTTGCCCTCGCCGAAGCGCAGGTCGAGCAGGATGTCGATCTCGTCGCCGGCGCGCAGCTCGGAGAGGAACCGCACGGTCGTCTCCAGGATCACCGGGCCGAGACCGGCCGCCGTCATGTCGGTGATCTCGATGCCCAGCGCCCGGAGGGTCTCGGTCCGGCCGTGCTCGCCGTACTGGTGGTAGACCGCGTGGTTGACGTGCCCGTTGGCGTCGCACTCGTAGCCGCGCACCGTCACCGTCGTCGAGAACACCCGGTCTCCTCCCGCCGCCCGTGATCGTCGCGATCGTGGCAGGGTGCCCCCGTGCGCATCGGGATGGGGTTGAACTACAGCGGTGGCTTCGAGGAGACGGTCGCGGAGCTCGCCGAGCACGAGGCGGCCGGGCTCGACATCGCGTTCGTGCCCGAGGCCTACAGCTTCGACGCGGTGAGCCAGCTCGGGTTCATCGCCGCCCGCACGAGCCGGCTCGAGATCGCCTCCGGCATCCTGCAGATCTACACCCGCACGCCCTCGCTGACGGCCATGACCGCCGCGGGCCTCGACTACGTCTCCGGCGGGCGCTTCACGCTCGGCATCGGGGCGTCCGGCCCGCAGGTGATCGAGGGCTTCCACGGTGTGCGCTACGACGCCCCGCTGGGTCGGACCCGCGAGATCGTCGACATCTGCCGACAGGTGTGGCGCCGCGAGAAGGTGCAGCACTCCGGGCGGTACTACGACATCCCGCTGCCGCCCGACCAGGGCACGGGGCTCGGCAAGCCACTGAAGATCATCAACCACCCGGTGCGCGACCGGATCCCGATCGTCCTCGCCGCGATCGGCCCGAAGAACGTGGCGCTGACCGCCGAGATCGCCGAGGGCTGGCTGCCGATCCTGTTCGTGCCCGAGCGCGCGCACGAGATCTGGGGCTCCTCGCTCGAGGCGGGGAAGGCGAAACGCGACTCCTCGCTGGGTCCGCTGCAGACCTACCTGCAGGCGTCCCTGTGCATCACCGAGGACGCCGACGTCGCGCAGCAGATGCTCGACGGCATGCGCCCGTTCGTCGCGCTCTACGTGGGCGGCATGGGCGCCAAGGGCAAGAACTTCTACAACGAGCTCGCCCAGCGCTACGGCTACGAGGAGGAGGCCGCCACGGTCCAGGACCTCTACCTCGACGGCAAGAAGGACGAGGCGGCCGCCGCGGTGCCCGAGGACCTGGTGCGCTCGATGTCGCTGATCGGGCCGCGCTCCTACGTCGCCGAGCGCCTGCGGGCCTTCGCCGGCGCGGGCGTCACGACGATCAACGTCACGCCCCTGGCGGGGACACCGGCGGAGCGGGTGTCGCTGGTGGGGCAGGTCAAGGAACTCGCCGCCGATCTCTAGTCGATCTCTAGGAGTGCCTGCGATGCGTGTCTTCGCCGACGTCGACGAGCTGCGTGCTGCGGTGGGGGAGGACCTCGGGACGAGCGAGTGGGTCACCGTCGACCAGCACCGCGTCGACATCTTCGCCGACGCCACCGACGACCATCAGTGGATCCACGTCGACCCCGAGGCCGCCGCGAAGGGCCCGTTCGGGAGGACCGTCGCTCACGGCTTCCTCACCGTCGCCCTCATGCCGAAGTTCGGGTGGGACACCTTCGAGGTGAAGGGCGTGGCGATGACCGTGAACTACGGGCTGAACAAGGTGCGGTTCCCGGCGCCGGTCCCGGTGCCCAGCCGTGTGCGAGGTCACTGCCGCCTGGTGGACGTCACCGACGTCCCGAACGGCGTGCAGGCGACGATCGGGGGGACGGTGGAGATCGAGGGATGGCCCAAGCCGGCGTGCGTCGCCGAGGTCATCCTGCGGTACGCGCTCTAGCTCTTCGAGGAGGTCGGCCGTGGCCGATGCGGTGATCTGTGAGCCCCTGCGGACGCCGGTGGGCGGGTTCGGGGGTGCGTTGCGCGACGTGGCGCCCCAGGAGCTGGGGGCGACGGTGATCCGGGAGCTGGTGTCGCGGACCGGGCTGACCGCGGACCAGGTCGACGACGTGATCTTCGGGCACTGCTACCCGACCATGGACGCGCCGGCGATCGGGCGGGTGGCGGCGCTGGACGCGGGGCTGGAGGTGTCGGTGCCGGGCATCCAGGTCGACCGGCGCTGCGGGTCGGGGCTGCAGGCGGTGCTCTACGCGGCGATGGCGGTGCAGACCGGTGGGGCGTCGCTGGTGCTGGCCGGGGGCGCGGAGTCGATGTCGGGGGCTTCCTACTACTCGGCTGCTCCCCGGTGGGGGACCCGGGCCGGCGGGTTCGAGTTCAAGGACGCGCTGGCCCAGGGCCGGGTGCACGCGGGCGGGAGGAATCACCCGGTGTGGGGCGGGATGATCGAGACCGCGGAGAACGTGCGCCAGCGGTACTCGATTCCTCGCGAGGAGCAGGACCGGCTGGCGGTGCGTAGCCACGAGAAGGCGACCGCGGCGGTCAAGGACGGGCGCTTCGCCGACGAGCTGGTGGCGGTCACGGTGCCGGGCCGCAAGTCGGACACGGTCGTGGACGCCGACGAGCACATCCGTCCGGACGCCTCGCTGGAGTCGCTGGCGAAGCTGCGGCCGATCATGGGCAAGCAGGACCCCTCGGCGACCGTCACGGCGGGGAACGCGTCGGGGCAGAACGACGGCGCGGCGGTGTGCATCGTGACGTCGTCGGAGAAGGCCGCGGAGCTGGGTCTGCGGCCGCTGGCGCGGCTGGTGTCGTGGGGTCTGGCGGGGGTGGGTCCCGAGGTCATGGGGATCGGGCCGGTGCCGGCTACTGAGCTCGCGCTGTCGCGGGCGGGGTTGTCGTGGGCGGACATCGACGTGATCGAGCTGAACGAGGCCTTCGCCGCGCAGGCGCTCGGGGTCGGGCGGGAGTGGGGGATCGACCTGGTCACCGACGAGCGCGTGAACCCGAACGGCTCGGGGATCTCGCTGGGACATCCCGTGGGTGCGACCGGGGTGCGGATCCTGACGACGATGGTGCGCGAGATGGCGCGCCGCGAGGCCCGCTACGGCCTGGAGACCATGTGCATCGGCGGCGGCCAGGGCCTCGCCGCCGTCTTCGAGCGCGTCGCCTAGTTCGAGCGATGCGGCATCGCTGGCGTCTGACGCCAGGATCGCCACATCCTCGCTCGCGCGACACGCCGGGCTCGCCGCGGCGAGGAGACGGTCGGCGAGGGAGCGTGCCTCGGCGAGAGCTCGTCGTGCGGCACGACCCCGCGACACCAGGTCCCTCTCGCGCGCGCTGTCGGCGTCGACCTGTTCGCCGGTGAGCAGCAGCTCCATCGCCGGCTGCCAGCCGATGCGGCGGGAGCGGGCGGATGGCGCCGACGATGGTGGGGATGCCCAGGCGCACCTCAGGGACGCCGAACGTCGCCCGCTCGCCGGCGATCACGAGGTCGCGCACCAGGTCACGAGCGTGGGCCCGTCACCCAGGCGGTGCCCGTTCACCGCGGCGATCACCGGCTCGTCGATCTCCCAGCCGCTCTCGAACGAGTTCACGGTCGGGCGCTCCCAGAAGGAGCCGGGGACGTCGCCGGCCGGGTTGCCCTCGCCGCGCGCGTCCGCGCCGACGCAGAACGCCCGCCCCTCGTCCGTCACGATCCCCGCCCCCGCCCCCGCCCCCGCCCCGGCCCCGGCCCCGTCTTCGGCGCGGAGGCGGTCGAACGCCGCGTCGAACCCCCTCGCGCATCGCCCGTCGATCGCGTCGAGCTCCTCCGGGCGGGAGGAGGTGATCGTCGCGACGTGGATGTCGCGCTCGTCGGTGACGCGCTCGCTCGCCACGCTCCGACACCGTAGGGCCCCGGGGGCGCCGGCCCGCCGGCTGCGCCAGAAGATCCGAGAGTCCGGAGCGAACGCTCCGCTCCGCGGAACGCACGCTCCTCGGACCGGGATCTCGTGGCGCGAGGGGCGACGACGTCATCGAGCGCGCCCGCACCGGTCCGGCGAAGGGCACGCTCGGCCCGTCCACGCGAGCGAAGGGGCCCTTCGGTCGGAAACACCCCCGCAGCCGCAACCCGAGCGGGCCACACGGCGAGGTGTGGCGCGCTCGTTGGGGGACCCGGCTGGCGCTCGTCGCGACGACGGGAGCATGCTTGTACGCAGCAACCGATTGTACGGAGCATGCAATGGAATCTCCTCGGCTCCCGGCGCCGCCCGAGGTGGACGACCGCTGGCTCGTCTCCGACCGCCTCGGGCACCAGCTCATCCGCGTCATGCGGGCGGTCGAACGGGCGAAGGCCGGGAAGTCCGTCGGTCCCGACGGGGTCGAGCGCGCCGCCTACGTGCTGCTCGCCCGGCTCGTTCTCGAGGGTCCGCGGCGGTCGAACGCGCTGGCGGAGTCCGTGCACTCGGATCCGTCGACGGTCAGCCGCCAGGTCGCCGGGCTGGTCCGCGCCGGGCTCGTCGAGCGCCGCCCCGACCCCGAGGACGGCCGCGCCACGCTGCTGGCGCCCACCGACGAGGGCCTGCGCGTGTTCCACGCCAACCGCGACCGCCGCAACCGCGAGATCAGCGCCATGACCGAGTACTGGGACGAGGCCGACCGCATCCGGCTCGTCGACCTGCTCGAGCAGCTGGCCGGCGACCTCGAGCGCCACCACACCCCCACCCCGCCGTCGGTCGCCGTGCGCGGCCAGGAGGCCTCATGAGCACGCCCGCCACCGCGGCGCCCCCCACTCCGTCCGCAGCGAGCAGTACCGGCTTCACCCACCGCCAGATCGTCGTGATCCTCTCGGGGCTCATGCTCGGCATGTTCCTGGCCGCGTTGGACCAGAACATCGTCTCGACGTCGATCCGCACCATCGCCGACGACCTGCAGGGCCTGAACCTCCAGGCGTGGGCGACGACGGCGTACCTGATCACTGCGACGATCACGACACCGCTCTACGGCAAGCTCTCCGACCTCTACGGACGCCGGCCGTTCTTCCTCACCGCGATCGGGCTCTTCGTCCTCGGCTCGGTGCTGTGCACGGTCTCCACGACGATGTACGAGCTGGCGGCCTTCCGCGCCGTCCAGGGGCTCGGCGCCGGCGGCCTCATGTCGCTGGCCCTGACGATCATCGGCGACATCGTCCCGCCTCGCGAACGCGCCCGGTACCAGGGCTTCTTCCTCGCGGTGTTCGGCACGTCCAGCGTCATCGGCCCGGTCGTCGGCGGCTTCCTCGCCGGCCAGGACACGATCCTCGGCATCACCGGCTGGCGCTGGGTGTTCCTCGTCAACGTCCCGATCGGTGTCATCGCCTTCCTGGTCGTCTGGAACGTCCTGCGCCTGCCGCACACCCGCCGGGAGCACCGGCTCGACTTCCCCGGCGCCGCCGCGCTGGCCGTCGCCCTGGTCCCGCTGCTCATCGTCGCCGAGCAGGGCCGCGAGTGGGGCTGGGGCTCGACCTCGGCGATCGTCTGCTACGCCATCGGCGTCGCCGGCCTGGTGGCGTTCCTCCTCGCCGAGCGGGCCTACGGCGACGACGCCCTGCTGCCCCTGCGGCTGTTCCGCAACGGTGTGTTCAGCCTGACGTCGATCATCGCGATCATCACCGGCATCGGGATGTTCGGCGGGATCGCGATCATCCCGCAGTACCTGCAGATCGTCACCGGCGCGAGCCCGACACAGGCCGGACTGCAGATGGTCCCGCTGGTCGGCGGCATCATGGTCGCTTCGATCGTCTCCGGTCAGCTGACCAGCCGCACCGGCCGCTACAAGGTCTTCCCGGTGATCGGCCTCGCGCTGATGACCGCCGGCATGCTGCTGTTCGGACTCCGGCTCCACGCCGACACCCCGTACTGGGAGATCGCGCTGCTCATGGTCGTGTTCGGCCTCGGGCTCGGGAACTGCATGCAGACCCTCGTGCTCGCGGTGCAGAACGCCGTGCCGGCCCGGGACATGGGCGTCGCGACCGCGTCGGCGACCTTCTTCCGCCAGATGGGCGGCACCCTGGGCGTCGCCGTCTTCCTCTCGGTGCTGTTCTCGACCGTCGGCGACCGCATCCGCGACGCCTTCGCGTCCATCGCCCCGACCCCGGAGTTCCGCGCGGCCCTCACCGATCCCGCGGCGCTGGCGAACCCGGCCAACCAGGTCGCGTTCGACCCGGCCGTGGGGGCGGCACAGGTCGCCCAGGACTCGTCGGTGCTGCCGCGGATGGATCCGCGCCTGGCCGAGCCGTACCTCGTCGGCTTCGCGAACGCGATGGACCTGGTGTTCCTCATCGCCGCCTGCGTCATCGCCGTCGGTTTCGTGCTGGTGCTGTTCCTGCGTGAGGTGCCGCTGCGCACCCAGTCCGGGATCCAGGCCCGCGACGCCGAGGGATCGGCACCGGCCGCCGCCGTGAACGGCCCGGCCTCGACGACGCCGGCCCCGGCCTCGACGACCGCCGACTGGGGCCCGCCGGACACCGCGGACGCCCGCCCGGTGCACGCGGCAACCGGTCCGACGGTTCACGGCCGCATCACCGGCACCGGCGGCAGCCCGGTCGGCGCGCAGGACGAGGTCACCGTCTCCCTGCACGGGCTCGACGGGGCGCCGATCCGGCGCACGGGCCTCGACGACCGCGGCGGCTACACCCTCGCCGCGCCGGCCGCCGGGACCTACGTGCTCATCGCCGCGTCGCCCCGGCGCCGCCCGTTCGCGGAGCTCGTCACCGTCGACGGCGTGCCCCTGCGCCGCGACGTCGCCCTGGCCGGCGTCGCGACGCTGGGCGGGCGCGTCACCGAGACCGACGGGACGCCCGTCGCGGGAGCCACGGTGACGGTCACCGACCGGGCCGGCGGGGTCGTCGGCGTCCGCCGCAGCGACGCCGACGGTCTGTGGGACGCCGGGGAGCTGTCGCCCGGCGGCTACACGGTCACCGTCCTCGCGCCGGGACGGGCACCCCACGCCTCCCGGGTCGAGGTCGGCGACGAGGGCGCCCGCGGGGACGTCACCGTGCCGGCGGCGCGCTACGGCCTCGCCGGAGCGGTGCGCACCGCGAGCGGGGCGCCGGTGGCGGAGTCGCTGGTGGTGCTCGTCGGCCGGGACGGCGGCGTGGTGGCCTCGGCGGTCACCGGTGCCGACGGCCGGTTCCGCGTCGACGACCTCGCGCCCGGCCGGCACATGCTCACCGCGAGCGGGTTCGCGCCGGTCAGCAGGCAGATCCTCGTGGACGGCGCCGCGCCGGGCGAGGTGGAGCTCCTGGTGACGCCCCCGCGGCCCGCCCCGTCGGGGCGGGCCGCGGAACACGTGACCGACGCCGACCTCACCCGCACGGGACGCTGAGAACCGGCCGCCGGGCAGGCCCTAGTGCGCCGTGGTGGCCTTGAGGTCCTCGGCACGCGCGAGCGACGCCTTGATCTCGGCCTCGGCGTCCGCGCGGCCGACCCAGGAGGCGCCTTCGACGCTCTTGCCGGGCTCGAGGTCCTTGTAGACCTCGAAGAAGTGCTGGATCTCCAGGCGGTCGTACTCGGAGAGGTGGTGGATGTCGCGCAGGTGCTCCTGGCGGGGGTCGCCCGCCGGCACGCACAGCACCTTGTCGTCGCCGCCGGCCTCGTCGGTCATGCGGAACATGCCGATCGCACGGGCGGACACGACGCAGCCGGGGAACGTCGGCTCCTGGATCAGGACCAGCGCGTCGAGCGGGTCGCCGTCCTGGCCGAGCGTCTCCTCGATGTAGCCGTAGTCGGCCGGGTACTGCGTGGCCGTGAAGAGCGTGCGGTCCAGCCGCAGCCGCCCGGTGGCCTTGTCCATCTCGTACTTGTTGCGGACCCCCTTGGGGATCTCGATCAGTACGTCGAACTCCACGGCGTCGCTCACCGCTTCCTGTACTCGGTCGTCCGTGTCCGTCGGCCGTGACTCCTCCGGCGGACCCGCCCCCGTGGGTCGGCCGAGGGCCCTCGCCCTTCTCTAGTGTGGGGCACCGGTCGGGGTGACCCGGCACACCGTGGGGTGACCCGGCTCTCGTCCGGGTGAGGTGAACTGCAGGTGAGGAGGGGTGCGGGGCGTTGAGCGGCGACGGTCACCGCGCGGTCCCCGACCCGTCATCCGTCGTTCGCCGGTGGGGCCTGCCCCTCCTGGGCGTCGCGGTCGTCGTCGCGCTGCTGGCCGGCGTCGTCGTCGGTGTCACGCTCACCGCCCCCTCGTTCGCCCGCGCGGCCGGCCTCCCGGTGACGCTGCTCGGCGGCGAGGCCGCCGACCCGCCGGACCCCGCGACGCCCCAGCTGCGCCTGGCCGCGGTGGGCGCCGATGCCCCGGCCCCCACCCGCGCGGGGCTCGCGACGGCGCTCGACGCGCGCGCCGCCGCGCTCGGTGACCTCACCGGCGCCGTCCTCGACCCGGCCACCGGCGAGGCGCTCTGGAGCCGGCGCCCCGACGACCCGCAGGTGCCGGCGTCGGTCACGAAGTTGTTGACCGGCTCCGCGGCCCTGCTGCGCCTCGACCCGATGATGCGGCTGACGACCTCGGTGGTCGCCGGGCCGACCCCGGACACGATCGTGCTGGTCGGCGGCGGGGACCCGACGCTGTCGTCGCTGCCCGCGGGGCGCCAGACCGTCTACCCCGACGCCGCGCGCCTCGACGACCTCGTCGCCGCCGTCAACGCCTCCCGGGCCGGGCAGCCGCCGGTGACGCGCGTGCTGGTCGACGTCTCGCACTACGAGAACGGTGGCGGCAACGGCGTCGCCCCCGGCTGGGACCCCACCGACGTCGCGGGCGGCTTCGTGGCGCCGATCGTGCCCGTGATGCTCGACGGCGGGCGCAGCGACCCGACCGTCCTCGACGTGCCGCGCACGGCCACCCCGGCCTCCGACGCCGCCCGCGAGCTCGGCGCGCGCCTGGAGCGCGGCGGCACCGCCCCGTCGGTCGCGGTCGGCACCGCGCCGCCGAACGCGGCGGTGCTCGGCCAGGTGCAGTCGCCCCCGGTCACCGAGCTCGTGCGCACGGCGCTGCAGAACTCCGACAACGTGCTCGCCGAGGCCCTCGGCCGCGAGGTCGCCCGCGCCGTCGGCGAGCCGACGACCTTCGACGGTGCCGCGCGGGCCGTGACGCGCGTGCTGGGCGAGGCGCAGATCGACACGAACGGCGTGGTGCTCGCCGACACCAGCGGGCTCTCGGTGAACGACCGCGTGCCGGCGACCGCGCTGTCGGGGGTGCTCGCGCCCGCCGCCGCCCCGACCGGCTCCGATCCGCGCACCGCCGCCCTGCGCCCGCTGCTCGACGGGCTGCCCGTGGCGGGCGGGGGCGGCACGCTCGCCGACCGCTACGTCCCCGGCACGCCCGGCGCCGACGGCCGCGGGTGGGTGCGGGCGAAGACCGGGACGCTGACGGCCGCCAACGCGCTCGCCGGCGTCGTCGACACCGCCGACGGGCGCACGCTCGTGTTCTCGTTCATGAGCAACGGCGTCGACCCCGGCACGGCCCGACCACGCCTCGACGCACTGGCGGCGGCGCTGCACGACTGCGGTTGTCGCTGAGCCCGGTCCGGGAGCCGGAGCGCCGCGGAGCTCGACCCGTTCGGACCGCGACGTACGGTGGAACGGTGACCGTCGACCTGACCTCCGCGCCCCGCGGCACGGGGCTGCCCGTCGACTGGGGACTCGCGATCGCCACCGGCACGCGCCTGGTGCCCGCGGGGCCCGCCGTCTCGCCCGCGGAGGCCGCCGCCGAGGTGGCCCGGCTGCGCGAGGGCGCCCGGATCTCCGAGGACCACGTGCGGTCGGTCACCGGGCTCGGCGCCGGCCTGCCGATCCCCGAGGCCGACGTCGTCGACCGCCCGGGCTGGATCCGCTCCGCCGTCGACGGGATCGCCGCGCTGCTGGCCGACGCGCCGCTGCCCGGCCCGCCCGAGGGGATCGTCGGGAGCACCGTCGGGCGGGTGACGCGCTCGGCGGCCGGCCTGCAGATGGGCACGTTGCTCGCGTTCCTCGGCAGCCGCGTGCTCGGGCAGTACGACCCGTTCGGCAGTCCCGTGTCGCGGAGCGAAGCGGGAGCCGGCCCGACGGGGGAGCAGGCCGGACGCCTGCTACTCGTCGCGCCGAACGTCGTCGCCGCCCGCCAGGCCCTCGACGTCGACGGCGACGACTTCGCGCTGTGGGTGTGCCTGCACGAGGCCACCCACCGGCTGCAGTTCACGGCCGTCGACTGGCTGCGCGACCACTTCCAGAGCGAGGTCGCGGCGTTCGCCGGCGGCTTCGACCGTTCCGCGTCCGGGTCGGTCGACCGGCTGCCCGAGATCGTCAAGGCGATCCGCCGCGAACCGCCGCGCGACGGGATGGCGCTGGTCGAGATGTTCCAGGGCCCCGAGCAGCGCGCCGTCCTCGACCGGCTGCTCGCCCTGACCACGCTGCTCGAGGGCCACGCCGAGCACGTCATGGACGCCGTCGGGCCCGCCGTGGTGCCGTCGGTGGCGACGATCCGGGCGCGGTTCACCCACCGGCGCCGCGGCGGGAGCCTCGTCGACCGGCTCCTGCGCACGCTGCTGGGCGTCGACGCGAAGATTCGGCAGTACGAGCAGGGCCGCGTGTTCGTCGACCACGTCGTCGCCCGGGTGGGCCTCGACGGGCTCAACGCGGTGTGGACCTCACCGGACACGCTGCCGCGGCGCTCCGAGATCACCGACCCGGACGCCTGGCTCGCCCGCGTCCACGGCTGACCTCCCGTCGTGCGCGCGCCGGAGCCCGTCGCCGAGGTCCGGCGCGCGGTGCGCGAGGTGCTCTCTGAGGCAGCGAACGTGCTGTTCGCTGCCTCTAGGCGCGCGAACTCCCCGTTGATCGTCGCGTGCTCGGGCGGCGCGGACTCCCTCGCGCTCGCGGCCGCGGCGGTGCATGTCGCGCCCGGCGAGGTGCACGGCGTGGTCGTCGACCACGGCCTGCAGGACGGCTCCGCCGGGCACGCGCAGCGGGTCGCGGAGCAGCTGGGGGCGCTCGGGGTGACGAGCGCAGAGGTCGTCGCCGTCGAGGTCGGCACCGCGGGTGGGCCCGAGGCGGCCGCGCGCGCGGCCCGGTACGCGGCGCTGCGCGGCGCGTCGCGGGCGCGCGGGGACGCGCCGGTGCTGCTCGGGCACACGCTCGACGACCAGGCGGAGACGGTGCTGCTCGGGCTGGGGCGCGGGTCGGGGGCGCGGTCGCTCGCGGGCATGGCCGTGTGGGACCCGCCGTGGTGCCGGCCGTTGCTCGGTCTGCGCCGGGCGACGACCCGGGCGGCGTGCGCGGCGCTGGATCTCGCGGTGTGGGACGACCCTCACAACGCCGATCCGCGCTACACCCGCGTGCGGTTGCGCCTCGAGGTCCTGCCGGTGCTCGAGGAGGCGCTCGGCGGCGGTGTCGCGCCCGCCCTCGCCCGCACGGCCGCGCAGCTCGCCGACGACGACGCCGCGCTCTCCGCCCTGGCCGACCAGCGTCGGGAGGTGCTCGTCGCCGCCGACGGATCCCTCGACGCGGTGCTCCTGGCCGCGGAGCCGCCCGCCGTGCGCCGGCGCGTCCTGCGGTCCTGGCTGGCGGGCGCGGGCGCACGGGAGCTCTCCGACGCGCACCTTCGTGCGGTGGACAACGTCGTCGTGCAGTGGCGTGGCCAGGGTGTCCCGCCCCTCCCGGGCGAGTTGGTGGTGGTCCGGGCACGTGGCAGGCTTCGGGTGCTCGAAGGCCCCGGCGACCGCCCGGGAGCCCCGGCCCGCCCCGCCGGGCCGTCCCCGATCCGGTGAGGAGCCCGACAACGGTGTACGACGGCGACATCGCGTCCGTACTGATCACCGAGGACCAGATCCAGGACAAGATCGCCGAGCTGGCCGAGCAGATCGGGGCCACGTACGGCGAGGGCGACCAGGACCTCGTCCTCGTCGGCGTCCTCAAGGGCGCTGTGATGTTCATGACGGACCTCGCCCGCCGGCTGCCGATGCCGGCGCAGCTCGAGTTCATGGCGGTCAGCTCGTACGGGTCGTCGACCTCGTCGTCGGGGGTCGTGCGCATTCTCAAGGACCTCGACCGGGACATCTCCGGACGGCGCGTGCTCATCGTCGAGGACATCATCGACTCCGGCCTGACGCTGTCCTGGCTGCGCAAGAACCTCGAGTCCCGCGGACCGGCCTCCCTCGACGTCGTGACGCTGCTGCGCAAGCCGGAGGCGGCCAAGCTCGACGTCGACGTGGCGTACGTCGGCTTCGACATCCCCAACGAGTTCGTCGTCGGTTTCGGGCTCGACTACGGGGAGCGCTACCGGGATCTGCCCTACATCGGCACGCTCGACCCGCGCGTCTACGCCTGAGATCGCTGAACGTTCACTCAGCCAAACGGGACCCCGCGCGAAGGCGCTCGGTGACCACTGGATAGCGTCCGCCACATGGCGGGTTCGCGTCGCTCTCTGTGGCTCGTCAACGGGGCCATTGCTCTGGTGGTGCTGCTCGCTGCCGGAGGCACGATCATCGCGCTCACCTCGAGCGGCGGCACCGACGACGCGGGTCTGCGGACCACGCCGGTCGGCCGCGGGACGGTCGCCGAGACGGTCACGGCCTCCGGCGCGGTCACCAGCGCCCGCAGCTCCACGCTCAACTTCGCCGGCGGCGGGCGTGTCGAGGACGTGCGCGTCGCGGTCGGCGACCGTGTCGAGGCCGGCGAGGTCGTGGCGACCCTCGACGCGGAGTACGCCGACGCCAACCTCGACGCCGCCCGGGCGCAGCGCGACTCCGCGCGCCAGGCGCTGCGCGACGCCCGCGAGGCGCGCGACAACCCGTCGACCAGCGCGGCCGCCCCGGCACAGCAGCAGCCGGCGGCGGGGGCCGCGCAGCCCGGAGCCATGCAGCCCGGAGCCATGCGGCCCGGAGCCATGCAGCCCGGCGCCACGCAGTCCGGCGCGGTGCCGCCGGGCGGTGGGGCGTCGCAGGGCGGTGGGGTGCCGCAGGGACAGCCGGGAGCGCCTCCCGCCGGCGGCCACCAGCCTCCTCCAGGCCAGCAGCCTCCTCCGGGTCAGCAGCCTCCTCCGGGTCAGCAACCGCCCTCTGGTCAGCAGCCCCCGCACCAGGGTCGCCCGCTCGTCGAGATCAACGGGCTGCGCAGCATGCCGTCCGCCGACCCCAAGGCCGTGCCCGCCGCGGCTCCGGCGCCGCCGACCACGACGCCCCCCGCCGGCGGCGGCACCGGTAGCACCAGCGGCTCGTCCGGCGGCGCCGGCGGCTCGTCCGGCGCCGGCGCGGGTGGCGGCGCGGGTGGCGGCGCCGCCGCGACGACGCCGGAGGGTCAGGTCGCGTCGGCCGAGGCGCAGCTGGCGCAGGCCGAGGCGTCGGTGATCCAGGCCGAGAACGCCGCCGAGGACCTCGAGCTCTCCTCGCCGCAGGACGGCACGGTGGTCAGCCTCGACATCGGTCCCGGGCAGCTGGTCCCGGCCGGCGGCACGACGACGAGCTCGACGTCGTCGGGCAACCCCACGGGCGGCACGCTGCCCGACGGCACGGCCGGGGGTACCGGCGCCGCGGCCGGCGCGGCGTCGTCGGGAGCCTCGTCCGGCGGGAGCGGCGCGGCGGGCGGCGGCGCGAGCTCCGGGGGCGGTGGCGGGTCGTCGGTCACGGGATCGCCGAGCACGCCGGCGGCGATGACGATCCTCGACCTCACCTCGCTGCAGGTCCGCGCGGACGTCCCCGAGCTCGACGTGGGCCGGCTCGCGGTCGGCCAGCCCGTGGAGGTGTCGGTGAACGCGCTGCCCGGGCAGGCGCTGCCGGGCACGGTGACCGCGATCGACCTCCTGCCCGGCGCCGGGACGTCGGTGCAGTACGGCACGGTCGTGACCCTCACCGGGCCACCGCCGAACCTGCGGCCCGGGATGTCGGCGAGCGTCGGGGTCACCGTCGCGCAGGCGCCGAACGTCGCGTTCCTCCCGTCGGTGGCGGTCACCCCCGTCGGCGGCGAGGGGGCGACGGACGGCACGGTGCAGGTGCTCGGGCCCGACGGAACCCCGCAGCCGCGGACCGTGGGCCTCGGGCTGAGCTCCGACACGCTCGTCGAGGTCCGCTCGGGTCTCGCGCCCGGTGAGCTCGTCGTCCTGCCCGACCCGAACACGGCCAACCCGTTCACCACCGGTGAGCCGCCGCCGAACCAGCAGGGCGGCGGCGGGGGATGACCGGCGCCGAGGTGACGAACGTCCTCGACGTCCGGAAGCTCTCGAAGGTCTACGGCTCGGGGGAGACCGCGGTCCACGCGCTGCGCGACGTCGACCTGACCGTGCGCCGCGGGGAGTACCTCGCGGTGGTCGGCCAGTCGGGGTCCGGCAAGTCGACGCTGCTGAACATGCTCGGCTGCCTCGACGCGCCGACGTCCGGGCGCTACCTGCTCGAGGGTCTCGACGTCGCCGACCTCGACGAGCGCCAGCAGGCCGTGTTGCGCAACCGGCAGATCGGGTTCGTGTTCCAGGCGTTCAACCTCATCCCGCGCACGACCGCGCTCGCCAACGTCGAGCTGCCGCTGGTCTACGCGGGGGTGGGCCGGCGGGTGCGCCGCGAGCGGGCGATGGCCGCGCTCGCGCTCGTCGGGTTGCAGGGCCGCGAGGACCACCGCCCCAACCAGCTCTCCGGCGGCCAGCAGCAGCGTGTCGCGGTGGCGCGCGCCCTCGTCACGTCCCCCGCCCTGCTGCTCGCCGACGAGCCCACCGGCAACCTCGACTCGCAGAGCACCGCCGACGCGCTCGGCCTGTTCGACCGCCTGCACGCCTCCGGCCGGACGATCGTGCTGATCACCCACGACGACGAGGTCGCGGAGCGGGCGCAGCGGGTCGTCGTGGTCGCCGACGGGCGGCTGTCCGAAGCCCAGGTGCGGCGATGAGCCCGGCATGAGCGTTGTGGAGATCGTCCGCTTCGCGGTCCGCGGCCTCGTCGCGAACCGGCTGCGCTCGCTGCTGACGATGCTCGGGATCATCATCGGCATCGCCGCGGTCATCCTGCTGACCGCGCTGGGCAACGGGGCGTCGCAGTACATCCAGGGCCAGATCGCGGGCCTGGGCGCCAACAGCATCACCGTCCTGCCCCGTCAGCCGCCGGCGAGCGCGGGCACCGACGGGCGTCCCCTGACCACCGGCGACGTCCGCGCGCTGGCCGACCCCCAGGGCGCGCCGGACATCGCCTCGGTCTCGCCGGTGGTCTCGCTCTCGGTGTCGATCGACGCCGGGCGGGCGAGCACCGACGCGACCGTCGTCGGCAGCACCCCGTCCTACTTCCCGGGCGCCAACGTCCGGATGGGCACCGGGCGCGAGTACACCGACGCCGACGTCGAGGCGGGGCGCAAGGTCGTGCTGCTCGGCCGCACCGTCGCCGACGACCTCTTCGGGGTCGGCTCCGACCCCGTCGGCCAGGACGTGCTCGTGCGCGGGGTGCCGTTCAACGTCATCGGGACGCTCGCGCCGGCGGGCCAGGGCCAGGGCCTGTCCAACCCCGACGAGAACGTGCTGGCGCCGATCACGGCCGTGCAGGGCTCGCTGACCGGCTTCGGCGACCTCAGCCAGATCGTGGTGCAGGCGCGCTCCACCGAGGCGCAGGCCGCCGCCGAGAGCGAGATCAACAGCATCCTCGACCGCCGCCACGGCATCGACAACCCGGACGACCGGGACTACCAGGTGCTCAGCGCCCGCCAGCTCGCCGACGTCCTGGACGACACCCTCGGGGCGTTCACGCTGCTGCTCGCGGCCATCGCGGCGATCTCGCTGGTCGTCGGCGGGATCGGGATCACGAACATCATGCTCGTGTCGGTGACCGAACGGACCCGCGAGATCGGCATCCGCAAGGCCCTCGGCGCGCCGCCGTCGGCGATCCTCGGTCAGTTCCTCGTCGAGTCGATCATCCTGTCCGTGGTCGGCGGCCTGTTCGGCGTCGCGGTGGGCTACGCCGGCACGCTCGTGCCGCTCGGCGACTTCCGACCGGTCGTGCTGCCTTCCGCCGTCGTCGCCGCGGTCGGCGTCTCGGCCGCCATCGGCATCTTCTTCGGTGCCTATCCCGCCCGCCGCGCCGCGCGCCTGCGGCCCATCGAAGCCCTGCGCCGCGAGTGAGGCGCGTCCCCGGGAGGAACTCGTGACCCAGCCATCCGACGGCGACCGGACCGGCGACCGGCCGGCCGACACGTCCTCGACCACCGAGCAGATCCCGGTCCCGCAGGCGGCCCGGCGCTCCGACCCGCCGCCGCGCAGCACCCGGACGGCGGAGCAGGAGCCCCCGGATCCGGACCGCGACGAGGACCGGACGCAGGCCGACCACGCGGCGACGGTGCTCGACGAGCCGGTCGACAACGTCGACCTCGCGACGCGCCTGCGCCGTCCCGGCCTGGCGCGCTCGACGCGGATCCTGCTGCTGGTGCTCGGCGGGATCGTCTGCCTCGCGCTCGGCGCACTCGTCGGGCGCGCGACGGCCCCGGACACCGGGCCCGGCTCGGTGCCCGACCTGCTCGGCGTCATCGAGTCCGTGCAACCCACCGGCGGCGGCTTCCCGATCGTCACGATCCGGTCCGGCGACGGCACCCAGACCGCGCTGCGCACCACGGCCGGCACGAGTGTCGCCGTGCCCCGCCCCGACGGGCCCGCCGGGCTGCGCGCCGGGCAGCAGGTGACGGTGCACGCGGAGCGCGGCACCGACGGCGCGATCACCGCCGTGCGCGTCGACGTCCCCGCGGGCCCCTGATCACCGTTAGCCTGCCCCCGTGGCCGACCAGGGAGCTGCTGCAGAGATCGCCGCCGGGTACGCGACGGACGGCGCGGCCCTCGAACTGGGGACCGTCGTGGTCGACGGCGCCGTCGACCCCGCGGCGAAGGTCCGGATCCCGTTCGCGACGCTGAACCGGCACGGTCTGGTGGCCGGCGCGACGGGCACCGGGAAGACGAAGACGCTGCAGAACCTCGCCGAGCAGTGCTCGGGGGCCGGGGTGCCGGTGCTGCTCGCGGACATCAAGGGCGACCTCTCCGGCCTCGCCCGCCCGGGCGAGCAGAACGACCGCGTCACCGGGCGCGCCACCGACACCGGCGACGACTGGACGCCGACCGCCTACCCCGTGCAGTTCCTCTCGCTCGGCGAGGGGATCGGCATCCCGGTGCGCGCGACGATCACGGGTTTCGGGCCGATCCTGCTGTCGAAGGTGCTCGGGCTCAACGAGACCCAGGAGTCGACGCTCGGCCTGATCTTCCACTGGGCCGACCAGCAGGGCCTCGCGCTGCTGGACACCAAGGATCTGCGCTCGGTGATCCAGCACCTGCTCTCCGACGAGGGCAAGGCGGCGCTCAAGGGCATCGGCGGGGTCTCGACGTCGACCGCGGGCGTCATCCTGCGCGCGTTGGTCAACCTCGAGGCGCGCGGCGGCGACAAGTTCTTCGGCGAGCCCGAGTTCGACCCCGCCGACCTGCTGGTCGTGGAGCCGGACGGGAAGGGCCGCGTCACCCTGCTCGAGCTCGCCGACCAGCAGGCCGACCCGATGCTCTACTCGACGTTCCTCATGTGGCTGCTCGCCGAGCTCTTCGAGGACCTCCCCGAGGCCGGCGACATCGACAAGCCCAAGCTCGTCTTCTTCTTCGACGAGGCGCACCTGCTCTTCACCGACGCGTCGAAGGCCTTCCTCGACCGGATCGAGCAGACGGTGAAGCTCATCCGGTCCAAGGGCGTCGGCGTCTTCTTCTGCACCCAGCAGCCCACCGACGTCCCCAACGACGTCCTCTCGCAGCTCGGCGCCCGGGTGCAGCACGCGCTGCGCGCCTTCACCCCCGACGACCAGAAGGCGCTCTCGCGCACCGCGCGCACCTACCCGAAGTCGTCGGTCTACGACATCGAGACCTCGCTGACATCGTTGGGCACCGGCGAGGCGATCGTCACCGTGCTCTCCGAGCGGGGCGCCCCGACGCCGGTGGCGTGGACGCGGGTGCGAGCGCCGCGCTCGCTGATGGCCGCGATCGGTGAGCCGGCGGTCACCGAGGCGGCGAAGGGGTCGCCGCTGTGGGGCAAGTACGGCGAGCCGGTGGACCGCGAGTCGGCGTACGAGAAGCTCTCGGCGGCCACCGGCGCGAGTGGGGCGCCGGCCCCGGCCGAGCCCCTCCCCGAGGGCCAGCAGCCGCAGCCGGCGCCGCCCCAGGCCCCGCCGCCCGGGCAGGACGAGGAGCCGGGGATGGTCGAGAAGGCGATGGCCAACCCGGCAGTGAAGTCGTTCGTGCGCTCGCTGGCGAGCCAGCTCGGCCGCGAGATCACACGGGGTCTGTTCGGCACCGCCCGCCGGCGGCGCTGAACGCTCCCGGCCGCCCCGTCCGGTTCGGCCGGTCGCGCGCGGACCGGTGTCGTGACCGGGGGGTACATTGAGCAGATCAGGGCCCCACGGACGTCCGTGCGTGCGCGGACCCGGAGCCGAGACGACTGACACCGACCGCAGGGTCCACCCGGGGAGGGTCGAGGGCCGCCTGGAGGCCGCAACCGCATGGACCGCAAGCGCCTTCTCCGCAATCCACTCATCTGGATCGTGGTGTTCTTCCTGGTCTACCTCGGGATCTCGTCGCTGCTCAGCGACACCCGCGGGTACACCGAGGCCCCCACGTCGCTCGCCCTGGCGCAGGTCGAGGCGCGCAACGCGTCCGAGATCACGATCGAGGACAAGGAACAGCGCCTCCGGCTGACGCTCACCAACCCGGTGCAGGTTCCGGGCGTCGAGGGCGCCCAGCCGACGACGACCAACCAGATCTACGCGCAGTACCCGGCCGCCGCGACCGACCAGGTGTTCGGCCTGGTCCGTGACAACCCGGCGCCCTCGGGCTTCGACACCCGGGTCACGCAGGACTCGTTCCTGACCCAGATGTTGATCTATCTGATCCCGCTGGGCCTGGTCCTGCTGCTGCTGTTCTGGATGATGAACTCCCAGGGCGGGGGCAACCGCGTCCTGTCCTTCGGCAAGTCCAAGGCCAAGCAGCTCAACAAGGACATGCCGAAGACCACCTTCGCCGACGTCGCCGGGGCGAACGAGGCGGTGGAGGAGCTCTACGAGATCAAGGACTTCCTCCAGAACCCCACGCGCTACCAGCAGCTCGGCGCCAAGATCCCCAAGGGCGTCCTGCTCTACGGCCCGCCCGGCACCGGCAAGACGTTGCTGGCCCGCGCGGTCGCCGGCGAGGCGGGCGTGCCCTTCTACACGATCTCCGGCTCGGACTTCGTGGAGATGTTCGTCGGTGTCGGCGCGTCCCGCGTGCGCGACCTGTTCGAGCAGGCCAAGCAGAACTCCCCGTGCATCGTGTTCGTCGACGAGATCGACGCCGTCGGCCGCCACCGAGGCGCCGGCATGGGCGGCGGCCACGACGAGCGCGAGCAGACCCTCAACCAGCTGCTCGTCGAGATGGACGGGTTCGACTCCCGCGGCGGGATCATCCTCATCGCGGCCACCAACCGGCCCGACATCCTCGACCCGGCCCTGCTGCGTCCCGGTCGGTTCGACCGCCAGATCCCGGTCGCGGCGCCCGACCTCGCCGGCCGGCGACAGATCCTGGCGGTGCACTCCGCGGGCAAGCCGCTCGCGCCCGACGCCGACCTCGACGGTCTGGCCAAGCGCACCGTCGGCTTCTCCGGCGCCGACCTCGCGAACGTCATCAACGAGGCCGCGCTGCTCACCGCCCGTCTCGGGCAGACGCAGATCACGGGGACGGCCCTCGAGGAGTCGGTCGACCGCGTCATCGGCGGCCCGGCCCGCAAGAGCCGCATCATCTCCGAGCAGGAGAAGAAGGTCGCGGCCTACCACGAGGCGGGCCACGCGCTGGCCGCGTGGGCGATGCCCGACATCGAGCCGGTCTACAAGGTCACGATCCTCCCGCGCGGGCGCACCGGTGGGCACGCGCTCGTCGTCCCCGAGGACGACAAGGAGCTCATGACCCGCTCGGAGATGCTGGCCCGGCTGGTGTTCGCCATGGGCGGGCGCTCCGCCGAGGAGCTGGTGTTCCACGAGCCGACCACCGGCGCGTCGTCCGACATCGAGCAGGCGACCAAGATCGCGCGCGCGATGGTCACCGAGTACGGCATGAGCGCCCGTCTCGGCGCCGTGAAGTACGGCCAGGAGCAGGGTGAGCCGTTCCTCGGCCGCTCGGCGGGACGCCAGCCCGACTACTCGCTCGAGGTGGCCCACGAGATCGACGAGGAGGTGCGCAAGCTCATCGAGGCCGCGCACACCGAGGCGTGGGACATCCTCAACACCCACCGCGACGCGCTCGACGCGCTCACCGGTGAGCTCATCGAGCACGAGACGCTGCAGCGCCGCGACCTCGAGCGCATCTTCGCGTCGGTCACCAAGCGCCCGCGCATCACGACGTTCAACGACTTCGGCGAGCGTCTGCCGTCGGACCGCCCACCGATCAAGACGCGGCGCGAGCTGGCCACCGAGCGCGGCGAGCCCTGGCCGCCGCCCGGCGAGGCCACCGACCCCGAGCGCGCCGAGCGCACCGAGCGCACCGCCGTCGGCTCGGTCGCGGGCAACGGCAGCGGGAACGGACAGGCCGTCCACGGCGCCAACGGCAGCTACGCCGGCGCCCACGCGGCCGGCAACGGGCACGACGCGGGCTACGGCACGGGGCAGCAGAACCCCGACGGCGGCTCGACGCCGACGCCCCCGGCGGGCATGCCGGCGACGGGGATCCCGGACGTCTACCGGACGGGCGCCAACGGGCGACGGGCCGGCGAGACCGGCGACAAGCCCTCGTCGGTGGCGCCGAACTACGGGGCCCCGCCCGGGTGGACCCCGGCGACCGTGCCGCACGGCACCACCTGGAACCCGAGCGGTGCCGGACGCTCGGGGAGCTCGGGCCCGTACGGCGACGCCGGCGGGTACGGCGACGGCGTGACCAGCCCGTACGGCACGTCACGCTCGGCTGGCGAGTCCGCCGCGAACCCGTACGGTGACCCGGATGGCCGCAGCCGAGAGGGCCGGTCGGAGGGCCGCCATGCGGGGACCCCGAGCTGGGGACACGACGGCACCACCGGCTCGGACGGTGGCACCGGGTCGACCGGCGCCTCCGACACTCCGCGCGGCTGACACGGCCAGGGCTGAGAGGGCCGGCGCGTCCTGACGGGCGAGCCGGCCGGGTCGAGGAAGACCGCGAGGGAGACGTGACCACCAGTCAGGAGCTGGACGGCGATCTGGGTGACTCCCGGGTGCGCCCCACCGACGACGGCGTCGGCGGACCGGTCGGGGCCGAGCTGGCCCCGGAGTGGCCGGGCTTCGACGCCGCACGCGCCGAGGCCGCCGTGCGCGAGCTGCTCATCGCCATCGGCGAGGACCCGGACCGCGAGGGCCTGCGGGAGACGCCGGCGCGCGTGACGCGCTCGTACCAGGAGCTCTTCGCCGGGCTCCGGGCCGACCCGGCGCAGGCGCTGGAGCGGACGTTCTCCGAGGACCACGAGGAGCTCGTGCTCGTCCGCGACATCCCGATGTTCTCGATGTGCGAGCACCACCTGCTGCCGTTCCACGGGGTCGCGCACGTCGCCTACATCCCGGGGCCGCAGGGCCACGTCACCGGCCTGAGCAAGCTCGCCCGGCTCGTCGACCTCTATGCGCGGCGCCCGCAGGTCCAGGAACGCCTGACCAGCCAGGTCGCCGACGCGCTCGACACCAAGCTCGACACCCGCGGGGCGCTCGTGGTGATCGACGCCGAGCACCAGTGCATGTCCGCGCGAGGCGTGCGCAAGCCCGGCGCCCGCACCACGACCTCGGCCGTGCGCGGGATCTTCAAGACCTCGGCCAGCACGCGGGCGGAGGCCCTCAACCTCATCCGGAGCGGCTGACGTGGGCGGTCCGCCCGACCCGACAGCCCGCGCGAACGCCCTCCCGGAGCCGGGGCGGTGCGTCGTGATGGGCGTCCTCAACGTGACGCCCGACTCGTTCTCCGACGGCGGCCGCTGGCTCGACCGCGACCACGCGGTGGCCCACGGCATCGAGCTGCACCGCCGCGGCGCCGACCTGGTCGACGTCGGCGGGGAGTCGACCCGCCCCGGGGCGGAGCGCGTGGATGCGGCGACCGAGACGCAGCGCGTGGTGCCGGTGATCCGTGACCTGGTCGCCGACGGCGTGCGGGTCAGCGTCGACACCACCCGCGCGGCGGTGGCGGCGGCGGCGGTCGAGGCGGGCGCCGCGATGATCAACGACGTCTCCGGGGGCCTCGCCGACCCGCACATGGCCCGGACGGTCGCCGAGACCGGCATGCCCTGGGTGATCATGCACTGGCGCGGGCCGAGCAACCGGATGACCGCGCTCGCCTCCTACGAGGACGTCGTCGGCGAGGTGCGCGCCGAGATGGTCGAGCAGGTCGACCGGGCTGTGCTCGCCGGCGTCGACCCGTCGCTGCTGGTCCTCGACCCGGGGCTGGGCTTCGCCAAGACCGCGGCCCACAACTGGCAGTTGCTGCGCAAGCTGCCCGTGTTCACGGGTCTCGGCTTCCCGGTGCTGATCGGGGCGTCGCGCAAGCGGTTCCTCGGGGCGCTGCTCGCCGCCGACGACGGCACCCCTCGCCCGCCCGACGGGCGCGAGATCGCCACCGCGGCGGTGTCCGCGCTCGCCGCGGCGAACGGTGCCTGGGGTGTGCGCGTGCACGAGGTCGGCCCGTCACTGGACGCGGTCGCGGTGGCGGCGGCCTGGTCGTGGGGGACCTCGCCGGCGGAGATCGAGCCGTGATGGACGCGGAGCGATCGGGGAAGCACGCCGACGGGGGAGCCGGACCGTCGGGAAGCGACCGCATCGAACTGCGCGGGCTGCGGGTGCGCGGGCACCACGGCGTGTTCTCCCACGAGCGCCGTGACGGCCAGGACTTCGTGCTCGACCTGGTGCTCGAGGTCGACCTCACCGCCGCCGCGGCCTCCGACGACCTCGTCGACACCGTCGACTACGGCGCTCTGGCCGAGGGCGCCGCGGCGATCGTGGCAGGCCCGCCACGGCGTCTGATCGAGGCGGTGGCCGGCGAGGTCGCCGACCGGGTGCTCGCCGACGAGCGGGTGACGGCGGTCGAGGTCACGCTGCACAAGCCGCAGGCGCCGATCACGGTGCCGTTCGACGACGTCGCGGTGGTGCTGCGCCGGCAGCGGGCGTCCCGATGAGCCGCGCCGTCCTCTCGCTGGGCTCGAACATCGGCGACCGCGCCGCCAACCTGCGCGGCGCCCTGGCCACCCTGCGCGCTGCGGGGGCGCGGGTGGTCGCCGTGTCGCCGGTCTACGCGACCGCACCCTGGGGCGGGGTCGAGCAGGACGACTTCCTCAACGCCGTGGTCGTCGTCGAGGACCCGGACTCGCGGCCCCGCGACTGGCTGACCCGCGCCCGCGCCGCGGAGACCCGAGCCGGTCGCACCCGCGACGTGCGCTGGGGGCCGCGCACGCTCGACGTCGACGTCCTCGATGTGGACGGGGCCACCGACGACGACCCCGAGCTGACGCTGCCGCACCCGCGGGCCCACGAGCGGGCGTTCGTGCTGGTCCCGTGGCTCGACGTCGACCCGGACGCCGAGATCGCCGGCCGGGGGCGTGTCGCGGACCTGCTCGCCGCGCTCCCGCCCGACGAGCGCGACGGCGTGCACCGCGACGAGACCGCGCTGGAGGACGGCCCGAGGAGAACGACACCGTGAGGACCCGGACGAGCCCGTCGCTGCTGGTCGTGGCGGCCGTCGCCGCCGCCCTGGGGGTCAACGTGCTCGTCCAGGCGGCGTACGGCGAGCTGCCGCCGCTGCCGCTGCTCGCGGGACTGACCCCGCTGGTCCTCGGGGTCGCCGAGCTCGTGCTCGCGGCCGTCCTGCGCGCCCGCATCCGCCGCCGGCCCGGCGCGCGTCCGGTCGACGCGCTCGCCGCCGCGCGCGCGGTCGCGCTGGCGAAGGCGTCGTCGCTGGCCGGGGCTCTCGTCGGTGGGGCGTGGCTCGGGCTGCTGGCCTATGTGATCCCGCTGCGCGACCGCGTCGACGCCGCCGGCGCGGACGCCGCGAGCGCGGTGGTCGGGGTGATCGGGTCGGCGGTGCTCGTCGGTGCCGGCCTGTGGCTGGAGCACAGCCTGCGCACCCCCGACGACCCGCGCGGCGACGACCCCCGCGACTCCGCGCGGGGCCGGTCGTGACCGCGGGTGCGGTCTCGGCGGGGCGGGTTCCCGGGGGCGGCGGGGCGCCGGTGAAGGCTCGGTATCCTGCAGCGATGAGCACCCCGGACGGGGAGCAGCGCACGAGCGCCGGCCCCGACCGCCGACGCGCCGCGCTGCTGAGCGCCGCGGCCGTGCTCGCCGCTCTCGCCGGCGTGGCGACGCTCCTGTCCGACGACGCCCGCCTGCTGCGCCTGGCCGTGGTGGCCGCGCTGTGGGCGGCGGTGCTCGCGGGCGTCGTGCTCGCCCGCCGTGCCCGCACCGAGGCCGACCTCGCCGCGCAGGCCCGCGAGGCCGCCGACGAGCTCGCCGCGGCCGAGGAGGACGCCGACGAGCGCCTCGCCGTGCTCGAACGCGACGCCGACGACCGCCTGGCGCGCGAGGTCGCCGCCCGCGAGGAGGCCGAGCGGGACGCGGTCCGGGCCCGCGAGGACGCGGCGTGCTTGCGCGAGGAGCTCGAGCGGGCGCGCAGCGGTGCCGACGCCGTGACGCTGCAGGGCGTCGGCTTCCCGGTGGCGCCGGGCACGCCGGCCCGCGCGGCCGGCCCGCGCCTGCGGGTCGTCGGCGACTCCGGCCCGCAGCCGGCCTTCCCCCACGTCCCGCCGCCGGCGCAGCGCCGGCCGGCGGCTCCGGTCGCTCCGGCCCCCCGCGCGCCCGCGCCCCCCGCGGCGCGCGTCGCCCCGTCGCAGTCCCAGCCCCACCCGCGGCGCCCGACGCCCCGGCCGCATCCCGAGGCCCCGCAGGCCGACCCGTCGGTGCTCGCCTCCGGGTCCTTCGTCGACCAGTACGTCCGCTCCGCCGGCTACGACCGCCCGGCCGAGGCGCCGCCCGACGAGCGCCCCCGGCGCGCGCCGGCCGACTCGGCGACCTCGGGCCGCACCGTCGCGGAGCTCCTCGCCGCGCACGCGGCCTCCGGCGGCACCGTCGGACGCCGTCGCCGCGACCCCTGACGCGCGCCTCCGTTGGCAACGAACGTGGCGTTCGCTGCCTCTATGCGTCCGAACTCCGCGTTCGTGACGGTCACGTCGTGATTCGGACACCCCTGGGGCGGGTAGGACCCGGAGGGGGTCGTTACCCTCCCGCAGAGTGATCGCCCCTCCCGTCCGCCTGGCGCCACAGCAGCGCCGGACGCTCGTGTGGCCGGTCGTCGGCCTGATCTTCCTCGGGATCTGCGCCCTCGTGACGGTCGGTCTCGCCAGTACCGAGATCGGGGCCGTCGGCGTCGTCATCGGCGTGGTGCTCGCGCTGCTGCCGGTGGCGCTGGTCGTCGCGACGTTCCTGTGGATCGACCGGTTCGAGCCCGAGCCGCCACGCCTGCTGCTGGGCGCGTTCCTGTGGGGCGCGGGCCTGTCGGCGCTGGTGGCCGTCGTCATCAACTCCAGCGCGATCATCGCCGCGGAGCTGCTGCTCGGGCAGGGGGAGGGCGACGTCGTCGGCGCGGTGATCTCGGCGCCGCTGGTCGAGGAGTTCGTCAAGGGCGCGTTCGTCGTCGGCCTGCTGCTGGTCCGGCGCCGCGAGTTCGACGGGATCGTCGACGGCGTCGTCTACGCGGGGATCACGGCCGCGGGGTTCGCGTTCACCGAGAACATCATCTACTTCGGCCGCGCGTTCGCCGAGGCCGAGGGCGGCGTGGGCCCGGCCGTGCTCGCGACGTTCGTGCTGCGCGGGGTCCTCTCACCGTTCGCGCACCCCCTGTTCACGGCGATGATCGGGATCGGTGTCGGGATCGCGTCGCAGGCGCGGTCGCGGGTGGTGGGCACGCTGGCGGTGCTCGGCGGCTACGTGCTCGCGGTCGTCCTGCATGCCCTGTGGAACTCGTCGACGCAGCTCGGCGCCGGGTTCTTCGGCGTCTACGTGCTGATCATGCTGCCGCTGTTCGCCGGCATGATCGGGCTGGTCGTGTGGCAGCGACGGCGTGAGGCCGACGTCCTCGCCCGCCAGATGCCGGGGTTCGCCGCCGCCGGGTGGATCGCGCCGAGCGAGGTGCCGCTGCTCTCGAGCCTCGCCGGCCGGCGCCGGTGGCGCACCGCGGTGCACCGCCGCGCCGGCGCGCAGGCCGCCCGGGCCGTCGAGGACTACCAGCACGCCGTCACCGAGCTCGCCTTCCTACGGGCCCGGGCCGAGCGGGGCGCGCTACCGCCGCGCTCGGACTGGCACGCCGAGCTGCTCGACAACGTCGTGCGTACCCGGCTCGCCGCGGTGAACGCGCCCGGCGTCCAGGGGCCCACCGGCGGCCCGGCGCCCGGTCCCGGCGGGCCGCCGCCGAACTGGCCCGGCGCTCCGCAGGGGCCGGCCGGGCCCTACGAACCGGGCGCGCCGCCCCGCCCACCGATGGGCTGAGGTGGGCTGAGGTGGGCTGAGGTGGGCTGGGGTAGACGCCCCTCGGCGTGTCGCGCGAGCGAGGATGTGGCGATCCTGGCGTCACACGCCAGCGATGCCGCATCGCTGGTACGAGACATCGCTGGTACGAGACATCGCTGGTACGAGACATCGCTGGTACGAGACGCGCCCCCGAGTCGGCGTGAACCCGCTCACCGCGCCCGCCGCGGGGCGTCCGGACGGTTACCGTGGCAGCAGTGATCGTCCGGTACCCGCGGGAGCGGGACGGGAACGAGCCGAACGAGTGAGGTGGCGCGTGGGCACCGACGGCGAGGGCGCCGGGCGGTGGGAAGAGGCCGGAACAGGGCCGTCACCCACCCCGCGCGAAGGATCCCGGCTCGCGGTGGGCGTCGTGTCCGCCGGTCGGGTCGGGGCCGTGCTGGGCGCCGCGCTCGCGAACGCCGGGCACACGGTGGTCGCCGCCTCCGCGGTCTCCCGCGCCTCGCGCGCCCGCGCCGAGGAGCTGCTGCCCGGCGCCGAGATCCTCCCGCCCGACGAGGTCGTGCGCCGCGCCGACCTCGCCCTGCTCGCGGTCCCCGACGATGTGCTCCCGGGCCTGGTGCGCGGGCTCGCGGCGTCGGACTGCCTGCGCCCCGGGCAGATCGTCGTGCACACCTGCGGCGCGGCCGGCGTCGGCGTCCTGGCCCCCGCCGCCGAGCACGCCGTGCTGCCGATCGCGCTGCACCCGGCGATGACGGTCACCGGCCGCGCCGAGGACGTCACCCGCCTGACCGGCGCCTGCGTCGGCGTGACCGGTCCCGAGGGCCCCGGCGCCGGCCGATGGTCGAGTTCCGCAGGCTCCGTCTCCGATCGACGGTCGAGTTCCGCAGGCTCCGTCTCCGAGGACGCGGACGCCGCGTGGCTGGTCGGCGAGGCCCTGGTCGTCGAGATGGGCGCCGAGCCGGTCCGGATCCCCGAGGCGATGCGACCGCTGTACCACGCGGCGCTGGCCCACGGCGCGAACCACCTGGTCACGCTCGTGCGCGAGGCTGCCGACATCCTCTCCGGCGCCGGCATCGAGCCCGCCGAGCGCGTCCTCGCGCCGCTGCTGTCCGCCGCCCTCGACAACGCGCTGCGCCACGGCGACCGGGCCCTCACCGGACCCGTGGTCCGCGGGGACGCCGGCACGGTGGCGACGCACCTGCGCCACCTCGACGACCGCGCCCCCGACGCGGCTCCGCTCTACCGGGCCCTGGCCCGGCGCACCGCCGAGCGTGCCCGCGCCGGCGGACTGGTCGACCCGGCCGTCGCCGACGACGTGGTGGCCGCCCTCGAGAGGCCCCGACGGTGACCCGACCCTCCAGCCTGCGCACGAACGACCTGGTCGGGCGCGCGCGGCCCCGGTACAGCGCCGACGGGCTGACCGTGCACCGCGATCCCGCCGGCCTGCGCCGCGTCACCCGTGCCCTGCGCACCGCCGGGCGCCGGGTGACGCTCGTGCCCACCATGGGCGCCCTGCACGAGGGCCACCGCGAGCTCATGCGCCGCGCCCGCGGGATCCCCGGCGCCACCACCGTCGTGTCGATCTTCGTGAACCCGCGCCAGTTCGGGCCGAACGAGGACTACGACCGCTACCCGCGCGCCTTCGAGGCCGACCTCGAGATCTGCCGCGAGGAGGGCGTCGAGCTGGTCTTCGCGCCGTCGGTCGAGGACATGTATCCGGGAGGCCACGAGAGGTGGCAGAGCGCGACCTCCATCGACCCCGGCCCCCTCGGCGGCGAGCTGGAGGGTGCGGTCCGTCCCGGGCACTTCGCCGGGGTGCTCACGGTGGTCAACAAGCTCTTCGCGATCACCGTCGCCGACGTCGCGTTCTTCGGTGAGAAGGACTACCAGCAGCTCACGCTGATCCGCCGCATGGCGCGCGACCTCGACATCGACATCCACATCGTCGGCGTCCCCACCGTCCGCGAGCCCGACGGCATGGCGCTCTCGAGCCGCAACGCCTACCTGTCCGCCGACGAGCGGGACGCCGCGGTGGCCCTGTCCGCGGCACTGTCGGCCGGCCAGTACGCCGGCGAGCAGGGCCCGCAGGCCGTCCTCGACGCCGCCCGCGAGGTCCTGGCCACCGAGCCGAGCCTGCGGGTCGACTACCTCGAGCTGCGCGACGAGGACCTCGGTCCCACCCCTGACATCGGTCCGGCGCGGCTCCTGGTCGCCGCCCGGGCCGGCCGTACCCGCCTGATCGACAACGTCGCGGTGTCCCTCGTGAGGAGAGTCTGACGTGCAGCGCACGATGCTGAAGTCCAAGATCCACCGTGCGACGGTGACCGACGCGAACCTGCACTACGTGGGGTCGGTGACCGTCGACGAGGACCTCATGCGGGCCGCCGACCTGCTGCCCGGCGAGCAGGTCGCGATCGTCGACGTCACCAACGGGGCGCGCCTCGAGACCTACGTGATCACCGGTCCCGCCGGCTCCGGCGTCATCGGGATCAACGGGGCCGCCGCGCACCTCGTCTCGCCCGGCGACCTCGTCATCCTCATCTCCTACGGGGTGATGGACGACGCCGAGGCCCGCGCCTACCAGCCGCGGGTGGTGTTCGTCGACGACGCCAACCGGGTCCTCGACCGCGGCGCCGACCCGACCCACGTGCCCGACGCCGCGCCGACCACGTCGCTGCTGCGTCCCGGTGCGGAGGCCCAGGGGGCCCGCCCGGCGCGGCGCCACGGGGCGGCCGCGGGCCCGGCGATGACCCTGGTCGGCGGCGGTCCGGGTGCCGAGCCGCAACCGGCCGGGGGACGTCGGCGTCGCGACGGCTCGGAGACCACCGACGCCCGCCGGCTCGACGCGCTGCTCTCCACCGACCACTGAGCACGCGGCCCCCCGAGACCCACCTGTGCTGCTCTGCATCGACGTCGGCAACACCCAGACCGCGCTCGCTCTCTACCCCGACGACGGGCCCGCGGTCTGGGACGCCCGCCTGCGCACCGAGCCCCGGGCCACCGGCGACGAGATGGCGCTGCTCGTGCGGGGTGTCCTCGGGACACGGGTCGCCGACGTGACGTCCGTGGCCGCGCTGTCGACGGTGCCGGCGCTGCTGCGCGAGCTGCGCGGCATGGTCACCCGGCACTTCGCCGGGCTCGATCACCTGCTCGTCGAGCCCGGTGTGCGCACCGGCGTCCCGCTGCTCGTCGACAACCCCAAGGAGGTCGGCGCCGACCGCGTCGTCCAGGTCCTCGCGGCGTTCGAGCGCCGTGGCGGGCCCTGCGTCGTCGTCACCTTCGGGACGTCGACGACGGTGGACGGGGTGTCGGCGCGCGGCGAGTTCCTCGGCGGGGCGATCGCGGCGGGCGTCGCGGTGTCCGCCGAGGCCCTGGCCGTGCGCGCGGCGGCGCTGCGCCCGGTCGAGCTCGTCGTGCCGCGCTCGGTGCTCGGGCGCAACACGGTCGAGAGCATGCAGGCCGGGCTCGTCCTCGGGGCCGCCGCGCAGGTCGACGGCCTCGTCGCCCGCGTCAGCCGCGAGATCGCCGCCCGCGACCCCGAGGGTCGCGCCCCGGTCGCGGTCGTCGCGTCGGGCGGGCTCGCGCCGGTGGTCGTCGACGAGTGCGTGACGGTCACCGAGCACGTCCCCGACCTGACGCTGCTGGGCCTGCGCACGGTGCACCGGCGCTGGCGCGAGCGGCGCGACGAGCGCTCGGCCCGCCGCGCCACTCCTGACCCTGGTCGCTCGCGATAGCGACGGGCCCCTCAGGAGGCGGGCGCGCCGAGCTCGTCGCGGCGGGGGTCGCCGTCGGGCAGCAGCAGGTGCAGGCGCTCGGCGACCTCGGGGTCGCCGCCGCCGACGTGGGTGTGCGCGAGCGCCCAGAGCGCCTCGACGTCGCCGCGGCGCAGCACCGCGCTGCGGACGGCCACCTCGAGGTGGTCGCGCTCCTCGCGCACCCCGGGGGCGTCGGATGCCGGCAGCAGCGCGCCGCGACGCAGCACCGCGGGCGGGGGCAGGCGGCGGTCGCGCAGGGCGGTGCGGACGTCCAGGAAGTCGGCGTCGACGCGGGCGCGCAGCCGATAGGGCTGGGTGCTGATGATCGAGGTACCGAGCGCGTGACGCAGGCGGTGCACCTCGGAGCGCACCGTCACGGGGTTGCCGGCGTCGCCGTAGAGCGCCTGGGCGAGACCGTCGGCGGTGAGCCCGTCGGGGTGCAGGGCCAGCACGACGAGCATCTCGGCGTGCCGCAGGCTCAGGCGCACCGGGCGCCCGTCGAGGCGGGCGACCGGGCGCTCGGCCCCGAGGAAGGGCAGCGACAGCGTCGGCCCGGACGAGGATCGCGGGGCCACGCGCAGCAGCCAGCCCTCGGCGAGCGGCTCGATGACGCCCTCGCCGCGCTCGCCGAGATCGACCCGCCCGCCGCCGTCGGGGATCGTCAGGCGCTCGGGCAGCCAGTCGGCCGACTGGGCGGTGATGACGCGCCCGCCCGGGGCGAGCAGCGCGCCGGGGGCGCCGTGCAGGCCTTCGAGGTGCGGCTGGTTGCGGTGGCGCAGGCGCTCGTCGCGTTCGACCAGGCGCGCCTGGAGGTGGACCTCGGCGAGCTCCGCGGCCGCCTTGACCAGGGCCAGCGTGCTGGGGTGGAACGTCTGCAGCGGTCCGGTGAGGTCGATGGCCGCCACGACCTCGCCGGTGTCGGGGTCGTGGATCGGGGCCGCTGCGCAGGTCCACGAGTGGTAGAGCTTCACGAGGTGCTCGGCGGAGTGGATCTGTACGGCGTTGCCCGACGCCAGCGCGGTGCCCATCGCGTTGGTGCCGACCGAGTCCTCACTCCAGCGCGTGCCCTCGACGAGCTCGAAGTTGTCGGCGCGACGCAGCACGTCGGTGTTGCCCTCGCGCCAGAGGATGTGCCCGCGCACGTCGGTCACGATCATCATGTGCACGGCGTCGTCGGCGACGTCGAGCAGCGTGCGCCGCAGCAGCGGGAGCACCGGGGCGAGCAGGTGTCCACCGCGGACGTCGCGGAGCTCGTCGCTCTCGTAGACGTGGCGGGGGCGCCCGCGCTCGGGGTCGACGTGGGCGTCCAGCGAGCGCTGCCACGAGGCGGAGACCACGTCACGGGGCGAGGCGGGGCTCGCTGAGCCGGAGAGCACGGCGTCGCGGATGCGTTCGAGCAGCCGGGCGCGCTCGAGCGGGTCGGAGGGCTCGAGCGGGGTCGACAGCGTTCCGGGAACCCTCAGGCGGGTCGTCCCGCGCGCGCCGGGCTGACTCTCCGGCATCGGCGCCCCCTGCGCTGGACCATGACGGGCGGTTCGGCGCCGTCCGGCACCGAATGCTCCTCGCCCGGGGACGCGGAAGCCCCCTCCCTCAGAATGGTCCTGCATCCTGCCGGGTTAGGCAACCCTTCATCAAACCCTCGCGCGCGGCTCGGTGGCAAGGGCAACGCCGCAAATGCGTTGCAACGCCGGTGCAACCCTCCCATGCCTAGTGTCCGCGGTCACGTAGTCCCACAGCGCAGAATCCCACAACGTGGAGGGAAAACACCGATGGCCATCTACGCGGCACCGGGGTCGGCGGACAGCGTCGTCTCGTTCAAGCCCCGCTACGACCACTACATCGGCGGCGAGTACGTCGCGCCGGTGAAGGGTCAGTACTTCGAGAACCCGACCCCGCAGACGGGTCAGACGTTCACCGAGGTGGCCCGCGGCACGGCCGAGGACGTCGAGAAGGCCCTGGATGCGGCCCACGCCGCGGCGCCCGCGTGGGGGAAGACCTCCACGACCGAGCGCGCCAACATCCTCAACAAGATGGCGGACCGGGTCGAGGCCAACCTCGAGAAGATCGCGGTCGCCGAGAGCTGGGAGAACGGCAAGGCGGTCCGCGAGACCCTCGTCGCCGACATCCCGCTCGCCGTCGACCACCTGCGCTACTTCGCGGGGGCGATCCGCGCGCAGGAGGGCCACCTCTCGCAGATCGACGAGGACACGGTCGCCTACCACTTCCACGAGCCGCTGGGCGTGGTCGGCCAGATCATCCCGTGGAACTTCCCGATCCTCATGGCGGTGTGGAAGCTGGCCCCGGCCATCGCCGCCGGCAACGCGGTCGTCCTCAAGCCGGCCGAGCAGACCCCGGCCTCGATCCACGTCCTCATCGACGTGATCGGCGACCTGCTCCCGCCCGGCGTGCTGAACATCGTCAACGGCTTCGGCGTCGAGGCGGGCAAGCCGCTCGCGTCGTCCCCGCGCATCCGCAAGATCGCCTTCACCGGCGAGACCACGACCGGGCGCCTGATCTCCCAGTACGCCTCGGAGAACCTCATCCCGGTCACGCTCGAGCTCGGCGGCAAGAGCCCGAACATCTTCTTCGACGACGTCGCCTCGCAGCAGGACGCCTTCTACGACAAGGCGCTCGAGGGCTTCGCGATGTTCGCCCTCAACCAGGGCGAGGTCTGCACCTGCCCGTCGCGTGCCCTCGTCCAGGGCGGCATCTACGACGAGTTCGTGGCGCAGGGTGTCAAGCGGGCCGAGCAGGTCAAGCTGGGCAACCCGCTCGACACCGACACGACGATGGGCGCGCAGGCCTCGAACGACCAGCTCGAGAAGATCCTGTCCTACATCGACATCGGCCGTCAGGAGGGCGCCAAGGTCCTCACCGGCGGCGAGCGCGCCGACCTCGGTGGCGACCTCTCGGGCGGCTACTACGTCACGCCGACCGTGTTCGAGGGCAACAACTCGATGCGGATCTTCCAGGAGGAGATCTTCGGCCCGGTGCTGTCGGTGACCCGCTTCAACGACTACGCCGACGCCATGAAGATCGCCAACGACACGCTCTACGGCCTCGGTGCCGGCGTGTGGTCGCGCGACGCGAACGTGGCGTACCGCGCGGGCCGCGAGATCCAGGCCGGCCGTGTCTGGGTGAACAACTACCACGCCTACCCGGCCCACGCGGCCTTCGGCGGGTACAAGCAGTCCGGCATCGGCCGCGAGAACCACAAGATGATGCTGGACCACTACCAGCAGACCAAGAACATCCTCCAGAGCTACTCGGACAACGCCCTGGGATTCTTCTGATCGGTCCGCGGGTTCCCTCACAGGAGGAGGTGGTCACCATGACCCAGATCAGTACGAGCACCGACGTCACCGAACAGGTGCCGGAGGTGCCGGGGTCGGGAACGGGTCGCGTCGCCCTGTCCCCGCAGGCCTCCGAGCTCCTGGTCACGCTCACCGACATCCACGGTCCCCTGATGTTCCACCAGTCCGGCGGGTGCTGCGACGGCAGTGCCCCGATGTGCTACCCGGACGGGGACTTCAAGATCGGGGGCCAGGACGTGCACCTCGGTGACCTGTCGGTGGAGGGCCTGGAGAAGCCCATCGGCTTCTACATGTCCGCCTCGCAGTTCGAGTACTGGAAGCACACGCACCTCACCGTCGACGTGGTGAAGGGCCGCGGCAGCGGGTTCTCGGTGGAGGCGCCCGAGGGCGTCCGCTTCATCATCCGCTCGCGGCTGTTCACCGACGACGAGCTGCGCGAGCTGGGCGACCTGTAGCACGGTCGCCGGAGAACCGAGCAGGACCGAGTAGGACCGAGGGGCGCCTCGGCTG